>NZ_JALAYA010000018.1:0-62650 GCF_026796395.1 Bacillus sp. T17B1
CAAGTCTAATGTCGGATAACAATCATCCTTTTTCAAACTTGAAGGTGTTTTTTATTTGTCTCATCTTATGGGGTCAGTCCCAACCACACTGTTCTTCGGTTAAATCCCTTCAGAAAAAAGGTAACCGCAACCGGGCTGAGCAATGTGATATATAAACCTGTACCCGGAAACATGAAACCGAACGAAAAGCCAACTGCAATATCAATCAGGCAAAACAAGATGCCATATTTCTCTACTCTTAATAAAAGATGATTTGCTAAGAACACACCCGTAGCGCCAACGATGAATAAATACTCAAACCAACGGTCATCTTTTACAAGAAAAAAGTAAACTGAACAGCTTACCATTAAGGTGAAAATCCTGGTAAATATAAGAGCCTTCACGCTCATCACTCCCGTTACCCAATTCCCTTCTTATCATACCTGCCTCAGGGCATTTTTGACAGGAGTTTCTGGAAATTAAAAAATCCCTCTGCCGTTTTTTCGGCAAAGGGAGTACAGTCAAATCACAAATAGAATATGGGCCCCGGAAACAGGATCTTTCACACGGAAGCTGTTTTCCGTTTCTTCAATCGAATATCCGGCATGTTTGACTCGGTCTGCCACTCGAACCAGTTCCTCTTGATGAGGCAGGGCAACCGTGTAATAGTCTAGTCCGCTGGCATTTGTCGGTTTTGGCGGCGCGTATCTTCCCGCCCAAATGTTTAAGCCGATATGATGGTGGTATCCCCCGGCTGAAACGAAGAGAGCGGACATGCCCGCATAGTTTCCGACAATGTCAAAGCCCAGCACATCTGTATAAAACGCTTTTGCTTCGTTCAAATCACTGACATGCAGATGAATGTGCCCGATAATTGTATCGTTCGGAAGTGCTGTTTTCCGCTCATCTCCGGCTTCTTCCATAAGGCCCTCGATGTCCACCGCAGTTGTCGTCATGGCGTAGTTTCCTTCTTGATCACGCTGCCACGTGCTGCGGGGGCGGTCAGCGTACATTTCAATGCCGTTTCCATCAGGATCAGACAGATAGAGCGCTTCACTCACAGCATGATCCCCATGTCCGATGGCAATGCCGTGTTCAATCAGACGGGCCAGCGCGATACCAAGTTCCTTTCTGTTCGGAAGAAGAATCGCAAAGTGATATAAACCCGACACAGACCGTTCAGGCAAGACAACGGCGCTTGGATTCTCTTCAAGAATAAGAAGTACACGTTTCCCGTCAGCGGTTAATTCAGCTTGGCGATCCGTCTTTTGTACGACTTGTAAGCCGATGACGTTACAGTAGAACTGAAGGGAACGCTCCAGACTGCGGATTGTGAGTTTAACATAGCCAATTCTTGTATCCTCATGAATGCTGGTCATGCTGTATGCCTCTTTTCTTATGCTGATACGTTTTCGCTCTTTTTTGCTTTAAACACAAGTGGGTCCAGCGCCAAGAAACGGCTTCCGGAAAGTGCCAGGTGGATTGATGTTAAAAGCAAAAGGTAATCAAATTCTGCATTGCCCATGAAAGGTGCTTTCAGCTTGACTGTAATGATGGCCCCGATCAGCGTGAGAGCAAACAGAACACTGACAATACGTGTAGCCAATCCGAAGAAGACAAGCACTCCGCCTACCAATTCAATCGTTGCGATGACATATGCCATAAAACTTGGAAGGCCTAGGCTGCCAAAAAATTGGATGGTGCCCTCCATTCCCTGAAACTTTGATAAACCATGAACAAAAAAGATAATACCTGTCATAACTCTTAAAAGTAATGTGCCAATTTCAAATGATTTATTCATTTTATCCTCCTTGAAAATATTATTACTTACTTAATGTAAGTTAGTATATATACATAACTTGTTTACGTCAAGTAATTTTGTTACATTTTACGAAAATGAAATAAAATTACTATAAAACTGTAACAAAAAAGACCTTTGTGCGGGACAAAGGTCTATTTCTCAAATTGGCTTTCATATAAGTCACTGTAAAATCCTTTTTGCCGGATCAGCTCGTCATGGCTGCCTTTTTCAATCATTTCGCCGTCTTTTAGCACCACAATTTGGTCCGCTCTTTGAATGGTGTTCAGCCTGTGGGCAATGATGACGCTTGTTCTTCCCTCCATTAAACGGGCAAGCGCTTCTTGAATGTTAACTTCTGTGACGGTATCGATGTTGCTTGTCGCTTCATCCAAGATGAGAAGAACCGGATCAGCAAGCACAGCCCGCGCTATGGAAATCAATTGTTTCTGCCCTTGGCTGATACCTGATCCGTTTTGCGTGAGCACTGTGTCGTACCCTTTTGGCAGCCTTTCAATAAAGCTGTGGGCATTCGCTGTTTTTGCCGCGGCTTCGACTTCCTGATCAGAAGCATCAAGCCTGCCGTAGCGAATATTTTCTCTGATTGTTCCCTGAAATAAGAAAGAATCTTGAAGGACAAACCCCATGTTTTTTCTCAGGCTGGCTCTGGTAAGGGTTTTAATATCTGTACCGTCGATTAAAATCGTTCCCTCATCAGGCTCATAAAAACGGGCAAGCAGGTTAGTGACAGTTGTTTTCCCCGCTCCCGTCGGTCCGACAAACGCGATGGACTGCCCGGCAGGCACGGTAAACTGTAAATGTTTTAATGTCGGCTGACCCTCGTCGTAACCGAAGGACACATCCCGGAATTCAATACTGCCTGTTTGGATCGGCTGATGTACGGCGTTCTTCTCATCCTCGCGCTCCTCTTTTTCATCAAGCACGTTAAACACCCGTTCAGCACCGGCAATCGCAGACAGCATCGTATTAAACTGGTTGGCCAGATCGTTTAAAGGGCGTGTGAATTGTCTTGAATACTCGGCAAAGACAACGATGGAGCCAATGGAGATCCAGCCTTTCAGCGCGAAAAAACCGCCGATTGCGGCAATCATCGTAAAGCTTAAGTTATTCAAAGCATTCATGACTTTCGGGATAAAACCAGAAATCGTCTGTGCCCAAAAGCCCGAGGTCTTGAGCGCAGCGTTTTTTTCTAGAAATTCGGCAGTAATCTGATTCTCTCGCGAATATGCTTTGATGACCTTTGCACCGGAAACTGATTCCTCAATATATCCATTCAGTTCACCAAGGTTTTTCTGCTGTTCTTTAAACAGCTTTCCCGTCCGGTTGGTGATCCATTTCAGGCTCGCTGCCATCACCGGAATAATGGTCAGCGTAATCAATGTAAGGAGAGGGCTCATGTACAGCATGACCGCAATCGTCCCGACAAAGGTGATGACACTTGACAAAATTTGAATAACTGACGTGTTTAAGGTAGAACTTACATTTTCGATGTCATTCGTCACCCGGCTCATCAGCTCACCGTGCCGCTGTTTATCAAAAAACGGAATCGGCAGCTCGTGCAGATGGGTGAACAACTCGCTTCTCATTCTGAAAACAGTGCCTTGAGAGATCGTAATCATCCAATAGTTTTGAAACCAGAGCGACAGGGACTGAATGATATAGATAGCGAGCAGAAGAAGCAAAACGGGAATCAGGCCGCTGACCGTTTTCCCAACAATAAAATGGTCGATGGCCTTTCCGATCACAAATGGGCCAAGAAGCCCGAATATCGCGCTGATGACAACCATCATCATGACAAGGATAAGAAGTCCTTTTCGTTCAGCCAAGTACGACCAGATTCGCTTCAGTGTGCCTTTTGCATCCTTTGCTTTCGCCCGCTTTTTCGCGCCTTTCTTTTTGTCGATTGGCAGTTTGGGATATTGGAAAGGCTTGCGGATGTCCTTTAACATGACTCGCTCCCCTCCCTTCCGAATTGCGATTCGTAAATGCGCTTGTATAAGTGAGATTCAGAAAGCAGTTCACTGTGCGTGCCTTTTTCAATCAGTTTGCCATCCTCAAGCAGCAAAATCTCATCAGCTTTCATTGCCGTCGTAACTTTTTGCGTAATAATCAAAGTTGTGCACTCATATGTGCTGATCGCATTAAGCAGCTTCGCCTCCGTTTGCAGGTCGAGTGCGCTTGTGCTGTCATCCAAAAGAAGGATCGCCGGCTTTCGGATCAGTGCCCGCGCTATGGAGATCCGCTGCTTCTGGCCGCCGGACAGGTTGACGCCTCTTTGTCCCAACACGGTATCATACCCATTTGGGAGCTTCATAATCGTTTCATGAATTTGCGCATGTTTGGCCGCTTCCATTATTTCATCAAGTGAAGCATTTTCTTTGCCCCAAGCGATATTATCTTTAATTGTGCCAGAAAACAGGAGCACTTCCTGCGGTACATATCCAATTTGCTTGCGAAGCCCCTCTGCCGGAAAATCATGAATCGGCTTTTCATCTATGTAAATGCTTCCTGAATCTGGCTGATAAAGCCGCGGAATGAGCTGAAAGAGCGTGGACTTGCCCGATCCTGTCGCACCGAGAATCGCGATCGTTTCCCTCGGCTTTGCGGAAAATGAAACATTCCGCAGCGCTTCTCTGTCCATTTCAGGATATCGGAAGGATACATGCTGAAACTCAATCCTTCCCGACAAACGATCAGATATGATCCCTTCCTCCCGCTCATCGCCTTCCGTTTCAAACACCTCGCCGATTCTATCACCTGAAGCCTTTGCCCGGGTGAAAATCATAATCAAAAACGGAAACATCGAAAGTGCCCCCGTTATTCGTGTTGCGTAGTTAATAATCGCAACAACATCACCGACTTGAGTGCTTCCGTTCGTGATACTGTAGGCCCCTGACCACAAAATCAAAAGGATGCAGAGGTTCATCATCAGCATCAGCACAGGCATCGTGAATTCTACAAGCTGAAAGGCTGAAACTGTTTTGTCCATCAGTCTCGTATTGGCTTTAATAAATCTTTTGACCTCGTGGCTGCCGCGAAGCAGCGCTTTAATCAGCTTGATCGCGGTTAAGTTTTCCTGCATGACGGTGTTCACCTGATCCAGCCGTTTCTGCACTGAGCGGAACAGCGCCCCGCCTTTCTTTAATACCCAAAGTAAAAACAAGATGAGGATCGGAATGGTCACAAGCAGAAAAAAGCCGAGCTTCACGTTAACGGCAAGCGACAGCACAATGCCGCCTACAATCATTAACGGAGCCCGCAGCATGAACCGCAAACTCATAAAAATCATGTTTTGAACCTGAGTGACATCGTTTGTCAGCCTTGTGATATACGAAGAGGACGAAAACTGTCCAAATGTAGAATAGGAGAAGGACTGGATTTTTTGAAAAAGCCCTTTTCTCGTATCGTAGGAAAAGCTTTGGCTGACATGGGCGGCATAAAAGGAATTCAGCATTCCCGCCGCAAACGATAACACGGTCAGTCCGACCATGACCGCGCCCCATGTCCACACATGCCGCAGGTCTTGTTTTAAAATCCCATCGTCAATGATTTTCGCGATTAATAAAGGCTGAATCAGCTCAACCGCAAGCTCCGTCAACATGAGAATCAGCGCAATTCCCACCAGCAATGAGTATGGTTTTAAAAACGATAAAGCCTTTTGCATGTAAAAGCCTCCAAACCCCTTTTTACTCGATTATCTCTTTCTTTACTTTACTATGACGGTCTTTTTGACGGCAAACGAAAACCCTCCCGAAAAGGAGGGCCGGCATTATTGATTTAATATTTTCTCCACACGCTCCCGCATCTGCGGCACGCTCAATCCGATAATCACCTGAAACGCTTTTCCGTTCCTGACGACGCCGTGGACGCCAAGAGCACGGAATACGCTGTCGGGTTCAACCTTTGTTTCATCCTTGACACTGACTCTGAGGCGGGTGGCGCAGTTTGTCACTTCTGTGATGTTGTCTTTTCCGCCCAGTGCTTCAATATACAAAACGGCGGTGTCATCTGCCGTTTCAGCGGCGGCGGCCGTTTCGTCCCTCTTGTTTTTTCTGTCTCTGTATTCCTGTTTCGAATACAGCTTTGTTTCCTGCTGATCATCCTTTTCCCGTCCCGGTGTAGCGATATTGAATTTGAGGATTAAAAATCGGAAGACGAAAAAATAAATAGCTGTAAAAGAGAGCCCAATCAGAACTTGATACACATAGATCATACCGTGGCTGCCAAAGAGCGGAATCCAGTTCAAGGTCACTGCTTCGATCAACCCGCCTCCCATATTTCCGACGACACCGGCCATATACATGACTGTCGACATTGTTGCGGCAAGCACGGCGTGAACCGCAAATAGAAAAGGAGAAATAAATAAGAAAGTGAACTCAATTGGCTCAGTAATACCCGCGACAATCGCCGTCAGCGTGACAGGAATCAGCAGCCCGGCGACCAGTTTTTTCTTTTCCTTTTTGGCTGTGACATAAAACGCCAGGGCGATCCCCGGAATGCCGAAGATTTTCGAGTTCCCATGAAGTGCGAATCCGCCTTGCGGGAAAAGCTCCTTCAGCGGCTTGGCGCTTTGCGAATATTCTCCGAGATGCTGTGCCCAATACGTGACGATCCCGCCTTCTGCTACTGCAGGCCCATAAATAAACGGCGTGTAAATAAAGTGATGAAGGCCGGTCGGAATCAAAATCCGTTCCAAAAATGTGTAAATCCAGACGCCCACCGCCCCGGAAGCAACCAAGAAGCTTTGAAGTGAGCCGATTCCCGTCTGAACCATCGGCCAAATGTAAGAGACGGCCAAGGCGATCGGGATCATAATGAAGAAGGAAATCATCACGATATACGTTGAGCCTTGAAAGATGCCGAGAAAATCGGGCAGTTTTTTATCAAAATAGCGGTTATGCAAAAAGACGACAATTGAGGAAATAAAGATGGCTCCGATAATGTTGGTATCAAGTGTTTTGATGCCCGCGATCATCGTTAACCCGCTCGTTCCGCCCACCTCTTGGTTCATGTCGACGCCGAATGCGCCACCCCAAACCGTCAAGATCGAGCTGACAAAGTAATTGAACGTCAGATAAACCGTAAGCGCTTCCAAACAGGCGCGCGCCTGAGCTTTCTTCGCCAAAGCAACCGGGATGCCAATGGCGAATAAGAGCGGCATTTGATTAAATACAGTCCAGCCGCCCTGTTCAATGATATACCAGCACTGATACCAAAACCCATCAGGGTCGGCAAGCGGGCCCATGAGGGTTTTATTTTTAAAAAGCGTACTGACACCGACGATAATGCCGGCAAACGCGAATAAAAGAACAGGTACAAACATCGCGCTTCCAAAGCGCTGAATTTTTTGCATCATACCATAACCCCCTGCTACTCAATGTCATTTTTTTCTGCCTCTTTGTAATCAACATATGCGCGGAACAATGCTTCGCCAACGAGAAAAAATGGTGCAAAAGCGACAATTTCCGTTTTATCGCTTAATGTCACAGGTTTGCTTGCCGCATAAAGATTATGCGGCGTCAGTTGGGCGAGGACATTGTTTTTTAAATTTGTAATGGAAATAAAGGGAATACCCTTTGCAGAAAGCATTCTTGCCTGAGGAATCAGCTCCGGTGTTTCTCCGGAAAGAGAAATGATGATAAACAGATCGTTTACTTTAAAATCATCGCGCATCAGGTTAAATTCATTTCTGTCTTCAATCAAAATGAGATATCGATGGCGAGGAATAAACATTCTTTGCAAATCACGGGCGCATATCTTTTGCGCATTTCCTGATCCATACACGAAAATGCGGTCCGCTTCATCAATCAGCTGGCACATCTCCGTCATATCCTTTGACCTTAAGAATTTCAGATTTGATTCAATATCGTCAAGCAGCTTTTGAAAACTCATACTCTCGCCTTCTTCCGGCTGATCTTCCCACTTTAAAAAGACGCGAAACTCACTGTATCCGCTGAAGCCTAGCTTTTGGGCGAGCCGCAAGATCGAGGAACGCGAGACACTGCAAGCTTTGGCCAGCGCGTCAATTCCAAGATGATAGCACGTGTGCTTGTGATTCAATATATATTTTAAAATATGAAAATCGTTGTCATTTAATTTGCCGTAGTACTGATTAATCAATTCATCGAGCTTCATATCAGATCCCCCCATTTTCTTTCTATTATATACAATAACAGATTCGAAAACGGGGGGTATTTCAGTTACGAAATGCGGGTTGGGCTTTGATCAAGCTCAGGCCAGAAGTCTTTGTTGGCCTCAATCAAATCCTCAAGAATGAGCCTTGCCACACGCGCGTTCGGTACTGTTTTTGACAGGATCAGCGCCTGCCAGAGCTTTTGAAACGATTTCTCCGCCCACGCTTCAACAGTCAGTTTCTCAACGGATACCTGCTGCTCCATCAGTCCTTTTTGGAATTGCGGAATGGTGCCAACGGTGATCGGTTCAGGCCCATTTGAGCCGACGATACACGGCACTTCGACCATCGCAGTCGGGTCAAAGTTCGCAATCGCGCCGTTATTTTCAACAATCAACAGCATTCGTTCACCAGTGTTGTAAGCAATCGCCCGGGCCAGATCTACGATATATGAAGCATGATCATCGATTTTAATTTCGCTGTTTTTTGAAGACTGCTCGCGTGTGATCATGTCACATTGGCTGAAAATAAAGGCTTCTCGCCCTTCCATCACTTCATTTGCACGCGTATGATTCGGATTTGATTTTTTCACCATGTCATCCGGAAACAAATAATATTGCAAATACGTATTCGGCAGTGTGTCAGGATCTGCTGTCTGCACGTCACGCGCCTTGGCGAACGTGTCATTCCAGCTCGCCTCCACTGCTTCAGCCTCCGTCTTCGGAATGTACCCGTATTGAGATACATGCTCCTTCAGCTTCGGCATCAAATCGTTGCCCTCTTGATCCTGAATCGATGTCCACCAGCCGAAATGATTTAATCCGTAATAACGGACCTTCATTTCTTTTCTTGAAGACAGGCCGAGAATTTGCGCCATCCGGTCTTCGATTCCAACCGGCATATCACAGATATTGAGAATTTTTGAATTCGGTCTGAGTCGTCTCGTTGCTTCGGCTACGATCGCCGCCGGGTTGGAATAATTGAGCATCCACGCATCTGGCGAATATTTTTCCATGTAATCTAATATTTCAAGCACACCGCCAATTGAACGCATGCCATATGCGATTCCGCCCGGCCCGCACGTCTCCTGGCCGACAACTCCGTACTTTAACGGAATTTGTTCATCCAGCGCACGCATGGCGTACTTCCCTACCCTGATGTGCGCCATGACAAAGTCGACATCTGTAAAAGCTTCTTCTGGGTCAGTCGTCGCGGTAAATTCAATGTCCGGCGCTTTCTCTCTGATAAAAACGTCACAAGCGCCTGCTATGCGATCCTGTCTTTCCTTATCATTATCATACAGCTTCAGCTTTCTGATTGGAAACTCCTCCAAATGGTCCAAGAGCATCAGAACGATCCCTGGAGTGAAAGTGCTCCCTCCGCCCGCTATTACGATTGAGAATGATTTTTCCTTCATATGACGACCTCCTTGATAACGTTTACATTTCATTTATATCATGGAAGAGCCCGTCCTGTAACACGTTTGGCGCACTTAGGGCATTTGATCAACTTTAGTGTTTTTTCCCAAAGAGCGGGAAATTTCTCGAACTACAGCGAATCCGCAAAATAGATAAAAACAACCATTAAAATAGACCTACATACACTTAACATTCCTTTTAATCAAAAGGCCAAAATAGCAAAGAGATTATTATATAATCTCTTTGCTATTTATCCACTACATTCCATCATGTAACATTAAGAAAGTCTCCCTTCTTATGGTTCCTAGCAGTTCAAAAGAATTACATATTATATGACAATGAGGTGTTTACAGTTGTTTGGTGAAATGTTGGGATTATCCTTTGTAAAAACACAACTAAGTTTAAAAAAGGATAATTTAGAAGATCTCAAAACTTGCAAAACCAACTTGACAAATATCCAGCAAGAATTCTTGGAATCAAAAGATAAAATAACTGAGCCATCTCTGTCTTCGGCCACATGGCAGGGAAGTTTGGCAGATAAATTCGAACTTATTCGAGACGAGATAATCACAGATTATAAAGATTTAAAAGACAAACAATTAGATGAAATTATAAGTAAAATCGAAGACGAAATTAATACGTTAAATAATGATATAGATGGGTTAAAAAATCAGATTATTTCTATTGAAAAAGAAATAGAAAAACAAAAAAATAAAAATTCACACTGATAAAGGGAGAGTTTGTATGGGCAATGAGATAAAATTTGATTTTCCTGAAATTGAAAGAGCAATTTCAAAATTAAAAAATACCACTGAGGTTCTTAAAGTATCTACTCCAACTAATTTAACGGACCACAATAGTCTTGATGTCACAAAGAAACTAAATACGTTGAATAACAAGTTAAATAAACTGGCTGAGAAGTATGCTTCTTCCTTAAACAAACAAATCTTACAAACAGAACAATTAGTTAAGTCTATGCAAGAAAAAGATGAAGAACTTTCCAAATCAATAACTAATAAATAATGTAAAGAAGGAAGGAACGTTGCGTGAAAACTCTTGATGTACAATCATTTCTCAACTCTGTAGACAAGACCTTAAAACAATTAGATAAGCAAGCTGAGAAATTAACAGATGTAATTAAAAGTACACAAGGTATTGCATCGTCTAGAAAATGAACTTTATGCTGCAGAAGGTATTGGTTTAGGGATAAAATTTGGAGCAGAAAAAGATGACTAGGAGGTATATAAATGAGTGAAAAAAATGGGTTTTTACCAAAAAAAATTAATGAAGCACTATTAATAGGTTCTATTTTTCCAGTTCCTTTCGGTATCTTTAGTTTATTCATGCTATATTGGTTAATTGATAGTGAAACCCCTCAGGAAGTAATATATTTAATTACTTTTATTATTGCAGTATTCACTTTTCTTATACCTTTATGCTTACATATTTTCAGAAAAAAATTCTGGTTAAAAAAACATCCACACCTGCTTAAGAAAAAAAATTAATAAAGAAAGAGTGAGAAATTAATGTCTAATACATTGCTGCCTATCGGTAGTGTGGTGAAAATTTTAAATGTACGAAAAACTGTAATGATTTATGGGAGAAATCAGCTTCAAACTTCTTCACAAAAAAAGTACGATTATGTTTCAGTTCCTTATCCAGAAGGTAATATCAATGAAAATTATAATTTGTTCTTCAATCACGATATGATAGAAGAAGTTCTTTTTGAGGGATATCAAACACAAGAAGAAAAAGCTTTTCAAGAAACTTTTAAAGGCTAATAAAAGGGACTATTTAATAGTACGATTTTGGAAAAAGTATAAAAAACCATTCATTTTACTATTTTATCTGTTTTTCATGATTTGTATGACATTAATTACTTTTATGCTTCCTGGCATCCAAATCGGTATAAGGATCGTTTTACTTTTTTTATTGTATTTGATCACTACTGTAACAATCTATACAGGTTATAAAGTTACCAATAAGATGCTTTTAAAAGAACAAGGAGATAGACAATGAAAAACACTTGGAATACATATAAGAAAAAAATCTTTTTAATTCTCTATTTGCTTCCTATGATTGGCATGACACTCGGGATCTCAGCAGTCCCCGACATGACATTAAAACAAAAATTGATTTTACTGGTAATTATGTATGTGATGAGTGGCTTGTTTATATTCTTTGTTTATTTAGCAATAAATAAGATTATAAAATCTATTTATAAAGATTAGTAAAAAACGCCACTTCATTTTGCAACTTGTTTAGAGCCTATTTTAGGCTCTTTTTTTATATACGGTTACCTCATAACACCAGTCTTTCCCGTGTAGTAATTCCTAATGTTAAGTTAGATCTCCCTCCTACAGATTCATTTTTTTACCTTTTTTGTAATCATAAAGTCTCACTAGCTATGAAAATCAAGTGAATATACGTCCTTCCAATTATTATGAAAAGGTTCTTTTGTACGATTCGGATACATGCCGAATTATTTATAATCATTTATATAAAACATCCATTTGTGCGTGAAATTAGAAAAGGCAGGGGACAAAAGTTGGACTCATATAAAGTTATTGAGCTGGCAAACAAGTACAGTGCGGTCGCGGAACAGGTCAGAAGCTCCAAAATGCTGCTTGAATTCCGAATATCTGCACTGGGGGATGCTTGGCAGGGAGAAGCAAGAAATTCGTTCAACCAGGATTTCGAGGAAACGAAAGCCTCCTACGATCGATTCGAACAGGAGCTGCTTGAAACTAGCCTGGAGCTGAAGGCAGCCGCCGTCAAAATAGAAGAACGAAAAGCTGAAATTGCCAGAATGGAAGAACTGGAACGGAAAGCAAGAGAGGAAAGACATAAACGCGGGAGGTGAACGGTGTGTCAGGAAACATTGCAGTTGATCCGGATAAGCTCGAACAGCTGGCAAATGATGTAGTCACAGAATTAACTGATATGGAAAATAAATACAAGGAACTACATGTGGAGCTGGGGCAGATGATTTTACAGTGCGATCCCCGCTACAGCAGCTGTTTTTCCGGAGTCGGCGATGCGTGGAGTTCAGGAAAAGCGCTCGTCACCAAGCTGAGTGACAATGAGATCTTTATCAGAAAAACGAGCGACAAATTTGTGGAACAAGATGATATTTTACGAAAGCTTTATCATGCTTACGACAAATACGGAACGATGACAAGCTTGACCGCTCTTATGCTGACACAGGGGAAATACTATGGATTAGGGCTTACGAAATTCGTGAAGCAGCCCAGCGGTTTGCATACCGCCCAGCACTCAAAACTTCTATTAGGTATTTCCAGAGCCGTTGACAGCTCACGTTATCAAAAAGCGGCCAGCGTGCTTTTGAATCCTAAATATTTGTTTAAAAAGACAAACCGGCCATTTTCAGATTTGGTCCATAAAAAGTTTACAAAGTACTTCCCTCAGGATACAGTGGATTTTTCAAATAGCGTCAGAAGCTACACAAGAGGATTTCTTAATGAAGCCGGCGTACGTTCAACTTTGAAGGATGTCGGAAAAACGGGATTAAAATTCGCTAAAGGAAATGCCATTACCGCCACACTGATCACCGGTGCGACCGAAACGTTCGGAGCGGGCTTGAAAATTGCTGAAAATTACGCGAAATACCAAGACAAACCCGAAGTTCTCAAGCGTGAAAACGCCAAGGCCGTCGGGAATGCTGTGAATAACACTATTTTCATCGCAGGAGGAGCTACGGCAGGCGCTGTCGTCGGCGGTGCCCTTGGAAGTGTGTTAGGCCCTGTTGGTACAGTAGTCGGAGGCACAATCGGATCAGCCGTAGGAGGTTTTGTTGGGGAAAAAATCGCAAAATTCACATCAGGCTTTGCTGAAAAAGCGGCGATAAAGCTGAAAGAACCGATTCACGCTGTCGTCGATACAGCCAAGAAAGGGCTGGAATCAGCCGGCAAAGTCGTCAAATCAGTGAATGATGGCATAGATGCGGCGAATAAAACGATACATAAAGGGATAGACAGCGCGAAAAAAGGAATGGAAAAAGCAAAGAAAACAGCAGACTCGCTGATACACGGCGCAACCCATTTCCTCAAAGGGAAACTTTCATTTGGATAGGAGAATAAACAATGAAGCAGTTTACGATCAGCATAGAAGAACTCTTATTTTGTTTTTATAGCGAAGGGTTTTTTGAACAGGGAATGGCCTTGAAGCAAGCCTATTTTCCGGAAATAGAAGATGAACAGCTCGGTGCTTTGTTCGAAGCGGCATGCCGCTCGCTTTTAGCCAAAGATGCGGCGGAATACCGTAATCATCAATACCGATTAAAGGACGAGTACTGCCCGTTTATCCATGTATTAAACGACGCGGATTATACAGTGAAACTGTCCAAATTTGATGAACAAGGCCAAGAACAGAATGTGTCCTGCCACGTTTCTAAGTTCGGCACTTACTCTCATGAGCTGCTGTTTGATGAACAGGTGCACAGCATCAAAAAAATGGATTCAAGTGACGGATTACTTTCTAAAACATCCGAGTTTTTAAATATAATAGATGCTGAGGATAACATAGAATCAATTATTACTCTGACATCAACTGAATTTGAATTGCTTCTGGAAGGTGCTTCAGACACTCCCACACATCTGAAAGAGTTTCTCGTTAAGCATGAACATCAAGAGGATATTACCCGATTCGTAAATGATCTGGCTTCACGAAAAGGGAAAATGGATACGCTGATGCGCCTTGTTTATGACAAAGACAACTCGCCGGAAGTGGCTGACATGGCTTTCGTCTTGCCTGGCAGCCGTCATACTTGGCTGGTAACAGGTATCACTCAAAATGAATTTTCTATCGTACCAGCAAATAAAGATGTGGTAAAAGGAATACTTTTTTGCTAAAGAGCGATAAAGGAGAATAGCAATTGAAAAACAATGAAGTAATTAAGGTCAAGAGTAGAATGTTTTTTAGAATATGGCTGTTCCTCGCCACAGGGGGCGCTTTTATTGCAGGAGTATGGCTGGTTTCTGAAGCTCTCACATTTGAATCTAAGTATGCCCTGCTTTATTTGGGCGGAGGATTAATGGCGATTGTTTATGGATTAATCACATTTTTTATGGCTTTTCCGGCGTTCACAAGCCGGGGAAATGTCATTTTCAGCGTAAAGACTGGGCCTGATGGCGAGATCTTCTCGAGAAAGCGCAGCGTGCTGTTTTCTGAGGTAAAACGGATTTATATGGGACGGCATCATTACAGTTTGAAAGGGATCTTTTTTGAGGATATTATCATCGAGAAAACAAACGGCAAAGTCGTTCGCATCCCTACCTGGAACATTATCGCGAATCCGTTGTTTTTTGAAGCGGTTGAACGCTATATCCTCCCCCATCTGAATGAAGAGGCGAAAAGCAACTGGATCAGCCAATTTACGGAGATTCAGCGCAGCGCGTATTTAAAGGAATTTGAGAATCATCCAAAGCTTTAACAGCACTCCTCTTTTATAATGAAAGAGAAAAGCAAGTTGAGGAGTGCGCGTGATGCTGATTACCATTCTTTTATTTCTCGCGGCGGGGCTTGCTGAAATTGGCGGCGGGTATTTGGTTTGGCTGTGGCTGAGAGAGGCAAAGCCAGTCGGCTATGGCATCGCCGGAGCGCTGATCCTGATTGTCTACGGCATTCTTCCGACGTTTCAGTCCTTCCCTTCCTTCGGCCGTGTATACGCCGCTTATGGCGGGGTATTCATCGCGCTTGCGGTCCTGTGGGGATGGCTTGTTGACCGGAAAACACCTGATCTGTATGACTGGATCGGCGCATTCATTTGTCTCATCGGTGTCTGTGTCATTTTATTTGCGCCCCGCGGATAACAAAATGGCCTGCTTACGAAGCGGGCCATTTTTGTTTAATCCTCTTTTAAGTTGGTCAGCTGTACTTCATGCTCCTGCTCAGGTTCGTCCAGCGGATAAATTCTCGCTGTTCCGTTTTCTTCATTCACGTGCTGAATATAAATAGGAACTCCATTATATGTTACTTTCTTCATGTCGGGAGATTCTACAATTTCTTTCGCCCTTTGACTATTCATGCTAACACCCTCCTTCATCCATAACGTTTCCATTTCTTGAAAGAAGTATGCTTTATGATTCAGCGGACAGGTTGAATTTTTTCAGCCTTTTGTAAAAAGTGCTCCGGGGTATCCCACTGATTTTGGCGGCTTGAGAGACGTTTCCTTTAGCGGATTCAAGCGCTTTGATGATGACATCTCTTTGGATTTGCTCACGAAGGGGCAGCGCGCCGGCATCAGCCGGCTTTTTTTCTGCCGGACTCATCGGAAGTCCTGCGGCTTCCAGTAAAGCCGTAAGCGGCTCATCTCTCAGCCGGCCGTCCGGAAATCTGATGCAAAGACGTTCAAACACATTGAACAGCTCGCGAATATTACCCGGCCACCTCCATTGCTTCAGCACCTCCAAAAAAGCAGGGGGAAGTTCGCCAGGCCAATGATTTTTCTGTTTGTAGTACTGAAAAAGATCCGGAATATCTTCGGGGCGTTCTCGTAAAGGAGGAAGCTCAATTGGATAGACATGAAGGCGGTAAAACAAGTCCTCTCTGATTTTTCCGCTTTCAGCAAGCTCGCGCAAATCACAATGCGTGGCGGCAATGACTCTGATATCAACCGGAATTTCTTTCGTCCCTCCGACCGGCGTAATCTTCCGTTCCTGAAGCACCCGTAAAAGCGCAACCTGCATCGAGTGGGAAATTTCTCCGATCTCATCTAAAAATAAAGTGCCTTGATTCGCTTTTTGAAAGGCGCCTTTATAGCCGTTTCGTTTCGCTCCCGTAAAAGCGCCCTCCGCATAGCCAAACAGCTCGCTTTCAATTAAATCAGACGGGATCGCTCCGCAATTGACAGCAACAAACGGGCCGTGCCGCCGCTCGCTGTTCTCATGAAGCGCGCGGGCTGCGACTTCCTTCCCCGTGCCAGTTTCCCCCGACAGACAGACCGTTGCATCCACCGCAGCCGCTCGTTCTAGGCTCTTCAGCATTGCTTGCGATCGGCTGCTCTGCCCGATGACTCCATTGAATTGAAACGCCGCCTTTTTCTTTTGTTCCGACAGATAAAAACAAGTGCCGCCATCCCCCATGGTGACGGCTTTTTCGATTGAGAAGCCTCGTGCCTTCAACTCATACAGGTGCCTGCCCTGCCAATCCGGCATTGAGGTTCGAACCGCTTCACTCGCGCTGATGATATGCTGTTTGGTATTGCAGAGCACCATTGGCACACGGGATGCAGACCTATCTCCAAAACGGCTGATCAGCTCCAGCTCTTTCTCACGGCTTTTAGCTGCCAGTTCCCGTTCCGCGGCATAGGCAATCGCCGTAGCAATACCGAGCATATGAGGATGCGCGCCTGCTGCTGGACACGATATGTCAATCACACCTGCAAGACTGCCATCCTCATGGTGAATCGGAGCGGCTGAACAGTTCCATTGATGGGAAGCGATAGAGTAATGTTCTGATCCTTGTATCGCAACCGGCTCGCTAATGTGAAGCGCCGTGCCAATCGCATTTGTTCCGACAGCCGTTTCCGTCCAGCATGCGCCCTCAACAAAGTTGATGCTTTTGGCTTCATAAAGTGCACGGGGATGTCCGTCCAATGCCAAAACAACGCCGTCTGAATCAATTAACAGCGCCATCATTTCCATCTCTTTTATGGCAGGCAGCAGTTTTTCAAGGTAAGGCTTTGCGGTCGTCAGGAAAAATGAATGCTTTTTTGACTGCTGATCCAGCTCAGTTTGCTGTAACACCTTTGGGCCTTTTTCTAAATAGGGATTGACCTCGGCTTTTTTGCAGCGATGCCATGACTCGGCGATCCGTTTTCTTAATCGGGCTTCGTCAAGCACACCGTCCTTCACAAAACGTTTCCAGGTTTGCAAATCGTTTGGGATCGAATTCATTTCCTTGATCGCTCCTCCCTTACACGCTGTTTTCATCTATTGTAGGGGAAAAATAAAGCGCTTTCAACAATAAAAAAGCAGACGCCCTGTATTCCGTGCGCCTGCTTTTTTCCGTGTTATGCATGCACTGCAAGCCCGATCGTGCTTAACAGCGCCTCGTGCAATGTTTCCGACAGTGTCGGATGGGCGGCGATGAAGTGCTCCGCCATATCAGCCGTCATCTCGCCATTCATAATCGCCGCCGCTTGGCCGATGAGCTCGGTCACATCCGGACCAATCATCGAGACACCGACGATTTCACCGAATTCCGGTTCAGCCACGATTTTGACCTTACCTTCTGCTTGCTGTTTAATGAGCGCCTTGCCGTTTGCTGAAAAAGGAAATTCGCCAATCTTCACATCCCCGTATATGCTTCTTGCCTGTTGTTCTGTCATTCCGATACACGCAATCTCCGGTGATGTATAGATGCAGCGCGGTACATGTTTCTCATTGATTTTGACATCCCTTCCAGAAGCGTGAGAAGCAGCGATGATACCCTCATGGAAAGCCGCATGCGCCAGCTGAATGCCTCCAATTGCGTCACCGCACGCATAAATATGAGGCACGTTCGTCTGCATATGCCCGTTTACCCAAATGCCTTTTGGAGAAAAGTCAACTCCAGCCTGCTCCAGCTGTAATCCATCAAGACGGGGTTTTCTGCCGATCGCTACCAATACATAATCGGCCTTCGTTTTAAACACCCGCTGGCCGCTTTTCCAAATGGCTGTTTTGTCCGTTTGATCCACCCGCTCTAACCTGGAGGAAGTATGCACTTCAACACCGTCTTCCTCGAGCTTCTCCTGAAAGAGACGGGCAATATCTTCATCTTCAGCCGGGATCAGCTGGCCGGCTGTTTCGATGATGGTCACCTTCGATCCCAGTCTGGCAAACAACCCGGCATACTCACAGCCGATGACACCACCGCCGACAATGACAAGTGAAGACGGAATATCAGAAAGAGAAAGCGCGTCCTTGCTATCGATGATCCATTCGCCGTCATATGGGGCGAATGGCAGCTCGATCGGCTCTGATCCGGAGGCAATCAATACTTGGTCCGCCTCTCTGATTTCTTTTCCGTTTTCTCCTTCGATCAAGAGCTTTCTGTCAGAAAGAAAGGAAGCCTTCCCCTTCACAACCTGTATTTGATTTTTTTTCATTAAGTATTGAACACCTTGGACAAGCTGTCTGACAACCTGTTGTTTTCGGTTCTGCATTTTGCTCCAATCAACCGATATCGCACCTGCTGGTAGTTCGATTCCAAAGCGGTCGGCATGCTTGATTTTATCGAGAACGTTCGCGCTTTCTAACAAAGACTTCGTCGGGATGCAGCCTTCATTCAGGCAGGTTCCCCCAAGGTGGCCTTTGTCAATGAGCAGCACGTTTCTGCCCTGTTGTGCCGCGGAGACCGCAGCCGCATAGCCTGCAGGTCCGCCGCCAATAATGGCTAGTGTCATGTCGTTTCACCTGCTTTTTCTATAAAATTAATGCTGCGGGTTCTTCCAAATATGTTTTTATCGCATTCAAGAATGCAGCGGCAGGGGCGCCGTCACACGCTCTGTGATCAAATGTCAGGCTGAGCGGAAGAATCGTGCTTCTGACAATCTCCTCTCCTTGATACACCGGTGTTTCATAGCTTGCTCCGATGCCAAGAATGCCTGTTTCCGGCGGATTTAATATTGGCGTAAAATGCTCCACTCCAAAAGCGCCAAGGTTTGTAATGGAGAAGGTTGAGCCTTGCAGTTCTTCGCTACCCGCACGCCCCTCGCGTGCTTTTTTTGCATTTTCTGAGATGGATTGAGCCAGCTCAATCAGCGATTTCTTTTCAGCATGGCGGATCACAGGTACAACTAATCCATTTTCCAAGGCCACAGCCATTCCGAGGTGCACATGAGGATGTGTGATGATGCGCTCATCTTGATAATAGCTATTCAGCGCAGGATGAGCTTGCAGAGCGAGAACGGCAGCTCTTGAGACCAAATGAGTCATCGTCAGCTTTGTGCCGTACCTCTCTTCGGCTGTTGGAGAGAGCTGTTTTTGAAGGGCTGCCAGCTTGGTGATATCAGCCTTCATCGTAATCGTCAGCTGCGCGCTGTTTGCCAGGCTTTCCTGCATTCTGGCCGCGATGACTTTTCTCATGCCTGTCACCGGCGTTTCTTGTGCCTTCTGCTCAGAAACCGGCTCTGTCCGATCATTTTTCTGTCCAGCAAGCGCTTTTGTAACATCTTCCTTTACGATTCGCCCGCCTGGCCCACTGCCTTTCAGCTGTTTCAAGTCTAATCCCGCTTTTTCCGCTATTTTTTTGGCGACTGGAGAGATTTTGATTCGTTCTTTTTTAGAGGCTGCGGGTTTGTTTTCTTGTTTGACGGGCTGGACGGCTTGCGGCACACTGTCTTTAGCAGCAGGCGCGCTCGCCTCTTCCTGCACCGATTCATTGGCGTCCCCGATGTAGCAGATCGCTGTGCCGGGCGGAACCTCTTCTCCTTCTTTCACTTTGATATCGATTAGCGTTCCATTTTCGGGCGCCTCGATGTCCATTTCAATTTTCTCCGATTGAATGCTGGCAATGCTTTCTCCCTTTTCAACCGGGTCGCCCACTTTCTTATTCCATATCGATACTTCCCCTTGTTTCATGGCCATTCCCAATTTTGGCATCACTACTTTTACCGCCATTTGTGTCCCCCCTTTAATTCATTGCCGGCTCGCCAAGCAATTCAAGCGTGACGCTGACTATTTGATCTGGTGTCGGCAAATATTGATCTTCAAGCACTGGTGAAAACGGCACTGGTGTATGCGGCGCTGTAATTCGTTTAATCGGCGCATCAAGCAAATCAAAGCCCTTGTCGGCAACAATCGCAGCAATATCCGTGGCAATGCTGCAGCGCGGATTGGCTTCATCAATGATGATCAGCCTATTTGTTTTTTCCAACGATGTAAAAATCGCTTCCTCATCCAGAGGAGATAGACTGCGGGGGTCAAGCACCTCGGCTTCGATGCCTTTTTCTGAAAGCTGAGCAGCCGCTTCAAGTGCGGTATTGACCTGCTTACCGACCGCAAACAGCGTAATGTCGCTCCCTTCACGTTTGATGTCCGCCTTTCCAAGCGGGATTGTATAATAATCTTCCGGCACCTCGCCTTTCATGTTGTAGGACGTTTTGTCTTCAAAAAAGAACACCGGATCATTGTCTTCTATTGCCGCCAGCAGCAGGCCTTTGGCGTCATACGGGTTGGACGGAACCACCGTCTTCAAACCCGGGATGCTCGTGAAAAGGCCGTACAGCGCCTGTGAGTGCTGGGCAGCAGCCCGGAACCCCGCTCCGTATGTGGTGCGGACGGTAATCGGCACTTGCGCTTTTCCGCCGAACATATAGCGAAATTTCGCCCCTTGGTTGATCACCTGGTCAAAGCATGTGCCGATAAAATCATTAAACATCAGCTCGGCAATCGGTCTTAGTCCGGTTGATGCCGCAGCCATTGCCGCCCCCATATAGCCCGCCTCAGAAATCGGGGTGTCCAGCACTCTTGTACGCCCGAATTCCTGTACAAGCCCCTTTGTAACCCCTAATACGCCGCCCCAAGCTTCATCATCCTGCAAATGATCGACCGCCGCTCCCCCGGCGACATCCTCGCCGATCAAAAGCACATTCTCGTCTCTTCTCATCGCGAGCTTCATCGCTTCATTGATCGCGTCTGACATGCTTATGACTCTCGCCATCTCACATTCCCCCTTTTTCATATGACACGTAGACGTCTGTCAGCAGCTCTGATTCCTTTGGATATGGACTGTCTTCACTAAACGAAACAGCTTTTTCAATCGATTCGCTGACACGCTGTTCAATGTCTGACAGCTTATTAGCATCTGTTTCTTTTAACAGGTAGTTTTTAAAGCTTCGAATAGCATCCTTTCCTTCAAGGTGCTCAACTCTTTCATCCTTCGTTTTATAGGTCTGGGCATCTCCTTCGAAATGTCCGTAGTTTCTGTAGGTCATACATTCAATCAAAGACGGGCCTCCGCCGTTTCTTGCTCTTTCTATCGCTTCCTCGGCTGCCTGGTAAACTGCCAAAATATCTTTTCCGTCCACCGTGACCCCCGGCATGTTATAGGCAGCTGCCCGATCAGCGATTGAATCACAGGCTGACGCGTATTCAAATGGCGTGGCTTCCCCGTAGCCGTTGTTTTCGGCAACAAAAACGACAGGAAGGTTCCACACTGCCGCTAAGTTCAGCCCTTCATGGAAGGTGCCTTGGTTATTTGCTCCGTCTCCGAAAAAGCAAACGCTTACATTTTTAGTCTGTTTATATTTAGCGGTGAGCGCTGATCCACATGCGAGCGTAAATCCGCCCCCCACGATTCCATTTGCACCTAACATGCCTTTATTGAGATCGGCAATGTGCATAGAACCACCCTTGCCTTTACACAGTCCGGTCGCTTTCCCGAATATTTCCGCCATCATGCCATCCAGATCACAGCCTTTGGCGATACAATGGCCATGTCCCCTGTGCGTGCTTGTAATGCTGTCGCCATCATGTAAATGAGCGCACACTCCTACAGCCACAGCTTCCTCACCGGCATATAAATGGACGAATCCGGGAAGCACTCCTTGTGCAAACAACTCATGCACTTTGTCTTCAAATCCCCTGATTTCCAGCATCTTTTGGTACATCCACAGCGCTTTCTCCTCAGTTAATGACAAGTCTTCTCGTTTTAACAATTCCATTTTGTGTGCCTCCTTCTATTTAGGATTCACATTTATAAATGCAAGAAGTGTGCCAGTCTTTGGCGCCCGTAAAATCAGTCTTTTTTATTTTTACACTGGAGACAGTTTGAGACAGGTGTCTCATTTTGTCTCGATCTGATCCATTTGTCTCGTTTTATGGCATCAAAAAGACCGGGCATCACCCGGTCTTTGACAATGATCGACGTATTTATTTCCTCGGAAATCAACTGCCTAACTCCTCTGCATCGTTTGACTGAATGGCTGTTCCCGGAAGAAAATCAATTGAATATCTGACATAACCGAAACCGCCGTCCGCGTCCTTCTGCATACAGTCTATCGTGCTGTTTGAGTAGGTATATTTCGTTTCATTAAGTGTGTTTTTCTGACCGTTTCCGCCATCTTTGCGGCATCTGTTTTTGATAACCCGCTGGCGTCTAACTGAATCGTCATGCCCATCGGCGTGATTTCAGCAAGCTGTTTGTTCCATTTTGTATCTGACTTGAACTGGCCGTTCGATACTCCAAGCAACGTCAGCTTCTATAATTTGCGGAACCGCTTTTTTCAGATCTGCTTTGATTTCCTTCGATGCTTCTTCACTTACATGTCCTGCTATTGATTCGGTATACGCTTCTTCAATTCCATCGCACGTGACTTTCGGATGGAAAAATCCCTTTGTACACATTGGATAACGATGAGATTGGGTGTTTGCTTGGAACACATATTCAGAGGTTTTAGCGCTATATACTCCATCCGTGATCTTGATTTCTTTTTTGGGATAGGTTTGTTTCACATAAGAAATAAGCTTCTGCTCTGCGGCATTTTTCGTAAATGGATCACCAAACCATACATGATAGGTATATAAGCCGCATCCGAATACCGTAATGGCAAGCAAGCCAACCACAAGTTTTTTCCTATTCACACTCTTTCCTTGATATGTTGTGTTACAATTCTTGTTTATCTTCAACAGCCCGATTCAGCGCTTGCAGCATGTAGCCAATGCCTTTATACGATGACAGAGGCCAACTGATTCGTTGATGCTTGCCGATGACGGCGTTTAGCGCGCTTCGATATTTTTTTCCGCCAAGCATGACAAGCTCTTCGATATCAGATAAGCCCTTTTCATAAAATTGGCGGCGCAGCTCCTCCGCTGTCATGATTTCCGGATGACCGGCGCCAAAAGTCACATCGTAATTTTCCGATACGATATCATCAGGGCGAAGAAAGCCGTGCTTCGCAGACAAAATCACCCACTCATCGAAAAATGCTTTCGCATATTGCTCGCACGCCTGATGAAACGGGCTGAGATAAGCGTCCTCTGCTCTTACCGGCCCGGTATCGGGCTGGACGTCCCATATTTTTTTCTTGCCGCAGGGGATGATGCATAGTCGTTTCATTTTTCTCTCCCTATTTCTTTTTTATATAATACCCAAAATAACAAGTGCCCTGTTTAATTTCTCTTGGCACTTCGCAGGTCATAGAATCTGTTTTTCAGATCGCAGTTAGTTTCTCACAATAGAGACATTAGTTAAAGTTCATATTTATCTTTTCACAAACCAGATGTAAAATCTTCTTTGATCATTGAATACATATATAAATCTTCAAATGTACCACAAGTAAATTCATAATGTCTCAGCAAGCCCTCTCTGCTAAAACCTTGTTTTTCTATTAGTTTTATCGATGGGATATTAGAAGGTTCAATAAGAGCTTCAATTCTTTCCAGCTGCAAGTGGTTATATCCATATTTAACGACAGCCTCTAATGCTTCACTGACGATTCCTTTTCTCCAATGTTCTTTGCTTAATTCATACCCAACTTCAGCTCGATAATGTTTTGCAAGTCTATTAAGAAACCCACAACTTCCTATGACGATGCCAGAATCTTTAAGTGTGATTCCCCACCTAATTCCTGTACCTTTTTCATATATGGATTTATACCACCTAATCTCTTTAAGAACATCACTAGTCGTTTCAAAGGGTTCTAGCCCCATAGGCTTAACAACATCTTGATCTGAAAGATATGTTAGCATATCTTTGGCATCTTCAAAGTCTACTTCTCTTAAACATAATCTTTTTGTTTCTATTATAGGAAATACTTTCATCAAATTCCCCCTTCAATGTATCCGCACCATCTCCTATTATTACCATGTATTTTATCTTATCCTTTTAGATAAAAAAAGATAGCAAGGAAAATTGTCCCTGCTATCTTGATTCTTACTATTTATAATCCCTCTACTTCAACAGCTTCTCGGAGAATGTCTCTCCGAATATCGATATTCTTGTGATGAAAATTTGCAGGAAGAATTCGGTTCAATACCGCCTTCACACCAGTTTTGTTCCACTTTGCTGTTACCTTGAATTGTAACACTTTCTACCGTGGCTCCACCCCATCAAGATACTTTCTCTCAAATTCATCGAGCAATGCACGCACTTCATCTGTTGACTTTGTGTTCATGCATTGGTTTCTTAATTCACTTGCGCCTCGGAATCCACGGAGATAAATCTTGAAAAAGCGAGGAAGAGGCTTGTACGGACGGGCTTCTAATGTTGAATATTGATCATGAAGATCCAGGTGCAGCCTTAAGAGATCAAGCAATTCCTTGCTGCTATGCTCTTTTGGCTCCTTTTCAAAAGCAAATGGGTTTGTAAAAATACCGCGCCCAATCATAATCCCATCAACACCGTATTGTTCAGCAAGCTTTAAGCCAGTTTGGCGGTCAGGGATATCCCCGTTGATTGTCAACAGTGTATCTGGCGCAATCTCGTCACGAAGTTTCTTAATCTCAGGGATGAGTTCCCAATGCGCATCCACTTTACTCATTTCCGCTCTTGTACGCAGATGAATGGAAAGATTCGCAATGTCCTGTTTCAATATGTGTGTCAGCCAGTCACGCCATTCGTCCACATCTGTGTAACCGAGCCTTGTCTTTACACTTACAGGCAATCCCCCTGCTTTTGCAGCTTGTATTAATTCTGCGGCAACTTCAGGACGGCAAATAAGGCCGCTTCCCTTCCCATTGCCCGCTACATTTGGCACAGGACAGCCCATATTAATATCTAGACCTTTAAATCCTAGCTCCGCCATACCAATACTCATTTGGCGGAAGTTTTCAGGCTTATCTCCCCATATATGTGCAACCATTGGCTGTTCATCCTCCGTGAAAGTCAAACGGCCGCGTACGCTATCCTTTCCATCCGGATGACAGTAACTTTCTGAGTTTGTAAACTCCGTAAAGAACACATCGGGTCTGCCAGCTTCACTCACGACATGGCGGAACACGACATCCGTCACATCTTCCATTGGTGCCAGTACAAAAAATGGCCGTGGTAAATCACGCCAGAAATTATTTATCATAACGAATTCAAATCCTTTCATAATGGGATATTGCAAACCCTTTATCCCAAAAATTAAAAAGCTGACTATATTTCTTTTACACTTTTAGCATGCTTCAGCAGTTCTTATCAAACGATAGTAAATTTTGAACATGTAAATCTTTTTGCTAAAGGTGTTGGACTCACCACATACTTGTTTCCTGAGTCCCTACCCAAACAAATCGCAAGGAAAAGACCCGAAAATCGGAATTGTTTAGTTTACCGAGGTCCAGGTCTGATTAGGAATTGTTTATTTTAATGAGACGATTTCAATACAAGCTTCGCCACCGCTTCAACATGAGCTGTCTGCGGAAACATATCCACAGGCTGAATATAGTCCACGCGATAATCTTTCGACAGCGCCTGTAAATCCTTCGCAAGTGTGGATGGATTGCAGGAAACGTAGACAAAACGTTTCGGTTTGACTTTTTTGATCGTATCCAGGAACGTGCTGTCACAGCCGGTTCTTGGCGGGTCAACGATGACGACGTCTGGGCGGAAGCCTTCTTTCGTCCACTTAGGGAGCCAGTGCTCGGCTGTTCCTGTCACGTACGTGGCGTTTGTCATGCCGTGTTTTTTGGCGTTTTTCTTGGCGTCATCAATTGATTCCTTAATGACGTCCATGCCGCGGACTTCCTTCGCTCCGTCCGCTACCCACATGCCGATGGTGCCGACGCCGCAATACGCGTCAACGACTTTTTCTTTCCCGGTCAGCTGCGCCGCTTTTTTCACTTCATCATACAGCTTGACGGTTTGCTCCGGGTTGAGCTGGAAGAAAGCGCGGGCGCTTAATTCAAATGATACGTCGCCAAGCACCTCTTGGATCACGGTATGTCCGGCGAGTGGTTTTGATTTCTCACCGAAAATCACTGAGGTTTTCGCTCCATTTACATTTTGGATAATGGATTTGACCTCTGGCAGGCGCTTTTGGATCGCTTTGACGATTTCTTCCTTGTGCGGTAGCGTTTCTTTTGCTGTCACAAGCACGACCTGCACCTCTCCTGTTTCAAAGCCGACTCGCGTCACAATGGTGCGAACGTCGCCTTTTCGTTTCCGTTCATTATAAACAGATACATTGAAGTCCTCTAAAATGCGGCGGACGATGCCTGTTGTTTTGTTAGTGGCCGGATGCTGAACGATACAGTCTTTAATTGGCACGATGTCATGAGAATCAAGCCCGTATAAGCCCGCGATGATGCTGCCGCTTTGGGAACGCCCGATCTGGAATTGGCTTTTGTTGCGGTAATTCCACGGGTTGTCCATGCCGATCGTTTCTTTGATGTCCATGTTTTCTACTTTAAACTTCGTATGGCGTTCAAGAGACTGTATGACGATGTCACGTTTTTCCCGAAGCTGCTGGCTGTAAGCAAGGTGCTGAAGCTGACAGCCGCCGCACTGTTCGTATACAGGACAAGGCGGTGTCACGCGGTGCTCTGACGCCTTGCGGATCTTCTTAATGCGGCCCTCCGAAAACTTAGGCTGAACCTTTGTCGCCTGCACGACAACCTCTTCGCCGGGAAGCGCGCCTGGCACAAAGACGACTTTTTTCTTAAAATAGCCGACACCTTCTCCGTTAATGCCGAGACGCTTAATCGTCAAGGGAAAGGTTTGTCCGGCTTTCAGTTCGACGGGCGCCTGTTTTTTTTGTTGGTTCACGTTGTTCTCTCCGTTTCTATATGAAGCTTTCTGCAGATGACAGAAAGTGAAATGTTTTTTCACATCTTTCTAGTATAACACGTTTGCATGATTTCCTTCATTGTCAGACGAATTATTCTATACTCCTCCACAAATACAAAGATGCATAGCTTAAATAAGGCTCCCATTCCTTACTCATCGTCAGCATGACATCCTTTGCCGGCTTATCGTCCAGCTCAAAATGGCGTTTAATTGCATTTTGGAGGCCGATATCGGCAAGCGGAAATAAATTAGGGCGACCAAGTCCGAACATGAGGACGTTTTGTACGGTCCATGGGCCGATGCCTCTGATTTTGATTAGTTTCTTCATAATGTCTTCATCCGTCATATTCGGAAGCTCTGACAAGTCGAGTTTGCCTTCTGCGATCATCCTTGACGTATCAATGGCGTATTCCGCTTTTCTCATGCTGAATTGCAAATCGCGCAGGTCCTGATAATCGAGTTCCGCAATCGTTTCCGGCTTTGGATAGCACCACACGCCGTCCTTCTGTTCGCCAAATGCATGGACAAACCGTTCTGTTAGCGTGTAAGCGAAGGAAAGATTCAGCTGCTGGTGGATGATGCATTTCATGATGCAGTTGTACACGCTGTAGTCCAGGACAAGCGGCGTGCCTGCATGCGTTTCAAAAATAGCGGACAGACTCGTTTTCGAAAAATGATCGAGAACGTGCTGCAGATCATGTTCCCATTGAAAAATCCGCTTGATTTCCTTCATCATCCCGTCCTGATCCGTTTCTCCGCTGACAAGAAACTCAGGCTCATCCGCATGTCCTAACGCCTTTATCTTCACAATGCACACGTCTCCCGCTTGGTTTCTGATCGGCACGCGGATTTCCCGCGCTTCTTTATCTGCCGCATTAAGAGGGTCTAAAGACAGTCTGTCCAGCACGCGGTCAAAGTGGTACGGAGGCGTGACAGATACGTTTTCTTTCCACATGGCATCCACCCTATTTCCGTTTTGTGTCCAGTATAACACGCCGCTGGAAATAGGCAGAACAACGTATACTTTTCTCATAAAGGCCGCATGATATAATGGCAGGTGGAGGGTTGTTTATGATCAACATTACGGCAATTACAACAGAGCATCAGCTGCTGAAAAATATACCGATCGAACGAGTGAAACAGCCTGATATTACGTGGTACTGGGTTGATTTATACGGCCCGGAGGATACGGAAACGGCATTATTGAGAAATTTTTTTCATTTTCATCCGCTTGCCATTGAGGATTGCTTCCAGCATATGCAGCGGCCTAAGCTCGACCATTATGACGGGTATCACTTTTACGTGATTCATGCGCTGAATAAGGAAACACTTGAGACGGAGGAAGTCGATATTTTTCAAGGCGAACGATTTGTCGTCACCTTTCATTTACACGAGACACCCGGAATCGCCAAAGTCCGAGAGCGATTGTATGCTTCACCGGACATATTTAAAAAAGGGCCTGGGCATATCTCTTACATGATCATGGACCAGCTTGTTGATGAATATTTTCCTCTCGTGTACAAAATTGAAGACCGGCTGAACGAAATTGAAGAAAGCCGGCACCACAAAACGTACGGAACACTGATGAACGAGGTGTTTGATCTTAGGACAGACCTTTTGCATCTAAGACGGACCATTATTCCGATGCGTGATTTACTCTATCGGATTTTAAGCCTTGACCATGTGAAAGAGCAGCTGGAAACAAAGGCATACTTCAGCGATATTTACGATCATTTATTAAAGCTTTCAGAAATTGTGGAATCCAACCGTGACATGACGTCCGATTTGCGTGACAGCTACGTGACACTGAATTCAAACCGGATGAACGCGATTATGATGACATTGACCATCGTGTCTACAATTTTTATCCCGCTCACCTTTATTGCCGGCGTATACGGCATGAACTTCGACAACATGCCGGAGCTGCATTGGAAATACGGATATTTTGCTGTACTAGGACTGATGGCTGCGCTTGTGATCGGGATGCTAATATGGTTTTTACATAAAGGATGGTTCAAAATTTTTAAATGAGGACAGCGCGAAGCTGTTCTTTTTATATTGGCAAGCAGATTGCCATGCATAGGATGTTCATTTTGTTTATAATGGAAAAAATGTTCAGGGAGTGATCAGATTGAAAATTGCTGTTATCGGACTTGGCAATATGGGACAGCCCATTGCCCGAAATGTGCTTCAGGCAGGCTATGAATTGACTGTTTATAATCGGACAAAACAAAAGACCCAAGCATTTGTAACAGAAGGCGCACAGGCAGCTGACACGCCGCGACAAGCCGCAGAATCAGCTGATATTGTCATCACGATGCTTTCAGATGACGATTCTGTCAGCGACGTGACATTCGGAAAAGATGGGCTGATTGAAGGGTTAGCCAAGAACGGCATTCACATTTCGATGAGCACGATCAGTGTTGAGTTCTCCGAAAAGCTCGCAGCTGCTCATGCGGAGAAAGAACAATACTTCCTCGCCGCTCCTGTACTCGGAAGACCGGATGCCGCCGCTAAAGCCGCGCTCCGCATCATAACAGCCGGAGCGGCGGAAGCGAAGCAAACCGCCAAGCCACTGCTCGACAGCCTAAGCCAGCAGGTATTTGACGTCGGCGAAGACAGCAAGACGGCAAATGCGGCCAAAATCAGCATCAATTTCTTGCTCGTGTCCATGCTGGAGGCGTTATCTGAATCATTCTTAATGATGGAGAAGTATGGCTTAGAACAAAAACAATTTTTAGAAATCGCCAGCGCACTCTTTGGCTCTCCTGTCTACCAAAATTACGGTACCATCATGGCCGAGCAGAAATTTGAGCCGGCCGGTTTCAAAATGTCTTTAGGGCTGAAGGATACCAATCTGGCACTCGCCGCCGCAGAACAGGTCTCTGCACACCTCCCTCTTGCCGAGCTGGCCAAGGGCCATTTTGAAAGCGGAATTGAACAAGGCTTCGGAGACTTGGATTGGGCTGCGCTAATCAAATGTATAAAATAAATTGAGAGCCTCTCCGTTTAAGGAGAGGCTCTTCCCGTTACAAAGACGGAAGCTTCATTTCTTTCTCAAACATTAAATCATCAAGGCTTTTAAATGTGTAGCCTTGTTTTTTCAGATCTGTGATTGCATCATCCAATGCTTCGGCATTGTCCCTTGATACGGTGTGAAGCAGGTAAATGGCTCCTGGATGCGCCTGTTTGATCATATGATCATAGGCATATTTCTTCCCTTTTTGGTTGTTGATTTTCCAATCAACAAAAGCAACCGACCAGAAAACGGTTTGATAGCCTAAGCGTTTCGTTTCTTTCAGCACGTATTCACTGAATACGCCGCGGGGCGGACGCAGATACAGGTTGTCCTGCTCTCCTGTAATTTTATAGACCTCTTCGTTGACTGAATCAAGTTCGTCCTGAATTTGGTCAGCCGTTTTTGTGGTTAGGTCCGGATGGTGAAAGGAATGATTGCCGATAATATGGCCTTCATCTGACATTCGTTTAATCAGCTCGGGCTGATCCTTTACGAAATGACCTGTGACAAAAAATGTTCCGGTTACGCGATGTTTTTTTAAGACATCAAGCACTTTTGGCGTATAGCCATTTTCATAGCCGTTATCAAACGTCAAGTAAATCGTCTTTTCCTTTGTATGACCTAAATAAAACGCATCATATTTTTCAATTAACCGGTTCAGCTGCTTCCCGGCATCGGGCGGCTGATGGTTGACACTTCGTTTAAAGCCCCAATTGATCGGCTCATTCGCCACCGCTCCCGCCTGTGCTGCGCCCCCGGCAAGCAAGACGGCTGCACAGCATATTGAACACATCCATTTCATGGCCAGCGCTCCTTCTGCATTTTTTCTTATTTTACAGAAAGGCGCTTCGTTTTATACTGACGCTTTATGCCAAACAAAAAACCGCGGCGTGTGCGCGGTTTTATTCCCAGTCTTTTTTAAAGCGTTCATATTTGGCTTCAAGGTCATCAAGCATGCTGATGAGCCTATCTATATCTTCAACGTCGGTTGCTTCAGGGTCTAATGAATCGATGACGTTCATAAACATGTCAAGTCTGTTCTTTAAATAATCAATCTGCTGATCCTTATTGTTTACGGCGTTCCCCATTCTGTTCCTCCATTCATTTTTTACTATGGTAGCTCATTTTTTGCTGTTTTTCAATCACTGCGCTACTTGCGATCTTGACAAATCAGGTCTAAAATTAACTGGTGGCAGCGTTAGTATGCCCCATTTATAAAGGAGTTAGATAGTCATGACACAAAACACGAAGCTGCGTCCAATTACACCTGAGTTTGATCCTTGGGAAGCCTATATGGATGTTGACCAGTATGGAGACATGCAGCTGACAAACGTTGAATTCACAACGACGACACTGTGCAATATGAGATGCGAGCATTGTGCTGTAGGCTATACATTGCAGCCTAAAGACCCGAATGCTCTGCCAATAGATCTTCTATTAAAACGGTTGGAGGAAATCCCGCGCCTGAGATCCATCAGTATTACAGGCGGAGAGCCGATGCTTTCGTTAAAATCAGTAAAAGAATATGTCGTTCCGTTATTGAAATATGCCCACGAACGGGGTGTGCGGACGCAAATCAATTCCAACCTGACCCTTGATATTGATCGATACGAATGGATTATTCCGTATCTTGATGTCCTGCATATTTCTCATAACTGGGGTACAGTTGAGGATTTTGCGGAGATCGGCTTTGCGATGATGGACAGAAAACCGACATTCGAACAGCGCGCGCGTTATTTTGATAAAATGATCGAAAACAGCCGCACACTCGTGGATGCCGGGGTGATGGTATCTGCGGAAACGATGCTCAATAAACGCACACTTCCGCATATTGAGCATATTCACCGCCAAATCACAGAAGATATGAAATGTCAGCGTCACGAAGTCCATCCGATGTATCCGAGCGATTTCGCAAGCGCTCTTGAATCTCTCAGCCTGAAAGAAATGAGACAGGCCATTCACCGCTTGTTGGACATTCGTGATGAAAACACGTGGATGCTGTTCGGGACACTGCCGTTTTATGCCTGCAGTGCGGACGAAGAAGATCAAAAGCTGCTTCGCCGGCTTCGCGCGGCGAAAAACGTTACTGTGCGAAACGACCCTGACGGCCGTTCCCGGCTGAATGTGAACATTTTCGACGGGAACATCATCGTGACTGATTTCGGCGACACACCGCCGCTCGGCAATATTCAGACGGACAGCCTCCCTTCCGCCTATGAAAAATGGAGAGAGACGAAGCTTGCGAAAGAGCTGAATTGCCACTGCCCGAATGTTCGATGCCTCGGGCCGAATGTTCTCGTCAAAAATAGTTATTATCAAGATGTGGATTTTACAAAACGTCAAGCCAGGAGTTAGATGCGAATGGAAGAAACACTCACGGAGATTTTTCAGAATAAAATCGTCGATATTCTCCTCGTTGCTGTTATCCTTTGGATCGGCGTTTTTATCATTAACCGGCTAGTCCAGCTATTCTTTAAACGGACGGACTTTATTGAAGAAAGAAAAGAAAAAACAATCGAAAGCCTTATCCGTTCTGTCACCCAGTACACAGCGACGATTGGTTTTATCTTTTACGTGATATCTTTATTTGTGCATGATTTTGGCAAAATATTAGCTGGGGCTGGAGTAGCTGGTATCGTCATCGGTTTTGGCGCCCAATCGCTGATCAAGGACGTGCTGGCGGGTGTGTTCTTAATTTATGAACGACAGCTGCACAAAGGCGATTATGTCACCGTCAACAATTTGTTTAACGGGACTGTGGAGGAAATCGGCCTTCGCTCGCTGCAAATCCGGGAATGGAGCGGGAAGCTGCTCACCATCAGCAACGGTGAGGTCAGACAGATAGAGAACTATAATATCGATTTTATGAGGATTACCGAATCCTTTCTCATCAGCTTTAAAGAAGATCCGGACCGCGTGTACAACGTATTGGAAGAAGCATGTGACATGCTGAATGAAGAGCTTCAGGATTCATTGAAGCGAGATGAATTCGGTAATCCAACAGAACCGTTTCAAATCCACGGGATCACCGCGTTGAATAAAATCAATCGCGGCGTCGAATTCACGGTAAAAGGCATGGTGAAAGATGATGATTATTTCAGCGCCAGCCTTGCAGTAAGACGGGTTCTCGTTCGCCAGCTGTACCAAAACAATGTGCAAATGCTTGAGGAAGCGGTCAGAATTGAGAGAACGCAATAAATAAAAAACTGATTCCAAGTTGGAATCAGTTTTTTGTTTATCTTGGCTGCGAGGAAAGCTGAAAGCTAAACGTGACGTGGTCTTGAACCGGAATCCAAGCGCCGATTCCCTGTGAGGTGACATTTTTTACGACAAGTTTTCGTTTATTCCCTTTCAGGACTAAGTATACTTCTCCGTAAGTCACTTTTCCTTTTTCATTCACAGCCGGTGCATATGCATGAAGATAACCGAGTTTTTTAGGAGCGACTTTATAAATTTGATCCCGCTTTGTACCCGCTCCGACAACCGTATCAAATGCAAGCGGAAGGTTCGTTTTCTTCATCGCCTTCAGCATCATCATGCTTTTGACATCTTCAGCATTTGGAACCTTAGCTGTCAGTCCGCCCTTCACTTTGTATTGCTGTTCCTGGGCATAATGCATTTCAGCCGTTTCTTTTCCGCCACGGTTATCTGCACGGTTTGTGTTGATTTTTTTATATTCCCAGTTCGCGACTGTTTCATTTGAGTCATAGCCAAGCGCCCATTTCCCGAGAAATATCGTCGCCCGGTAGCCGACTGCGAGCGGTGTACCGGATATGTTGGACTCATTCAGCATTTTGATAAGGTGCGGGTTTTCAATCTTCACCTCAGAATGATCAAGCAATTCCTTTGCCAGCTTGCTCGGCTGAAGCATCGGCTGATCCTGAGAAGCATTCGGGTATGTGTTTTCCTTTGAAATGCTAGCGACAGAATTAGGAACCTTAAACTGCTTTTTCGCGTGGATGGGCTGAACACCGAAAAAACTAAAGAATAACAGCACAATAAGTGTGGAATGAAATAGCTTTTTCATCATATCACTCTTTCTATGGCATTTTCCCTTAGTCTTTTCATCCCGGTTTGTTGTTATCCATCATTTTTTTAGATTATAGAAGGAAAAAGCCGATCGCCATAATGACATATGCGGCAAGCAATGTCGCCCCTTCAAACCAGTTGGAATCCCCGTCATTTGAAATGGCGATCATCAAGAGAACCGAGGATACCATCGCAACGAGCTCCGGCAGTGTAAAGACTAGCGGCATGCTTACCGGGAAAAAGATAGAACAGATCACAAGAACCGGTGCGACAAACATAGCAATCTGCAGCGTCGAGCCGACTGCGATTTCAACTGCAATATCCATTTTATTTTTATAGGCCATAATGATGGCTGACGCATGCTCCGCGGCATTACCGACAATCGCGACGATGATAACCCCGATAAACAGCTCGCTCCAGCCGAACTGTTCAGCCACCGAATGGAATGTGTGCACTAGGTTTTCGGAAATGTATGCCACGGCAATCGTTGCCGCAAACAAAACAATCGTAGCAACCTTGCCTGACCATTCCGGCTCCTCTTCTTCCACATGCTGGGTAGCATTGTTCGGCTGATAAACACCGCGGTGTGTAACGAGTTTAAAGTACAGAGCAGCCACATACAACAGAATTAAAATAACGCTGATGCCGATGCTTAAATTAAGCTTGCTCACGTCACCCATACCAACTGAGAATACCTCCGGAATCACGAAAGCGACAATGATGGCAAAAATCAAAAGCCCGGAATTATGGCGTGCATCATGGATATTAAACTCCTGCCGTTTATATTTTAAACCACCGACAAAAAACGATAAGCCTGCCACCAGCAGCAGGTTCCCCAGCACTGAACCGGTTAAAGAAGCAAGCACGATTCCAGTTAACCCTTCCTTTAATGCAAAAATAGAAATGATCAGCTCAACCGCATTTCCGAAGGTGGCATTCAACAAACCGCCGATCCGCGGTCCTGCAATAATGGCCAGCGATTCTGTCGCTCTACCCATGTAGCTTGCCAGTGCGATAATCGTTACGCAATATACTGCAAAGAGAATGGCAGAAGGCCAATGCATGAAACTGCCGATTACAGAAAGCGGAATTCCCGCCGCTACTAAAATAAAAAAGATACGACTCATGGTGAAATGCTCCTTTTATATGACTTGTTTTATTTTTATTCTTCACAAAAATCATCATGATTACACGAGTTCAAATGATTACTTGTGATATAGGCTTTTTTTATGTTGCCCGCTTTTGGAAATCATTGTACGATCAACTTAGCTTCCACATAAGGAGAAAAATACGATGTCACGATTTCATTTCTTTATCCTTGTTTTGCTCGTTTCCATTTCCGGGTTTTCACAAGGCATGCTGCTGCCTGTCATCTCAATTATTTTTGAAACAAATGGGGAATCGGCCGCCATCAATGGCCTGCACGCGACCGGATTGTATATCGGCGTGCTTTTGGCTTCGCCGTTTATGGAAGCGCCGCTCAGAAAGCTCGGATTCAAGCCGCTAATCGTCATTGGCGGAAGCATTGTCATTTTAAGCTTGTTCGGATTTATTTGGCTTCATTCGGTTTGGATCTGGTTCCTGCTTCGCCTGTTTATCGGAATCGGCGACCACATGCTACACTTTTCTACGCAAACGTGGGTGACTTCCATGTCATCGAAACAAAATCGCGGAAGAAACCTGTCAATTTATGGGCTTTCCTTCGGCCTTGGCTTTGCCGCGGGCCCGTTCATGGTTCCGCTTGTCAAGCTGAGCCCGGCGCTGCCTTTTATCGTGTCCGGCTGCTTCAGTCTGTTTGCGTGGCTTTTTGTTTTCTTTCTACAAAATGCATACCCGGAAACCAGTCCTCAAGAAACCAAATCAGACAATAGTTTCAGGCGGTTTTATCAAGCCATGGTGTTTGGATGGGTTGCTTTTATGCCTACATTTGGCTATGGCTTTCTGGAGACGGCGCTAAACGGAAGCTTTCCGGTGTATGCGCTCCGTTTGGGGATATCTGTAGACGCAGTGGCACTGATCCTTCCCGCATTTGCGATTGGAAGCATTATCTTTCAGTTTCCGCTCGGCATCCTCAGTGATAAATACGGGCGGCGGAATGTGCTGCTTGTGATTTTGCTGACAGGGGCGCTCTGCTTTCTCATCGCCGGCGTGTTTCCTTTGCCTTACGTAATCGGCTGCTGTTTTTTTATTGCGGGAATGGCAGTCGGATCAACCTTTACCCTTGGCATCAGCTATATGACAGACCTGCTTCCGCCCCACCTGCTGCCTGCGGGGAACCTGCTTTGCGGCATTACATTCAGTCTCGGCAGCATCCTCGGTCCAATTGCCGGCGGCTGGTATATGCAGACATTTGATAGCGCAAACTTGTTTTATTTCATTACCCTCACGCTAAGTGGTGTGTGGCTGGCCCTTATGCTGGGCAAACCAAAAAGCTGGTCACCAGCCGAAACCTATTCTTCATCTTCTTAATCCAAACAGCCTCCTGACATGATGTCAGGAGGCTGTTGTGCTAATGATAGCCGTTTTGTCCGTTGGCGCTTCCGCTTGTTTTATGGCTCGATTTGCTTTTCGAATTTTGTTTGTTATGGCTTCCGCCTTTTTTTGTATGCTTGCTCATCACGATAGCCCCCCGACTTCTTTTTGAACCGAAGTTCCCTTATAGGGTGCGCTAATGATAGGGATTTTCATCAGGAAGCTTTTTACGTTTATGTAAAAGAGCGTTGATTTCTCCCCCTAGAATAATTAAAATGCCGCTCAGGTAAAACCAAATCATCAGGACAATGATTCCCCCGATGCTTCCATATGTGGCGCTATAGTTGGCAAACGTGCTGACGTAAAATGAAAATAAGGTGCTGACAACGATCCAGCCGATGGTCGCAAACACCGCACCCGGCATGACAAACCGAAGGGACAGTTTTTTGTTCGGCGCAATCACATACAGGGCGGAAAAAACGATTAGCAGCACAAGCGGGCTGACACCCCAGCGAATTGCGGCCCATATAGATAAAAATAGATCCGATGCGCCGACAAAATCTGACGCGAGCATTCCAAGCTCCCGGCCGAATACCGGCAGTAGCAAGGCCACTAAAATCGTAAATACCATGGCGATCGTCAGAAAAATTGAGGTTAGACGAACAATGATGAAAGAGCGGTTTTCCTCCACTTCATACGCGTGGTTTAATGATCGGACGATGGCGTTCATTCCATTAGACGCAGACCATAAAGCCGCGATAATCCCGAATGACAGCAAACCGCCATTTCGATTATTTAAGGTTTGATGTGTAATGGATTCAACGAGAGACATCGCACTGTCGGGAGCATATTGTCTTACAACTCCCAGAACATCATTAGTAGAAATAGGCAGATACGCGGTGAGGTTCAGCATAAAAATCAAAAACGGAAACAATGACAAAAGAAAGAAATACGCCAGCTCCGCTGATTTGCTTTGCCCTTCATGAAGGGTGTATCTGCTGAAAAGCTCTTTCAAAAAATTCATGTCGTCTCACCTCGCATGTTTGATCATTGCTTTGAAAAATGCTCTTTCGTTTCTTGTACGAGCTCCATCACTTGCGGAGTTGTTTTCTTCAGCTCTTTCACCTGCTGATTCACAAAGCCGACTTCATCTGAAAGCGTTTGGGCCAGTTTCTTGGCCTCATCCACTTTTGTGATGACGGTGTTTTTCAACAGCTCTGGATTGCTTTTGTACAATGAAAGTTTATGCTTGCATGTCAGCCATCTCATGCCGCATGCCTGTCTTGTCGGCTTATGGAGCAGTGATAACGCCGCACCTGCCGCAGCTCCGAGAAATATCCCTTTCAACATCAAACGTTCGTTGTTCATACAAATTCTCCTTTCACTCACAATTGTTTTTCTTTTTGAATGGATGCAAGCAAATGCTCACAGCCCGATTTAATTAATTGGCAGACCTCTTCAAAATTCCCTGTGTAGTAAGGATCGGGAACGTCAGCCAAATCTGAATCTTCAACATAGTCCAACAGCCTTTTGATATGCGATGTGTTCTTGAAGCCCGCCATGCTTCTGAGGCTCCCGATATTTTCTGCATCCATCGCAATGATGTAATCAAAGTCGGCCAGATCCTGTTCGCGGACTTGACGGGCCAGCATGCCCTCAAAGCTGATACCTTCTCTCTGCAAGATCTCCCGCGTTCCTTCATGTGGCGGATTGCCGATGTGCCAGCCGCCGATACCGGCTGAGTCCGTCTTGATTTTCCCCTCTAATCCTTTTTTGGCTGCCAAGTCGCGAAAAATCGCTTCCGCCATCGGAGACCGGCATATGTTTCCTAAACAAACAAATAACACGCTTATCATGCTGTGTAACCTCCCTATTCTTTGCCCATATTTCTCTAAAAAGAAACCTTCATCAATATCTTAGTAGGATGTACATTTCCTTTTCAACTGATGTCTCCACTTTTTTGAAATCAACAGCGAGCTCTAAGAATAGGGTTTTTTTCTGATCGAATTCTGTTAGAATAAAACATACCGAATATCGTGCAAAGAAAGGATGGAACCATTTGTCCAGCCCAAATACAGAAACGTTAACTCAAATGATTGAAGAGATTTCCCAAAAACTGAACATGCTGAATGTCGGCGTGATTAAGGCGGAGGATTTCAGTGATGGAAAGATTGAAGACCTCACATACCTTCACAGCATGGTGATGAAAAAACAATCATTCAGCCCTAGTGAAATGCAGGCGATTGCTCAAGAACTAGCCTCACTTCGTAAATAAATGAGACTGGCCGGAAACTCGGCGAGTCTTTTTTATCATTGCCACAAAACCAGTTTTCCTTAAAACAGACGTCATGAATTTTATTTTTGCATACTGTGGCAGGATGCCCTCGCTTTCCGTTATTTGACCGGTAAAGAAATGCCGTTGATGACAATATTTGAATAAGATTTGAAGGAGTACACAAGCATGAAAACGACACCTATCAAAACAGCATCCGGAATGTATATCAACTACTTCTTTCTGGGGATGGTCAACATCATTCTGGCATCCAATATGTCCTCTTTAACGAAACAGTGGAATACCGATCCGACTGGCATCAGTTATGTCATTGCTGCTATCGGCTTCGGCAAACTTCTGACATACGGAATTTCCGGTGTTTTATCAGATAAAATTGGCAGAAAGCCGCTTGTTGTCGCTTCTGCAGGAATTATGGCCGTCTTTTTAGTCGGTATTCCTTTGTCACCGAGCTATGAACTGGCGTTTGTGTTCGCCTTATTAGCCGGTGCCGCAAATTCAGCGATGGACGCTGGTACATATCCGGCCTTAACCGAGCTCTTCCCGGCTGCTTCCGGATCGGCGAATGTCCTGGTCAAAGCCTTTATGTCTGTTGGAGCCGCTCTATTGCCGCTTTTGATCACATTTTTGTCAAACCACAGCCTGTTTTACGGATTTGCCTTTTATCTGCCGGCAGCAGTCTATGCGCTGAATATCGTTTATCTATCAACGCTTTCGTTTCCTAAGAAACAGAGACCAACTAACAGCAGCCAACAGGAATCTCCAGCTTTCTTGTCTGAACCTGTTTTTCAGAAAGAAGGTACCGCACTGATCATTATCGGTTTTACATCCACGGCTTTATTTACAGTTTCTCAAATCTGGCTTCCGAGCTATGCGCAAAAGGCTGCCGGTTTAGCTGAATCAGCATCCGTGCAATTGCTGAGTTATTACAGCATAGGATCTCTGACATCTGTATTATTATTAGCCGTTTTGCTGAACAGATGGGTCAAGCCCGTCATGATTACACTCTTATATCCTGTTATGACTTTATGTACGCTCGCTGTCATGCTGACGGTTCATGTCCCGGTTGTGCTGGACATCACCGCCTTTTTCTTAGGCTTTTCTACCGCAGGTGTGTTTCAAATTACCATTACATTAATGACAGAGTTTTTTTGGAAGCGAAAAGGAACCGTTACCGGAATTGTAGCAACTGCTTCAAGCATCGCGTCGATTGTGCTGCCGATTGCCACCGGGCTTATCGCAAAAGCGGGAGGCATCGCACATATCTTTATGTTCGACTTTTGCATTGCGGTTATCGGAACAGCTGCAGCAGCCTTCTTGTATTACAGGTACAAGAAACTGACAAGTGCTCCTGCAGATGCCAGGCTGTAATCAACAAAAAACGGACGCCCCTGGGCGTCCGTTTTTCTTACTTCTCAAGCAATGCCAACGATTCACGATTAAACGCCGGAATATCATCCGGTGTGCGGCTTGTGACCAATTGACCTTGGCAAACAACCACTTCCTTGTCCACAACGTCGGCACCCGCGTTTTCCATATCAACACGAATAGACGTATAGCCTGTCGCTTTTCGGCCATCGAGCGCTTTCGCATTGATTAAAAGCTGCGGGCCGTGGCAAATGGCAAATACCGGTTTTTTGTCAGTCATAAACGCTTTTGTAAATTGGACGAAACGGTCGTCAGCGCGAAGCTGGTCTGGTGAAAATCCTCCGGGAATCAAAAGCGCATCAAAATCAGAAGGGTTTATGTCGTCAATGGACGCATCAACCGTCACTTCCGCGTTCCCCTGCTTGCCTTTTACTGTTTTTCCTTTTTCATTTTCGATAACAGTCAGTTCATGTCCCGCCTCCTTAAAGGCTTTCGCAGGTTCAGTGTACTCGCTGTCCTCAAAATAATCTGTCAAAACAACTGCAATTTTTTTCGCCATGATTCATGACCTCCCGCTTTAATATGTCTACATAAAACACTCTACCCCAGCCACACTAAAATAAACATTCCGCGAATCTGACAAACGATATGCATAAATACCCAGTATTTGTCGTTTGATGCCGCTACATAATACTCATTTTTCTCCCTTTTACAATAATCATAAAGAAACACCTACAAATAGTTACAAATTATTCTTACAATAGGAGCTGTAACACGAATTTCGTTGAAAGGTGGAGAACTGGTGAGAATACAGAAAAGACGAACACATGTCGGTAACATTCTCCGTATTCTTTTGCCCCTGATTATGATATTTAGCCTAATCCTCCCAACACCACCCATTCATGCAGAAGAAAGCGCGGCACCAAAGGTACAACTGAGTATTTTAGCCACGACTGATATTCATGCCAACATGATGGATTACGATTACTACAGCGATAAAGAAACGACGGATTTCGGGCTGGCAAGAACGGCACAGCTGATCCAAAAGCACCGCGAACAAAACCCAAACACCCTGCTTGTCGATAACGGCGACTTGATTCAAGGGAATCCGCTGGGCGAATACGCGGTCAAATATGAAAAAGAAGACATTATCTCCGGCGCGAAAACCCACCCGATCATCAGCGTCATGAATGCGCTGAAATACGATGCCGGCACATTGGGGAATCATGAATTCAATTACGGGCTCGACTTTCTCGACGGAACGATCAAGGGCGCCGATTTCCCGATTGTAAATGCCAACGTCAAAACAACAAGCGGCAACAACCGTTATACGCCGTATGTCATTAAAGAAAAAAACATCACTGACGAAAGCGGCAAAGAGCAGAAAGTGAAGGTTGGCTACATAGGTTTTGTCCCGCCGCAAATCATGACATGGGACAAAAAGAATCTTGAGGGCCAGGTTCAGGTGCAAGATATTGTAGAATCCGCCAATGAAACGATCCCGAAAATGAAGGCGGAAGGCGCAGATATCATAATTGCACTTGCCCACAGCGGTATTGAAAAGCAGGCACAATCGCCAGGCGCAGAAAACGTCGTGTTTGATCTTGCCACCAAAACGAAAGGCATTGACGCGATTATTTCGGGCCATCAGCACGGGCTCTTCCCTTCCGCCGAGTATGCGGGTGTTTCTCAATTCGATGCTGAAAAAGGAACGATTAACGGCATTCCTGTCGTCATGCCAAGCAGCTGGGGCAAATCCTTAGGCGTGATTGACCTCAAACTCGAAAAGACAGACGGCTCATGGAAGGTGGCAGATTCCAAAGGCAGGATTGAATCCATAGCCGGCAGTGTCACATCCAAAAATGAAACCGTCACAAACACCATTCAGCAAACACACCAAAATACATTGGAGTATGTCCGAAAACCTGTCGGCAAAACAGAAGCAGATATTAACAGCTTCTTTGCTCAGGTCAAAGATGACCCTTCCATTCAGATCGTGACTGACGCGCAAAAATGGTACGCCGAAAAGGAAATGAAGGATACCAAGTACAAGGACCTCCCAATTTTGTCCGCTGGAGCGCCGTTTAAAGCAGGCGGCAGAAACGGAGCCAATTACTATACGAACATTCCGGCCGGAGATCTTGCCATTAAAAACGTCGGTGACTTATATCTTTACGATAATACTGTTCAGATCGTCAAGCTGACAGGCAGTGAGGTCAAGGACTGGCTGGACATGTCAGCAGGCCAATTCAATCAAATTGACCCATCAAAAGGCGGCGATCAAGCCTTGCTGAATGAGGATTTCCGCTCCTATAATTTTGACGTGATTGACGGTGTCACATATCAGGTCGATGTGACAAAACCTGCGAAGTACGATGAGAACGGAAAAGTGATCAACGCGGACTCGTCCCGGATCATCAATCTTTCCTATGAAGGCAAGCCAATCAGCCTGAACCAGGAATTTCTCGTTGTCACCAATAATTATCGTGCATCCGGAGGCGGCGGTTTCCCTCACCTGACGAGCGATAAGATTGTCCACGGCTCCGCGGTTGAAAACAGACAGGTGCTGATGGATTACATTATTGAACAAAAAACAGTTAATCCAAAAGCGGACAACAATTGGTCAATCGCGCCTGTTTCCGGTACGAATTTGACGTTTGAATCTTCACTTTTGGCCAAGCCATTTGCCGATAAAGCAGACGATGTCGCTTTTGTAGGCGAGTCTACGAATGAGGGCTCTGGTTTGTACAAGCTGCAATTCAACGATGATTCAAATCCTGAGCCTCCTAAAGACGGACTGTGGGATCTGACTGTCATGCATACCAATGATACGCATGCTCACCTCGATGACGCAGCTAGACGAATGACGAAAATTAACGAAGTCCGAAGCGAAACAGACCACAACATTCTCCTTGATGCAGGAGATGTGTTTTCCGGTGACCTATATTTCACAAAATGGAACGGTTTAGCTGATTTGAAATTGATGAACATGATGGGCTATGACGCCATGACCTTCGGAAACCATGAATTTGATAAAGGACCGAAAGTGCTTTCTGATTTTCTAAGTGGAAACAGCACAACCGTTGATCCTGCCAACTGCTATCACTTTGAAGCACCTGTATTTCCGATCGTCAGCGCAAACGTCGATGTGTCAAACGAGCCTAATCTTACATCATTTGTCAAAAAGCCACAAACCTTTGCGGCAGGAGAAAAGAAAGATCCTGGCATCCACCCTTACATTCTGTTAGATGTTGACGGTGAGAAAGTCGCCGTATTCGGGCTGACAACGGAAGATACGGCGACCACATCAAGCCCGGGCAAAAGCATTGTATTTATCGACGCGTTTGAAACAGCGCAAAACACTGTCAAAACGATTCAGGAAGAAGAAAAAGTAAACAAAATTATCGCTTTAACCCATCTCGGACATAACCGCGATCTTGAGCTGGCGAAAAAAGTAAAAGGCATTGACTTGATTATCGGCGGACATACGCACACCCTCGTTGACAAAATGGAGGTCGTGGACAACGAAGAACCGACGATCGTGGCGCAGGCAAAAGAATATGGCCAATTCTTAGGGCGTGTCGATGTCGTGTTTGATGAAAACGGCGTTGTACAAACAGACAAATCAAATCTGAGCGTGCTGCCAATTGATGAACATACAGAAGAAAACGCAGAAGCAAAAAAAGAGCTTGATCGGTTCAAAAATGAATTAGAGGACGTTAAAAATGAAAAAGTCGGCTACACGGATGTGGCGCTTGACGGCCAGCGTGAGCATGTGCGAACGAAGGAAACGAACCTCGGAAACTTCATTGCGGACGGCATGCTGGCAAAAGCGAAAGCATCAGCAGGAGCCGACATTGCGATCACAAATGGCGGCGGCATCAGAGCCGGCATTGACAAGGGCGATATCACTCTCGGCGAAGTGCTGAACGTGATGCCGTTCGGCAACACGCTTTACGTGGCCGATTTGACCGGAAAACAAATCAAAGAAGCCCTTGAACAAGGCTTAAGCAATGTGGAAAATGGAGGCGGCGCCTTCCCTCAGGTGGCTGGAATTGAATATACCTTTACATTAAATAACGAACCCGGACACCGTGTTTTAGACGTGAAAATTGAATCGCCTAACGGAGACAAAGTTGAACTGAATACAGATGATACCTACCGCGTCGCAACAAATAATTTTGTCGGCGCCGGAGGAGACGGATACTCTGTCTTTACAGAAGCATCCCATGGTGAAGACCTTGGTTACGTAGATTATGAGATTTTCACGGAACAGCTGAAAAAACTAGGAGACAAGGTATCTCCTAAAATTGAAGGACGCATTAAAGAAGTATTCCTGCCGACAAAGCAGAAGGACGGCAGCTGGACACTCGACGAAGACAAATTTGCGGTTTATGCTAAAAATGCCAACACGCCGTATGTCTATTATGAAACAGCTGAAGGTTCTCAAGAGAAGCCTATCAATCTTCAAGTAAAAGAGGATCAGGTCAAACTGTTGAAAGAAAGAAAGTCAGATCCTTCATTGACGGTATTCAACTACTGGTACAGCATGAAGCTGCCAATGGCGAACCTCAAAACCGCAGACACTGTCATTGGAATCAAGTCTACCGGTGAATTGGATGTTTCGCTGGCAGATGTATATGACTTTACAGTGAAGCAACAAGGAAAAGAAATAAAATCATTCAAGGAACCCGTTCAGCTTTCGCTTCGCATGTTTAATATTGAAGAAGCTCATAACCCTGCCATTTACCACGTCGATCGGAAAAAGAAAGCTTTCACAAAGACAGAAAACGGATCAATTGACGATGATATCGTGACAGGATATACAAACCACTTCAGCGAGTACACGATCTTAAATTCCGGTGAGAACAACAAACCGCCGGCATTCCCGTCCGACCAGCCGATCAGCGGTGATGACGGCAGCAACGGCGGAGGCTCCGACAAACCAGGCGGAAAACAGCCGACTGATGGGAACGGAGGAAAGGATACACCTCCCGGCACTGAGCCGACAAACGGCTCTGGAGGAAACGGATCAGGAACGGACAGTCCTTCTGGCGGCCTGCTTCCAGACACAGCTACGTCCATGTATTCGATCCTGTTGGCCGGATTTCTGATCAGCGCGCTCGGAACGGCATTGTACTTGCATCAGAGAAGAAAACAGAATAAAGCGAATCAGGCATAAAAAAAGAGCTGCTCGATAATCGAGCAGCTTTCTTTTATTAGACCCACTTCACAACATCTTCAACAGCAGATCTTGTTTTCGGACGAGGATCTCGTACACGGTAGCCGAATGCCACCATCACAGAAATGTCGAAGCTTCCGTTTTCCAGAAGGCCTTCTTCTTCAAGAATGCGGTGAATCTGATCATACTGGAAGCCTTCCACAGGGCAGGAATCCACGCCAATTTGCGCAGCCGCAGTCATCATGTTGCCAAGCGCAATATAGGTTTGTTTTGATGCCCAATCAAACAATGTTCTGTCACTTTCAAGCAAGTGCAGATCGTTTTTCTGGAAATCTTCTGTTTTGCTGAGATAGCCTTCGTATACGTCCTGAGGCATTTGTTTTACTTCTTTTAAATGACGTTTGATGTAGTCCGCATCGTATTTAATATCCTTCGCTGTACGCGCAAGAATCAGAACGAAATGGCTTGCTGTTGGAAGCTGCTTTTGCGCGCCCCATGTGTATTCGCGAAGTTTTTCGCGGAATTCCGGATTTTGGACGACGACAAATTTCCAAGGCTCAAGGCCGAGGGAGCTCGGAGACAGTCTTCCTGTCTCTAAAATAAATTCAAAATCACTGTCTGATACTTTTTTATTTGGGTCAAATTCCTTTGTCGCATGTCTGAAATGGTATGCATCGAGAATTTGTTTCTTTACATCTGCCATGTTGAACACCTCTCCTTATGGTTACTCTCATCTTTATTGTAGCCATTATCATAAAAAGTAAAAGTACGCACATTTTTGTTGGTTAGTATCAATTTTGATACCAAACAAAAATAGCGCGCTGCCGCAGGCAGGCGCCTTTCTCATTTTCTCCGCCGCGCAAAATCGACAAACCGGAATTTGTCATGACGGTGTCTGCTTTCCATATATTGAAACAGACTCGTATGATGTGAGGGAGGGGCTGCAGAACATGAGCTCCGTCCGTATGAGTCCATTGTTTTATCGTATAACGAAACCCCTCTGTCACAATGTTATACTTTGTCGAATCTGAATCAGTATTTGATAATGGAGAACACCGATGACCGTTATAGGCTGTGTTATTATCTTTGTAGCGATCTATATTGCTCAAAAGAGGGCAAAGCTTCTCAAGCCGGAGCGTCCCACTGAAACATACCATTTTTGCGATACTGCTGGGCGCTATATTGCTAGCTGTGATTTATTTCCTTCAATTTTCGGCGCGAAAACAAAACACTAAGAATTTTTGGCTTCTTTTGTTTGGTAAACAGGGTTCTGTTTCGTTTTCCCTCTATCTTTCAGGTAATACTGCTCAGATGTAAAAAATTCGGTATATAGCGCTTTTACCTTTCTGCTCAATAACAGCAGCGCAATCACATTCGGAACAACAATAAAAACTAATGCCAAGTCCAATATGCCCCAGATGGCTTTTGCTCCGCCTGCGGCACCTATGATAATAGCCGCTAAATAAACGAATTTGATCACATGTCCTGCCAGCCGTCCGAACAGAAATTCAGCTTGCTTTACGCCGTAAAAAATGACAACCATGATGGTCGATACAACAAAGAAAACGAGAGAAACCGAGACGAAATACCCTCCGCCAGAACCAAAATAGTGCTGAAATGCAGCAGTCGTCAGTGCGGCCGGATCATTTGATGCCTTCCCTGTCCAGACTCCGGATGAAAGGACGATAAAAGCGGTGGTGGTGCAGATGATCAAGGTGTCAATGACAATGCCGATCACAGACCAGAAGCCTTGCCTTACAGGGTGATCAGTCTTGGCCGCCGCATGTGCAATCGGGGCTGTTCCCATTCCGGCTTCATTAGAATACAGCCCGCGGGCAAATCCCCAGCGAACGGTTTCAGCCAGAGCAGCACCAGCAAATCCTCCAACTGCTGAAGAAGAGGTAAACGCATTTGAAAAGATAAGAGAGAAAAACGCCGGCACTGATGAAAGATTCATCAGAACAATGAGGAGCCCGGCTCCCACGTATGCACCTGCCATAAGAGGCACGACAAACTCTGTTACTTTTCCAATCCTCTTGACCCCTCCTATTACCACCAACCCAATCAAAAACGCAATGCCGATTCCCGCGTATATTTTATTGAAAGAAAACGTTTCGGCAAGAGAGACTGAAACTGAATTCCCCTGAACCATAATGCTCGGAATCAGCTCCACGATCAGCGCAACAGAGAAAAATATGCCGAGCCATTTCATGCGCAGCCCTTTTGTTATGTAATACATCGGTCCCCCGACAAATTCCCCCTGCTCATTTTTTTCTCTGTAATGAACAGCAAGCACACTTTCAGAAAACTTAATCGCCATGGCAAATAAGGCAATAAGCCACATCCAAAAAACCGCTCCGGGTCCGCCAAACATAATAGCGGCAGGCACTCCGACAATGTTCGCCGCACCGATCGTCGAGCTGAGAGCTGACGTCAATGCCTGGAGCGGAGTGACTGTGCCCTCTCCCTTCGGCTTTTTTCCTACACTCCCGATCGTCTGCTTCAAAATGTATAAAGGATAGCGAAATTGAAAACATTTCAGCAAAATGGTGAAGTATAAGCCCGTCCCCGTCAGCAAAATGATTAGCGGCGGACCCCACAGCCAATCAGAAATACGCTCTATCCATTCCAATAGTTGTTCCATCCCATCACCCTTTTTTCGTTTATGAGTCATTTCCCCACAGACCGTTAAACATAAACCTTTTAGACAGAGGCCACTGGAACATAAAGAGGATGGCTTCTATCAATCGCCATCCTTCAGACAAGACAAATCAGCTGGAAGAAGGTCTGTTTCGTCCAAGCCGGTCATATACTTTATTCTTATAAAAGGCGGGGGCTGGCTTTGAAAACATGCCTTTTTTGTCGACAAGCTTATCAAGCAGCACCTGCTTTTCGGTTTTTTTTCTGATTAACAGCTCACGTTCTTTTTCGTCATAGCACTTTGCGATTAAATGGTCGATGGTCATGAGCTCTTTTTTGAGCGCGCCCTCGTCCTCTGCCATTCCTGCATTTTTTAACATACGGTAGCTCATGCGAAGCGATTCCGGCAAGTGTGCCGCGTCATCCTTTGGCAGCAGTTTTCCCATTCCCGGAAGGTTTTCAAATTCTCCATCTTTGATGGCATGCTTAATTTTATCTTCAGACACAATATGGGAAAAATCCATCATTCCACCTCTTTTCATTTATTCCTATAGTTTATCATACATCTCCCAAAGTACCATTTTATTCCTTAATTTCTAGAAAAAATCCTTATTTTACATTTGCAATATGTCAACGAAACGTTGATTCGACGGCATTTTTCGCCTCTTTCTTCAACCGACGATTTTCACTTTTCTAATCAGCTGATTCGTGTTATATTGGATACGTTCGTTTTTTCTATCGTTTCGCTCGAACTGTGATCGGAAAAAAGGAGTGTAACAATGAAAACATTTATAAAAGAAAGAGGACTGGCCTTCTTCTTAATTGCGGTCGTCCTGTTATGGATCAAGACGTATGTCGGTTATGTCCTGAACTTCAACTTAGGAATAGACAACACGATACAAAAAATATTGCTTTTTGTGAATCCTTTAAGCTCAAGCTTATTCTTTCTTGGCTTTGGACTCTTGTTCAAGAAAAAATTACAGCAGACAGCCATTATAGTGATTCATTTTTTAATGTCTTTTTTACTGTACGCAAACATTGTGTACTACAGATTTTTCAATGATTTTATTACAATTCCAGTCATTATGCAGGCTAAAACAAACGGCGGCCAACTCGGTGACAGCGCATTTTCGCTGATGAGACCGACTGACGCCTTTTACTTTATCGACACGATCATTCTGATCATCTTGGCGATCAAAGTGAACAAGCCTGCTGAAACGTCCAGCAAAAAATCGTTTCGAATTGTTCTTGCGTCTTCGATTCTTGTGTTCTTAATCAACTTGGCAGTTGCGGAATCAGACCGGCCTGAATTGCTGACAAGATCATTCGACCGAAACTATCTTGTAAAATACTTGGGAACGTACAATTTTACGATTTATGACGCTGTGCAGAATATCAAATCCAACAGCCAGCGTGCGCTTGCCGATTCCAGCGACGTGACGGAAGTGGAAAACTACATGAAAGCCAATTACGACGTGCCCAATAACGTGTATTTCGGCAAAGCCGAAGGCAAAAACGTCATTTACGTTTCACTTGAATCTCTGCAGTCATTTATCATCGACTATAAAATTGACGGCAAAGAAGTCACACCGTTCTTAAATAAACTGGCACACGATAATGAAACGTTCTACTTTGATAACTTTTTCCACCAGACGGGACAAGGTAAAACATCTGATGCCGAATTTATGATGGAAAACTCTCTTTACCCGCTGGCTCAAGGTTCAGTTTTCGTAAACAAAGCGCAAAACACGCTTCAATCCGTTCCGGCAATTCTGAAGTCTAAGGATTACACATCTGCTGCATTCCACGGAAACACGCAGACGTTCTGGAACCGTAACGAAATGTACAAAGCGGAAGGCATCGATAAATTCTTCGATTCTGCCTACTATGACATGAACGAAGAAAACACGAAAAACTACGGCATGAAGGACAAACCGTTCTTCAAAGAATCAATGCCGCTGTTAGAAAGGCTGCCACAGCCGTTCTATACGAAGTTCATTACCCTATCTAACCACTTCCCATTCGGAATGGATGAGGGGGATACAGACTTCCCGGCTGGAGACTTTGGCGACTCTGTCGTCAACAACTACTTCCAGTCAGCCCATTACCTTGATCAGTCCATTGAACAATTCTTCAATGATCTGAAAAAAGACGGGTTATATGATAAATCGGTTATCGTGATGTACGGAGACCACTACGGCATCTCTGAAAACCACAATAAGGCGATGGCCAAGGTTCTTGGCAAGGATGAAATCACTGATTATGACAACGCCCAGCTTCAACGGGTGCCGCTCTTTATCCACGCTGCCGGCGTGAAGGGCGAGAAAGTTCATAAATATGCCGGAGACGTCGATGTGGCTCCTACCATTCTACATTTGCTCGGGGTGGATACCAAAGACTACCTGATGTCCGGTTCTGATATTTTATCTAAAGAACACCGTGAAGTGATTCCGTTCCGTAACGGAGACTTTATTTCACCGAAGTACACGAAAGTATCCGGCAAGTATTACGATACGAAAACCGGAAAAGAGCTTGATGAATCCGAAATCGACAAGTCAGAAGACTCACTCGTCAAGAAGGAACTTGAAATGTCCGATAAAATCATAAATGGAGACCTGTTGCGGTTCTATGAGCCGAAAGGTTTTACGAAGGTGAACCCTTCCGATTATGATTACAAAAAAGATGACGAAGATTCTACCGAAACGTCAACGGATGATGAAGATCAATAAGAAAAAGCAGAGAGGCTAGCCTCTCTGCTTTTTTATTTTACCGCTGCTCTCAATTCCTCCGCAGCAAATTCGACATTCGGGCCAATGATCACTTGAACCGATTGCCCCCCTGATTTGACGACCCCTTTTACGCCTGCTTTCTTTAGCAGCGTTTCATCCACTAAAGCGGTATCCTTCACAGTCAGCCGCAGTCTTGTGGCGCAATGATCAATGGTTTGAATGTTTTCTTTTCCGCCGAGCCCTTTCAGCATAATGTTTTCATTGACATCCTGAACAGTATTTTCATCCAGCACTTCATCCACATCATCCTCTTCGCGTCCCGGCGTTTTTAAATTCAATGCCTTAATCAGTACATAAAATACTATAAAATAGACTGCCGCATAGCATATACCTACCAGAAGCAGCAGCAGCGGTTTTTCTGCAATTCCGTAGCTCAGCACATAATCAATGGCTCCGGCAGAAAAAGAGAAGCCTGAGCGGATGCCGAGCCAGTTGACGATAAATAGAGACAGCCCGGTTAAGACCGCGTGAACAGCGTATAATAGCGGAGATAAAAACATAAATGCAAACTCAATCGGCTCCGTAATCCCTGTGATAAACGCAGTCAAGGCAAAACCAATCATCATTCCCGCCGTTGCTTTCCGTTTTGACGGCTTGGCAGTCACAACCATAGCCAGACACGCCGCTGGAAGACCGAACATCATGATTGGGAAGAAGCCGGTCATATAGGTCCCTGCTGTCGGATCTTTCGCGAAAAAGCGAGCCAGATCTCCGGCCACTCCGTTATATTCTCCGAATTGGAACCAGAAAATATTATTCAGCACGTGGTGAAGGCCAAGCGGAATTAACAGCCTGTTGAACAGGCCAAATATGCCAGCCCCGATGCCGCCTAGCCCAAGCATCCATTCTCCAAACTCGTTAATGCCCGATTGAATCGGCGGCCATACAACTCCGAATATGCCTGCTAAAATGATCGTAATAATGGCTGTTACAATCGGCACAAGCCGTCTGCCGCTGAAGAATCCGAGATATTCAGGCAGCTTTGTATCCTTAAAGCGGTTATAGGTGTAGCCGGCAATTAAACCGGCAATAATTCCCCCAAACACCGCCATGTTGTTTGTTTTATCAATTGTCTTTGTCGCCGCGTCAAGCATCAGATATGATATTGCTCCTGACAACCCTGCGGCCCCATTGCTGTCCTTTGAAATGCCGATTGCAATCCCAATCGCAAAAATAAGCGGCAGGTGATCAAAAACAGCCGTCCCCGCTTGATAGACAAACGGGATATTCAATACATCCTCTCTGCCAAGCGCAAGGATAATTCCGACTGCAGGCAAAACCGCAATCGGCAGCATAAATGATTTCCCGAGTTTTTGTAAAAATGAAAGCATACCCATCCCCCTCATACCCCTTTTTTTTCAAATATACCATATAAGATATCTAGTGATCTATACCAATATTCCCAGGGTATTTCTTTTTTCCCAGGGCCGTGTGTTTCCTATTTTTAAGACAGTTGTGGTAAGCTTAAGCTAGATTATTTAAAAAGAAAGCGGGAATGACAGATGATTGTAACAAACGATCAAGAATTAGAAGGCCTGAAAAAAATCGGAAGAATCGTTGCACTGGCGCGTGAAGAAATGAAACGGAAAGCAGAGCCCGGTATGAGCACAAAAGACCTTGACCTTATCGGAAAAGCAGTGCTTGATGAGCATGGCGCCGTTTCAGCTCCTGAGAAAGAATACGACTTTCCGGGAGTGACATGCATCAGCGTAAATGATGAGGTGGCCCACGGCATACCAAGCACTTCCAAAATTTTAAAAGCGGGAGATCTTGTGAACATTGACATCTCCGCTGAATTTGGCGGCTTCTACTCCGACACAGGCATCTCATTTGTGCTCGGTGAAGGAGAAGAACGCCTTCATAAGCTATGCCAATGCGCGGAAGATGCCTTCCAAAAAGGGCTGCAGCAGGCAAAAGCCGGCAAGCGCCAAAATCAGATTGGGAGAGCCGTTTATCATGAAGCACGTTCTCAAGGATTTACCGTTATTAAAACCCTGACCGGCCATGGAATCGGCAGAAGCCTTCACGAAGCGCCGAACCACATCATGAACTATTATGATCCGTTTGATAACGCGCTTTTCAAAAACGGCACAGTCATCGCCCTTGAACCGTTTATTTCAACGAAAGCGGAAACGATTGTTGAAGCTGGAGACGGCTGGACGTTCAAGACACCGGATAAAAGCTTGGTTGCCCAAGTTGAACACACCATCGTCATCACAAAAGATGAACCCATTATCCTGACTAAACTGTAAAACACATTCCGGACTGTCAGATGGTTTAACCTCCTCCAATTGCAGGGTAAACATCACTATTCGCAGGAGGAGGTATTGCAATGAACAGAGATCAAGAAAAAATCCAAATTGAAAACGAAATGAATGCCATGCATGGCACAACAAAAGAAGATATTTTAAAAGACTTTGAGGAATTTAAAGATTATCTGAGTAAACAAGTAAACCGAGGCAAGAAGATGGGCTTGGACGACGGCAAGCTTGTGAAAAGCGCCGCGATCCTGGGAGATTACCTCGCAAAGCATGAAGAGCCGCACAACAGTGAAGAAATGCTGCTGCAAGAGCTGTGGAGCGTTGCGGACGAAGATGAGAAAAAACATTTGGCACAGCTGCTGGTCAAATTGGTTGATAAGCAATAAAAACACGAGCCGGGCGCATATGCTGCCCGGCTCTCTTGATATGCCACAGCAGGGCTCTTCCAGATATGCTACACTACTATTATGTCTGCGAAAGGAGCCTTTATCTGCATGTGGTTTATTATTTTTGGCATCATTTTTTTCATTGAAGGCATCATGTTGACCGTTTACGGCGTGAAGAAAAAAAACGGGATGCTCACATATATCGGCATTGTTTTCAGCATTATGACATTTGGCGTTGTCATCATGAAACTGACCGGCCATTAAATCCTATTCAGCCTTTGCTCCGGATATACATACAGAAGAACGTACAACTAGTACGAAAGGCTCAGTTTTTCCCGCACCTCTTTTCAGCATCTTTCCATAGATGTTACAATGCCAATCGCTTGGTAAAATCCTCTCCATTGGGAGAGATAGGGAAAGGAGTTTTCTGACATGCATTACGGCAGTAAAGGCTGGTATGTGGCAGAATTAAAAAAGCAGGGGATCACGCACCATGAAGGAAGAAAGCTTCAAAGCTATAAAACCCATTTTCTTGCCAACCTGCTTGAAACAAAGAAACATTAATCTTAAGAATAGTAAAGCCGCGCACGTTGATATGCGCGGCTTTTTTCTATTCAGCCGGCTGCAGCCTGTCCCTTATTTTCATAAAGGACGCTCTCCAGCTTTCCGACAGTGCGTCTTCACTTAAAACCCGTTCAATGGCGGCGAGATTTTTTGCATCATGGTATTTGATACGGTTTGCGAATTGAACTGATATGTCTTTCTCGCCTCTGGACAGCAACTCCAGTTTAGCGCCGGGAGATACCCTGCCCTCTTCCAGCACGCGAAAATAAAATCCGGTATAGCCGGTTTGCTGTACCTTTAGCACCATTTCCTTTACGCCAAACTTTTTCGCCAGCTTTACACACGGCTGGCGCGGCTGGCTGACCTGAACAACAGCTTCATCAAGCTTGAACACATCACCGATGCAAACGTTCTCCTCGGTCAGGCCCGCGACCGTCAGATTTTCACCAAATGCGGCGCTTGGCAGCGTTCTTGAGAGAACCTCTTCCCAAAACGGATAGTGCTCGGCCGGGTAGACACAGACAGCCTTGTCAGGTCCTCCGTGATTGACGAGATCCGCCTGTCCGTCACCTTCAAAATTCTCCCGATACAGCATTACAGCGGAATCAGCGGGCTGCTTCATAATGCCCGTTTCGATTTTTTTGCCGTCATACTCAAGCGTCTGCGGCTTTCCGAGATTAAGAGAAAGAACTTTATAGTGCAGTGACTTCATACGAACACATCCCCTTTACAGGTTGTAAAATGATTGATTATCATAAAAAGAAAAGGTGGTTTTTACATGCTTCAATACCGAATCGTTGCAGACGGCCGGGTTCAAGGTGTGGGTTTTCGCTATTTTGTTCAAATGGAAGCCGATAAGCGAAAACTGGCCGGGTGGGTCAAAAACCGTGATGACGGCCGAGTCGAGATTTTGGCAGAAGGCCCGGAAAACGACTTACAATCATTTCTTGAGGCTGTAAAGAAAGGCAGCCCTTTCTCAAATGTTACCGACGTCTCTGTCACAGAATCCCGCAGCCTTGAAGGCCATCACCGATTTTCCGTTGTTTACTCGTAAGGCTTATCCTGATAAAAGTAATTCGGCTTAACGATTGAGTTGTCATAGGAACGGTGGAAGATATGAGTGGCAGCGGGTGAAATCGGCGGGATCAGCCACGTCCAGTCCCCCGTCAGCCTTCTGCCCGCTTCTTCCTCCTGTTCTTCAAACCGTTTAAACTGGCTTGCGGCCGTATGATGGTCAACGATGCTGACACCTTGCTTTTTATACGAGTGCAGTACAGCTTTATTCAATTCAACAAGCGCTTGATCTTTCCATAAATCCGTATTGTAATCAGTAGAAATACCGATAACGGACGCCACTTTTTTGAGCTTGTCGTACCGCTTTTCATCTGCCAGATTTCTCACTCCGATCTCCGTGCCCATATACCAGCCGTTAAATGGCGCGGCATTATAATGGATACCCCCGACCTCAAGCTTCATATCGGAAATAATTGGCACACCGTACCATTTCAGCTCCAAATCAGAAAACGCTTCAATTTCAGGATGTGTGATTGGAACCTCGAGCACAAGTGAACGCGGCAGCTCATACCAGACCGGCTGTTCTTCACCTCTCATGCGAAAAATGAGCGGCAGCAAATCAAAGTCCGTTCGCTCTCCGCGCCAGCCAAGCTGCTCGCAGGCTGCCGTCAGGGAACGTGAAGCCGGGTCACCTATTTTTCCCCCGTCAGATTCATATCCAGCGTATCGAATCAGCTGATGATTCCATATTTCGACTTGCTTTTCACCCTTCTCTTCCGGAGGGAAAATCGTAATGCTCGGCCTGATTCTCCCGTTATTGGTGGCGGTTTCAATGTGATGAAAGAGGGCGTCCCGCACATCCTCCTTCGTCCGGACGTCACGTCTGTCGATGACATTCAGCGAATTCCAAAACAATCTGCCGATGCAGCGGTTGCTGTTTCTCCATGCCATTTTCGCACCATGCTCGATTTCTTCCTTTGTATGTACATAGCTTCCGGTCCGGTCAATTTCACTTTTAATGCTATCCAGACGGTCTTTCACTTCCTCCTCCTTCCCCAATTCCTGATAGCATGCGGCAATAAACACTTTCGCTTCGTTCCATAGTATTTCTTTTTCTTCCAACAAACTCTCCCCTTCAAATCGCATTCATGCTTTTCATTGTATCGTTTTTAAGCCGGAAGACAAATGATTTTTCTGTATCCTCTTAGAAAACAATTAAAAAACACCCGCATGTCCGGGTGTCAAAGAGACGATAAACGATTTGCCAATTCAATTAAGTCACTGCGAAAGTTTTTGCCGGTCATCGGTATGCCATGCCCCGTCAGCAGTGCTTCCGGTTCAAGACCGGCAAGCTTCTGAATGGATTCCGCAGCAGTCCCTGTGTCAGGCGTGAAATAAGCCGGCGGTCCATGAAGCTCCTGTTTTTGAATCAAGACGTCTGCCATTTTCTCCTGTTCCACTGTAATAACAGCATCACCTGCCACAAGCACACGCCCGTCCTCACGGAATAACGAAATATGGCCGGGGGTGTGTCCTGGAGTCGCAATCCACATCCACTCGTCAAGAAACGGCACAGAGCCGTCTTCCGGCAGTGCCTGCACATGTGAGGAAATATCGATGGAGTGCCGTGGAAACAGCGGCGATAGTTTGGCGACCAGCCCGCTCTTACTGTCAGGACGAGCCGGAGGATAATCCTCTTTCCCCGTTACATAAGGCATTTCCCGAGAATGCACATAAACAGGAACATCCCAGTCCTCAAGGATTTCTTCTATCGCACCAATATGATCAAAGTGCCCGTGTGTAAGGATAATCGCCTTCAGCTGAAAATCATCGCCGAATCTTTGTTTGGCTTCATTTATAATCATGCCGGCTGATTGAGGCATGCCGGCATCAATTAAAACAAATGAGCGAGGTTCAGACGGGAGCTGAATAAAATAGACATTCGCAATTTGCACGGTTAGGCCGTGCACCCCTATTGCCGCTTCGAACCCCGTTCCGCTTCTGACTGAAGTCATTGGCATATAAGGATCACTCATGATGACACCTCCGGTATGTTGTTGCCGTTAGTGTGCGTCATTACGTCTGAATTATCATACGGAAATAGAAATCGTACCGATCAATAGAGCGATAGCCGTCATCACGATTACTGCGAGAACAGCCCATTTCATGGCGAATTTTTGATGGTCGTCAATAGATACTCCGACAAGTCCGACAAGCAAATGAGTGGATGGCACAAGCGGACTCAGCATATGAATCGGCTGGCCGATAATAGAGGCTCTGGCAATTTCCACTTTATCCACACCGTATGCGACAGCCGTTTCTGATAAAATCGGCAGCACCCCGTAGAAATACGCGTCATTCGGCATCAGGAATGTGAAAATGCCGCTTGTTAAGGCCACTATCGCCGGGATCAATCCGCCCATTTGTTCAGGAATCATAGACACAAGCGAAATCGCCATTTCATCAACCATTTTGGTGCCTGTCAAAATTCCCGTAAAAACCCCCGCAGCAAAAATCATGGAGCCAATAGCCAGTACGTTGCTGGAGTGCGCCGCGATGCGCTGTCTTTGATGCTCAAGGTTTGGATAATTCACAATCAGTGCAATACAGAACGCAATGACAAACAATACAGTTAAACTAACTTTACCCGATACTAAACATCCTATCAAAGAAAGCGTTAACAATAGATTGAACCACCAAAGCTTCGGCCGCTTCCACTCATCTTCAACTGCAGCCGCCGGTTCATTGGCATTGGCCGGCTGCTTCAGTTCAATCACGCCAAGGCGCTTTCGTTCCGCTTTGCCAAGCACATACGCAACCGCCATCATACAAAGCATCCCACTTGCGATGACAGGAATCATCGGTCCTGTAAGCTCAGCCGGATCAACCCCCAGCGCGCTCGCCGCCCGCGGCGTTGCTCCGCCCCATGGAATCGTGTTCATGATTCCCATGCCGACTCCCGCGATTCCCGCTAAAATAATTGGCCGGATGCCAAGCAGCAAATAGAGCGGAAGCATTGCGCTTGTCGTAATCATATAAGTAGTCGAGCCATCCCCGTCCAAGGCTACGAGCATCGTGAGAACCGCTGTCCCGACAACAATTTTTAAAGGGTCTCCTTTGACCATGCTTAAAATTTTGCCAACCATCGGATCAAACAGCCCTGTATCAATCATAATTCCAAAATATAAGATCGCAAACATAATCATGACCGCAGTCGGCGCGACTTGCTGAATCCCTGAAATCATCATGTCCCCAACTTCAGTAAATCCAAATCCGGCGATAAGTGCAAACACAATCGGCGTCAAAACTAAAGCGGTTAAAACAGAAAGCCGTTTTGTCATGATCAATGCCATAAATACGAGCATCATGAGAAAGCCTAAAATTGCTAACACATCCATTCCCCCTTAAATGAATCCGCTTACATTTTCTCTCTTACTCCCCTTCTTGCCTTTTTGCCATCGTATGGGAAAACCAATCGCAAGTAAATAATTTGGTTTTTTTGTATTTTTAATTTTTTAAAACCGTTTTGTTCTTTTTGATCATTTCACGGCGCATCAAAAAGATCCCGCAATGCCGGGATCTTAATTCCCTGTCATAATGCTTTGATAAAACGCGGATTGCTGATCAAGAAACCGTTTCGTTTCCCTGCTGTTCAAATAAAAGCTTTCCCAGTCCTGTTCATTTATTTTCCGCTTCCACTCTCGTGAGGAGGTGACCTTCTTTAGCGCTTGATCCCAGAAAGAAATCTCTTCCTCTGACATGTTTTTCGGACCCAAAACCCCTCTCCAATGTGAAAAAACAAACGGGATCCCCTGCTCCTTCCACGTTGCTACATCAGGAAAACCATGAAGTCTTTTATCAGACGTTACTGCAGCTAGCGTGATATCGCCGAGCCGCTCATATGGTTTTGCTTCAGAGAGTGTCATTGAAGCCGCTTCTATCTCATGTCTGATCAGCGCCTGAATAAGCTGTTCACTGCTGTCATACCTCAAAAATTGAATGTCAAAAGAGTCAATGCCGTGCATATCTGCCGCTCTGACGAACGAGAGCTGATCATCATTGCCAAGGCCCGGGGCAAAGCCGATTTTCACCTTGCCGGGATGCATCTTAATTTCATTCAGCAAATCCTTGCCGCTTGTTAACGCCGATCCTTTTGGCAATGCAACCGTCTGCCATTCCTTGGAGAGAATGGCAAGCGGAGTAAAATCGCCAATTTTTAATTTGCTTTGCCCAAGAAGATCATTGCTCAGTATTAAACTGGACGTCATGCTGATGGTGCGTTTGCTGCTTTCGTTGACATATTTCCAGCCTTTATCTCCCCCGCCGCCGGGTTTATAGACGATATGAACTTCATCCTTCACGATCTGCTTCTGCCTCAAAACCGCTTGGATCGCCTGTGCTGTAACGTCCCATCCGCCAGAAGGTTCAGCAGGAACGACAATTTCAATTGGCCCGCCAGGCAGGCGCGGCGCAGCCGCCTGCCTGATGTCCCCCTGCATAAAGATCAATAAAGCAATCAATAGAATCATACATTTCTTCATCTCTATTCCGCCGCCAAATAATATTTTCTCTCCGGCCTGCCGATAATCCCGTATTCAAGCTCGGCTCTTGCTTCATCCTTTGCCACAAGGTACTCGGCATAGCGGCGGGCAGTCGTTCGTGACGCCCCCATTTTTTCTCCTAGCTCTTCAGCTGTCAATCCTTCTGACGCAGTTCGGAGCGCTTCCTTAATTTTTCGCAGTGTAATCGAATTAATGCCTGTCGGCAAATCCCCTGCCGGCAAAGGTGTCTTCACACTGGTCCCGAAAATATGATCAATCATAGATTGGCTGACCTCTGGCTGAGACAAAAGCAGCTTTCTGTTTTCTTTATACTGAAGCAGCACCTGCCTGAACTTGTCAGCCGTTACAGGTTTGATCAAATAGTGGGCAATCCCTGCCCTTAGCGCTTCCTGCAAATGACGGGTTTCTGTTGCCGCTGTGATGATCATAATATCCACTTCAGGAAATCGGCTTCGTATCTCCGGAATCAACGTGGTCCCAAGTTCGTCCGGCATATAAATATCCAGCAAAAGCAAATCAGCCCTATGTTCCTCCAAAAGCGCCATTGTCTCTTTGGCATTGGCCGCCTTGCCAATCATCTTGAATCCATCAAGCTGTTCAATCAATCTCTCATGGATTTGCGCAACCCGAAAATCATCCTCCGCAATCGCGACGTGAATCAAATGAATTCCCCCTTTATTTCTCCTTCGGTATAAACACAGTGAATACCGCTCCGCCAGCTTTTGAGTTTGCCAATTCAATCCAGCCGCCCAGTTCACGCACTGAGTCTTTCACATTGGCCAGACCGTAGCCTCTCTTCCTCCCCTTTGAAGAATAACCTCTTTCAAACACAGCTTCCGTCTTATCGGGCGGCACACCGGGCCCTGTGTCCGAAACTTCAATGACAATGTCACGCCCCATATCCGTGATGAAAAACAATACCTCCCTCACGCTTTGATCCGCTACAGCTTCGAAAGCGTTATCAATTAAGTTGCCAATAATTGTGATGAGGTGAGATAAGCCAATATGTGCAGGAAGAGGCGCGAGCGAGCTGTTCTCATCAATAACCAGCTTGACCTTCTTTTCCGATGCTTTGCTTATTTTTCCTAACAAAATTGCCTGCACCTGCTGTGAATGGATGTTTTGGAATAAAATATCATGCTGTTCATTTTGTATCGCATATTCCTCTTTAATCAGATCAATGGCTTCATCATACTCACCAAGCTCAAGCAGCCCTAAGATCGCGTAAAGCTTATTGGAAAATTCATGGGTCTGCGCCCTGAGATCCTCTGAATATTTGCGAACCTCTGTCAGTTTATCGATTAGCTTTTTCAGCTCTGTTTTCTCCCGGAAGCTCACGACAATCCCATACGCCTGCCCGCCTTGAGTCATCACTTTCGTATTGATAATATAAACTTGATCGTTGACGTTCACCTCTTGGTTAGGCAACATTTCTCCTCGCTCAAGCACACCCTTCAGCCCTGCTCCCGGCATAACGTCATCAATAGGGAGATTGATCACAGGCTCGGGAAGCTTTAGCATCTCGGCAGCCGATACATTCATCATGGTGACGACGCCTTCACGATTGGTGGCAATGATTCCTTCTCGAATTGCGAAAAGCATTGCATTCCTTTCCCGATAAAGAGACGCGATCTCATGCGGCTCTAGGCCAAGCGTATCCTTCCTGATGCTTTTCGCCAGTGCGGCGGCACCGGCAAATCCGAGCAGCAGCACAAGCACAGCGATCACACTCAAGTTTCGCAGATGCTTTTTGATGCTTTGCTCTGTCTCGGTTTTCAGAAAATCAACAGATACGCTGCCGATTACTTGGCTGTATCCCTTCTGCTCTTTAATAATCGGCGCACTCCCCCTGATGACTCTTGATCCATCCGCTTTTGTTTCAGAAACATGCGAGCCGCCAAATAAAATTTCCCTGCTGCGCTCAAGTTTCTTTTGGCCGCTTTTGACTGAGGCGCTCCGAATGTCTCCTTTTTCGTCCAACACATAAATGGCATACGCGCCAGTCTGTTCTTTCATTTGTTCAATGACCTCTTGCGCCTCATCCGCATGTCCGCCTTTTCTCTCAATGAGCTCTTTAGCCGGCGGCATATAGGATATGGTTCTCGCCGTCTGAACAGCCAGTTGTTCAGCCTGTCTCCGTTGTTCCTGCGTATGCTGAACGGCTAACGTAATGGTCAGCACACCAATGACAAAAACCAGCAGAGCCGCAATCAGCCCCATTATTTTTGTTTGCAAGGAAAAATGGAACCGCTTTTTCACCAAGCACCAGCCATCCTTTCTACCTAGATCATACCATTTTCTGTTCGGAGTTTTGTTTTTTAGTAATGATTGAGATAACCAAGCGGAAACTAAATCATTTTTTTTATAAAATCATTGAAAAAATAAATATAGCTGTTTAGGCACTACCGGAATTCAACAAATATGCGTTTATTCCTAATGCCCTTCTTCAAATGTCTGCTAACCTTAAGAAGATCATTCTACAATCTATAAGAGACTGCCATATATAAAATGTGCTTGCTCTAGCTTAAACAGAAGCATTATACAGAAAAAGAATTTCAAGTTAAGCGGTTCCACCTTTTCAATCTTAGTTTTCAGGTAAATCACTAAGAAAGTCTTCCAACACAAAAAAGATTGTAGAGAAAACATAGCTTTTCTCTACAATCTGAGTAAAACCTATTACCTTTTTTGATGTCAATTTAGTAGTAAACAAAATAAGTTCTATTGCATCCTTGGAACGGAAATTAGCATGTTTCAAGAAGTAGTAAATAAAAGTGAATTGTTTGTAGTGGAGCATATGCACCCCATAAAAAGGGTTAGTTGATTGAGATAAATAGGCTTAAAAGAAGTTCCAACAACATGTTATCTTCCCCTTTCATGCATTAATGAAATCATGTGTCATGAAATTAACCAACTGTGATAGAGAGAAATAAGTCTAAAAGAAGCTCCAACATGTTATCTTCTCCTTTCATGCATTAATGAAATCATGTATCATGAAATTAACCAATTGTGA
>NZ_JALAYA010000019.1:0-261066 GCF_026796395.1 Bacillus sp. T17B1
CTAAAATTTGGGGTGCACTTCACTTCGGGCTCTTTCACTTTTCCATTTCACAAAACGTCGGTAATGCCATCCATATTTTCTCTGATCCATTCAATCGCAAGATCTATCGTTGTAAACTCCTGCGTTTCGAATGTCATTTCATCCTGCAATAGCCAAACATCTTTTTTGACGGATTCTGCTCCTCCAATTGACCAGTGGAGCAAAGAATAAGGATGGTTTTGATTTAGGAAGGATACCCACGTTTTATTTTGTGCTGTGTTCTTCATTGCCTTCAGCTTTTGTTCCACGTTTCGTGTCTCCCTACTTTACTAATATGCTCATTCTGGGGCTGAGCATTTCAGCCGGGCTTTTCAGCGCCAGTGTTTTGGCTTTTTCATTGTAATCGATCGTCATTTGATCGTCAAAAAACACTTTTTGCGATGATTGGATATACAGCGGGATGCCGTTCGTTTCTAGCTGCTCGCACTGTCCCGTTAATTCTTCTGCCAGCCAGATTGTCGGCACACCGCTTACCGCGCAGCCGCATCCTTCTGCATCGTAACGAAGTTGGGCTTTCTTTCCTGGGTTGGCGTCAAATACCTGCTGCAGTGCTTGTTTAGCAGCATCTGTCACATGTATGTTCATAAGGTGAGACCCCCGTTTTCATCATTTTCGCAATTGTAGCATACAACGCTTCCATTCGCATTGTTTCTGCCTTCATTCCACCGCTTTGCATGTTCTTCTGCAGTCTTGATCCAATCATCTTTCCCTTGTATGTACTGATTAATGCAGTCCGGATACTGGGCAGCCAGCTGTTTTTTGAGAACGGCATATTCTTCCGCTTTTTGTGGATGAGCTCTGAGATAATCTCTGAATAACAGGTGCCTTTCAATAGCAGGGTTTCCCTTTTCGTACATATGGACATGATGGGTGCGTTTATTTCCTCCCTTTTGGAAATAACGTCTGCCAGGTATGCCGTTTTCCCCTTTCGGTGTATAGCCGATAGCCTTCATTTGTAAATCATATTGGCTCACCGCTTCAATGCTTCTGACTTCAATTAATATATCAATGATTGGCTTTGCTGCCATGTTTGGGATTGATGTGCTTCCAATATGATGAACAGCAATGATCTCCGGTCCGAGCGCAAGCTTCAGCCATTCTTTTTCTTCCTCAAAACATTCTGACCATTTTTCGTTGTAGAGAACAACTTCAACTTTTCGTTGAGGATATAAATGAAAAACAGACAGCAATAGCCCCTCCGCTGCTTTGACTGTTTCTGTCTTTTGGAAGCCCGCCTGTGTATAAAGCGACACGGCCGGTGTGTTTTTCTCGGCTGTGACTACTTCGATTTTCTCAGCGTTTTCGTTTTGATCGATGACAAATTGTAAAAGTGCTCGTCCAATCCCTTTTCTGAAGCCGTCTGGATGCACCACAAGCCTGCAAATGGTGAGATGATGCATGTTTATCTCATATGAAATGACACCGATCAGTTTGCCGTCTTTCCGATATCCCGCAAACTGTTCATGAGATGCTTGAATATCCTTCGCCTTCTCTTGTAAGGCAGGAATACCGTCAAAACCGATAAGCTCCGCTTCTTTTATGTAGGCGGGCTGCTGCACGGCAATAATCTCACGCGCTGTGATGTCCCCCTTATGCTGAAGAAATTCAATCATTCTCTTCTCCTGAAAACAGCCGCTGCCTCTCGACTTTTGCGATGCGGACTGCATACGACTCGTACCAAACGCTTTTTCCTTTTTCTTTTGCCGCTTGATGTTCAGTGTGATGCCTCCAGTGGTTAATGGCGTCCATACTGTCCCAGTAGGAAACCGTTATGCCCCTTCCATCCGCTTCACGGACGCTCTCGACGCCTAAAAATCCCGGCTGATCCGCCGCAAGCGATACCATCCGCTCCGCTGTTTCTCCATATCCTGTGTCATTATCGCTTTTGACAGATGAAAAAATGACTGCATAGTAAGGTGGCTCAGGTATTTTTGAAAAAAAATCCATCATTATTCCCCCCTCATATCTTTTTGACAAACAGTACCTTATCTTGGCCGGGGCCATCATAGTTTGCAAACACTGAGATGCCATTTACTGTTTTGGTGCCCTTTTCAATGTCAAATCCCAATTTGGTGTGATACGCGATTGATACTTTATTCACCGGTGAAGTGACGCACTTGACCCGCGTGCAGCCTCTTTGTTTTACCGTTTCAATAAAAACATCGTATAATTGTTTTCCAATTTGCATTTTTCTGAAATCTGGATGCACACCGGAAAAATGAATGTATGCCGTTTCAGGATCTGATTGCGATTGAAACCCGATTAAAAATCCGGTCATGCTGTTATGTTCAGAAGTAATAAAGCTTGTGTCCTGAAAATGCTCAAAAAATAGTCTCGGCAATTTTTCTTTCAGCTGTCTGCCGCCCCACCATTCATTCATTACAGACGTTACCATTTCATAATCTGAAGACGTGATTGTTCGAATATCCATTACGATTTGATCTCCCTCCGTCTGGCAAAACGAATGTTAGCTCTTTTTTCTCACAATATAAAAATTATATTTTGCCTGACTGGAATTGTAAATGCCTTCTTTCCTGTATCATACGTTTCCAGGTTGCCGGGGGAAACATGTTTGATATTTTCACACATATATTTCTCCCCCCAATGCAGGAGGGAGAAATGTTACAGCACAATATCAAGCACCTGATCAATTTTCAGCTTATAAAGCTGATCCTCACCTCCTTTTATCCATACTGTTTTTTCAAACTCTTCATACCGGCAGATCTTTCCGGTGCAGCGGACAATTTCACCGTCCTGAAAGCAGCTGACAGTGACTTTCTGAGCAAACTCCATCGCGGCGCAAAGCGTTTGATTCATTTCCTCCAGCTTATCAGGATCAAGGATCGGCTTTTGCAGCTTCTGTTTCTGGCGTTTTCTCTCAAGCAGGCTTTGTTTATGTTCCGGCAGAAACATCCTGCTCCCTTCCCACAGCATGTTGCCTCTTTTTAAATGGTCGTTCATTTATAGTGCCCTCCTATTTTAGCCGCACGTTCAAATGCCTGGCCTGCCGCTGTCAGTGACGCCGCCCTGATGATGGCTGTATCGCCGAACCGATTTTTAATGCCGTCCATTACATAGCCAAGGCTCATTTTCTTTGCATAATCCTGAAATAAATCGAGCTGCCATATATCATCAGTGGAGAGCTGAGACAAATTGACCCCAAGGCGGCGGACAGGCTTCCCGTCCCAAAACGTAAGAAACAGCCGGCATACAGCCTCATATACATCCTTGGTAGAATTAGTCGGCTCCGCCAGCTTCACCTGCCGGTTGAAGCCCGTTGGCCAATCAAAATCAGCACCCCGGCAGCTCACTGACACCGTCTCCCCCTTTACCCCGGCGTTTCGGCTTCGCCTGCACACTTCTTCACTCAGTTCCAGCAGCACGACTTTGATTTCTTTGTCAAATTGTTCATAGTCTTTCGGGAGAGTCATTCCATGGCCAATCGCCTTTTGTCCGTCCAGAGACGAAGTTGATACAGGGGAATAGTCGATCCCGTTCGCCGTCATCCACAGCACGTGGCCATTAATGCCCCATTTCTTTTTTAAAAGATCGAGCGGAAAAGCCGCGAGCCCGCCAATCGTGCTGATGCCCATCCGGTTTAAATGATGCTTCATGCGGCTCCCCACGCCAAACATGCTGCCCACCGGAAGCGGCCACATTTCGGTTTTCATATTTTCTTTCGTTAAGGTAAAAATACCGTTCTTATTTTTTTTGGCAAAATTGTCGCACGCGATTTTGGCTAGCGCTTTATTAGGACCGATTCCGACCCGCGCATAAACACCGATCTCCCGCATGATTCTGCCCTGAATGCTGTGTGCGATCTCTTCCGGCGTCCCAAACAGCTTCTGGCTGCCTGTAATGTCCATAAACTGTTCATCAATGGAATACGGCTCTACAAGGTCTGTATATTCCTCTAAAATGGCCGTAATTTGCAGTGATACATCAATATAACGCTGCATACGGGGCCGGAGCACAATAGCTTCAGGGCACTTTTCCTGAGCCTCCCATAGCCGTGAAGCATTCGCCACACCTTTTTGTTTCGCCAACGGGCAGGCAGCCAATACGACTCCGCCCCTTTTTTCAGGGTCACCCGAAACAATGACGGCCCTATTTTTCAAATGTGGATTTTCCGCTTTCTCTACAGATGCATAAAACGATTGCATGTCAACGAGAAAAATCACTTTTTCTTTCATTATACACACCTCTAAAAAGAACTTATGTTCGCTTTTTCTATTATATGCGAAAATATGTTCGTTTTATACTGGTAAATGATTCTTGTCTGACAGAAAATATGATCCAAGGGTTTGAGAGAAGAAAAACATTTAGTAGAATAAAAGCGAAGCATAAAGATAGGAGAGTCATAATGGAGAAATTTGCCGAAAAAATGATGGGACAGGCACTGCGTCAATACGGCAGAAATGTTGCCATAGATCCGTTAAGCCCGTATGAAAAACAAAGCCTGAAAGCAGCCTTAGAAGAGAGATGGAATGAAGAACCTGATGAGGATCTGTATGCGCATATAGAAGATATCATTTATGACTATGTCACAAACCAAGGGCTGTTCTCTTGATCGGTGGCCAGAAACGTAAAGCCCCTCATACACTTTATTTTCATTATTAATCAGATGAGACACGGCCGGATCTCTGGTCTGCGGCTAATGTCGGTTTTCAGCGCTAATTTTGACTTCATGTCCGGCATCACTGAGCCTTTCTGAAACTTAATGATCCACATCTGGATGGGTGAAACTCAAATGCCAACGGACATCCGTTCACTTCCATATTCTGCGAATCACTTTGAAATACCCCGGCATTCCAGCATCAACTAATATTGTGCTTTCACCACAGACATAAGCGCCGGACATATCGTCATTTTCCTTCCGAATGCTTTAACCTCAAAGCCAACCGATGGAAACTCCGTCAACCCCGTCCACCTCCTCCAAGCCATACAATTAGACATGTTTTATAGTGAATGTCAATAACAAAATATTTTGAATTCCCTATTGGAGAAGGAAATTTTTTCATATATGATAGAAAAAGATTCTTACATACAGGAGAGAATACGATTCATGAAGAAATGGAAAGATATCCACCCCATCAGCTGGACAATTATAATCGGAACCATTTTCGGCAGAATGGCAACATCGATGAGCATTCCTTTTTTAGCGATTTATTTAACAGCCGTCCAAGGCGCATCTGCTTCCTATGCAGGGCTGGTCATCGCCGCAAGCTCATCAGTCGGCATCCTTGCAAGCTTTTACGGCGGATATATCTCAGACAAATTCGGCAGAAAAAACATGATGCTAGTGTCCATTTTCGGCTGGATGCTGGTATTTGCAGGCTTTGCGGCGGCATCTCATCTCTGGATGTTTTTTGTGGTAAACGCATTAAACGGTCTTTGCAAATCACTGTTCGAGCCTGCTTCAAAGGCCTTGCTGTCTGATATGACAGAAGAAAAAACGAGACTGCTTGTTTTTAATTTACGCTATGCAGCTATTAATATCGGCGTTGTCTTCGGACCGGTCCTCGGCCTGTATTTCGGCTCATCGCAATCGACCGCATCCTTTTTGGTGCCTGCAGTCATTTACGGACTATACGGACTCATGCTTGCCATCCAATTTAAAAAACATCCTTCATCAGCAGCATCAGACCAACCCCAAAATATGAGCGTGCGGGAAGCGTTTATGGTGACACAAAAGGATCATCTTTTTACAATTGCTTTGGTCGGTATTACTCTATGCACCTTCGGCTACTCACAATTCAATTCGACATTCCCGCAGTACATGGCGCAGAACCCCTTGATCGGCAATGGAACAAAGCTGTATGGGTTGATGCTGACATTAAACGCAATCGTTGTGTTGGCGACGCAATTTCCCATCGTCCATTTCGCAAAACGTTTTTCGCCGCTTCGCTCCCTGATGCTCGGTAATGTGATGGTTAGTATCAGCATAGCCATTTTCACCATATCACACGGTGTTTCATCACTTGTGTTGATTGTGGTCACATTTACAATCGGCGAAGTGCTTTTATTCTCTATGATGGATTTGTTTGTAGACCAGATTGCAAAACCAGGATTAAAAGGCACTTATTTCGGGGCAATCGGTTTTTCACAACTCGGAAACGTCATCGGCCCCTGGATCGGGGGGATATGTATAGACCTATTTGGCGCTGGCCGGCCGATTTTTATTTTTTCTGTTCTGAGCGGCATCACCCTGCTCGGCCTGCCATTTTTAGCGTTCGCCTATCGGCAGATGAAAATGGGAATTACAAAACACCAAACCAGGCTGGAAAAGCCGCTTTAAATAAAAAAACGGGATAGAACCAATCTCTCCCTCAACAGAGGTGATGAACATGAATGTAGGCGATATCATATTTCAGCTTTGCGTATTTATTATGGTTGCAGCTGTCATCCTTGCAGTAGTTTCAAGCTTCAAGTATGTGAAAAACCGAAAAGCGCAGCTGGATCGCATTGAGAAAGAGCTTAACAGCTTATCCAAAGATCACAATTAACCGTACAGCAGCTGTGTTCTTCGTTTTCGACAATAGAGAGAATTTGATTTTTTATCAGCATCTCCTTTCTCACCAAAACACAAATACCCTTGCTGTCCACTATCTCACACAACATACCGATCATCTCCGCAAAAACTGCTGGAACATAACTTCATTAAAACAACTGCCACAAGCTCATAGGCAATGATTCACTGGCAAAATAAAAAGTTAACCACAGGGTCAGTCAGTTGAAAAAAAGAATCCTTTCACAAAAGGGAGTACAAACTTTACTTCTTTTTTTGTTGCATTCGCTTGATTTTGTCATAAGTATTTTTGCCAAAACTGCTGGAAGTGCAGATATATCACGATGTCTGAACACGTTACAATGATAATAATGAAAGCGCAAACAATACAAAGATAACAGAAAGGAATGAATGCAATGAAGCAGCAGAATTTCTTAGATAAGATCGGCATTCCCAGTAAAATTGGCTGGGGTTACTTAGGAATTTTGATATTCATGATGGGGGATGGAATAGAAATTGGCTGGCTTAGCCCTTACTTGGTAGAACGAGGGCTGACCGTTCAGCTTTCAGCAACTTTATTTACCGCTTACGGCGTAACAATCGCGATTTCATCTTGGTTTTCCGGAGTGCTTGTCGAGGCGCTGGGCGCAAAGAAGACAATGATGGCCGGACTTTTGCTATATATACTCGGTACAATTGGCTTTGTAGGTTTTGGGATGCCTGACTTGTCGTTTGCCACCATGATGATAACTTATGCATTACGCGGCTTTGGTTATCCGCTATTTGCCTATTCGTTTCTCGTTTGGATCGCATACCGCAGCCCGAAAGAAAAACTCAGTACAGCTGCAGGCTGGTTTTGGTTTTTCTTCACAGGCGGATTAAATGTGCTTGGGGCTTATTATTCCAGCTGGGCCATTGTCTATATGGGACACTTGAACACCATGTGGAGCTCGCTGTTTTGGGTGTTGCTTGGCGCATTTTTCGCCCTCATTATGAATCGTGATAAACTGGAGAGAAAAAAAGATACAACTGCAAAACAGAAGGTAAAAGAGCTGTTCAAAGGCATAACGATTGTCCAGCGGGAACCTAAAGTGCTGCTTGGGGGCATCGTGCGCACCATTAATACCACTTCACAGTTTGCGTTTCCGATTTTTTTGCCGCTTCATATGCAGGAATTCGGTATATCTACAACCACATGGCTGCAAATTTGGGGCGCTATTTTTACAAGTAACATTTTGTTTAATGTGTGTTTTGGAATAATCGGCGACAAACTGGGATGGAGAAATACGGTGATTTGGTTCGGGGGCGTATCCGCGGCCATTTCAACATTACTGTTATATTATTCACCGCAATGGACGGACGGAAATGTTGCCTTCATTACCATAGCCGGCATGCTCTGGGGGGCTTCTTTAGCAGGTTATGTTCCGCTGTCTGCTCTTGTTCCGTCTCTTGTTAAAGAGGAGAAAGGAGCCGCGATCTCCATTTTGAACCTTGGTGCCGGTCTGCCTGTTTTTGTTGGTCCTGCACTTGTAGGGCTCCTCATTGGAACGATCGGATCAGCCGGGGTCATTTGGGTGTTGGCAGCCCTTTATATTATCAGCTCCATTCTGACAGTATTTATTACATTGCCGGGGTCTGAACAGCCAGCGAAGCAAATAAATAAAAGCCAGACTGTTTAAGAAGAACGGAACAGCATCAGATCGCCGAATTGAAATGAGACAATGAAAAAGCGCCAAACCTCCTTCATGCAGAGTTGGCGTTTTTCGCTTGGACTTGCTTTAACTATATCAGTGCACAGTGTGAAATACCTCCATAAAATACTGTTTATTATCAGTGCGCCGCAATTCACTGATCATACTTTCATCAGATAGGAGCACTGCAATTTCAGCTTCCGCGCGAAGCTGTTGAGGAGCGCCTCCAGAAAGGCCAATCAACAGATAGACCGGAGTGCCTTTAAAGTAAACACCATGAGGAAACTGCAAAATCACAAGTCCTGCTTCCTTGCCTGAACAGCGGAAAACAGCAGCTCCATTGCTGAGAACAGGATCTTTTATCAGGAACTCGCCCGCCTGCTTCATTAAACCTGACTCTTGCATGTATTTGCTGAGCAGAGTTATTGCTTCCGTTTTTGTCTCAGATGTTTGATTAAGCAGAATCACAGGCTCACCACGGCTTGGCGCAAGATACGAAAGGACCTTGTCATATTCACTTTCATCTGCCAACGACATCAGGCCGATGTACGGAATGTTCGGATTGTATTTTTTCGCTTCTGGCTTTAAATGCTGCTGTCCGATAATCACATCCGTATCTTGAGGAATTTGATGGATAGCGGCATAGCTAATCTGCAGTTCCGGCCAATTTTGTTGCGTAAGCTTTTTTAAAATAGCCGCACCCATAGCACTTGAAGCCAGCCCGCCATCACAAGTGACTATAAGTTTTTGAGGATGAAGGGCAGAGACCGGCTCCAGATGAGCAGGAAGTCCTGTCTCTGCTTTAAAGTCAAAAGCGGAAAAAATCGGATATGCCAACACTAATGAAACTGTGCAAGAAATGAGCATTCCTGCCGCTACAAACAATGTATCCCCTTTTGGTGTTAACGATAAAATGAGCAGAGCGCTTGCCGGAGAAGCAGTGGAGACCAGCCCCATATCGAAAAAAGAAAAAACAGCAATACCAGCTGCACTGCCTGCGATTAAGGGCAAAAAGAGCAACGGACGTTTTAATATGTACGGAAAATATACTTCATGGATGCCGCCAATGGCATGAATTCCGATGGCTGTTTTTAGCTCGAGACGCTCTTCTTTTTGCAGACAGAAAAAGCGGGCTGCAAGCACACCTAGACCTGGTCCAGGATTAGCCTCAAGCAGAAAGAAAATAGATTTTCCCAGTTCTTTCGTCTGCTGAATGCCGATCGGACCAAGTATGCCATGATTCATCACATTGTTTAAAAAAAGCACCTTTCCCGGTTCAATAAAACATGCGGCTGCTGGAAGCCAAACTGACTTCGCTACAATCAGCACTAAATGATAAAAATGAATAATCACACTATTTCCAGCAGGACCTGCGACGTATAAACAAAAAAGCAAAAAAACTGTCGACAAAAGTGCGCCTGTCACATGGCTGAACAACAGCTCCATACCAACCGGAAACCTATGTTGTGTAAATCTTTCACACTGTTTATACAGCCAGCCGAATAACGGCCCCAATAGCAGGGCGGGAAGAATCATTGAAAGATCACTTGATAAAGTGAGCCCAAGAACGCCTGCTGATGCTGTGATGCCGCCCCTTTGCCCCGCAGTCATTCTGCCTCCCGTATATGCGAAAATAAGCGGGATGACCAAAAGATACAGACTGTCAATGACAGGCGAAAAACGCGGGTTCGGAAGCCAGCCCCGCTCACCGAACAAGGTATTGACCAAACCTGCTGTGATCACTAGGATCATGTTTTGATAGACGATTGCGCTGTACATTCTTAGTAGATTTTTCACGCTGTTACTTCTCTCCAATATTTTGAAGTCGTGTTTCATATGCTTTGACGAGTATCCGTTTGATTTGCTGATTAACCTCTTCCTCACTTCCCTTTAAAAACATCTCGATATGATGTTCGTCAATGAACGATTGGCTGATTTCCCCTAATGCCGCGAAATGCTCTAAAGGTGCATCAGCCGGCCCTGCCATTACCAAAATGGCTTCAGCTTCTTTTCCATTCCAAGGAAGCGGGTGATCAGGGCGGATCAGTCTAACAAATAAACTCGTAACTCCAGCTGAACGAGTATGAAGAACAGCCAGTTTCCTTACGATAAATCCCCCCTTTTCCTCTCGTTTCTGCAAGTCTTCTATCAGAACAGCACGGTTTGCTACAGGCAAGCCGTCAACATCAATGTGGCGCATGATCTCAAAACGTTTTTTTGGCGGAATAATGATCGAACGGACAGAAAAATGCCGTAAAACCTGCAGCATGCCTTCCCCAAAAGCCGCGGTTTGCAGATATTCTCTCTCCCTATACTTATTGATCCTGAAGCTGACATTTGATTTATTATTTCGGCAGTTAGCAATGCGAGTTTGTAAAAGATCAATCTCCTTTTCGGTCAGGAGAGGCGAAACAACTACCGTCTTTTCCTTCATTTGATCGAGGTGAATCGTTGAGATAATGAAATCAATTGTGTCATGATTATTCAGCCACTCAGCAAGTTGATAAGAAGCAACAATATCAACAATGACAAGATTTCTGATTTCTTTTTTCAGTTTAGCAGAAATAAAACGGGAGGTGCCAAAACCGCTTGCACATACCACGATCGCCCGGCATTCTGATTGTTTCATCTGTCTATCATAATAAGAGGCGCCAATATGCAATGTGAGAAAGGCGATTTCTGCATCAGGAACAGGTGTACCAATTTCTGCGGAGATGACCTCGGCGCCTTGTTCACACGCATTATAAACAGGCTTATATTTTTCTTGAATTTGCTGAAGAAGCGGATTATGAATCGCAAGCCCTCCTGTAATGCGTGTCAAGGCTGAACGCAAATGGTTTTTCAACCCTTCTAGTAAAGCAGAATTCATTAACGGCTCTTGCAGCGCTTCCTCTGTTTTTAAGATAAAGAGCTGTGTGAGATATGCCACAAATGCGTCATCAATATGAACGGTTTGCTGTTCTTTTTCCAGCCCGGCCAAATGATGTTTCACATGGTCGATGTCATCCGGTGACAGGTGAATATCAAAGACCGCTTCGATCTGTTTGATCACTTGACAGGTCAGATGATAACCCGCAGGCAACGTTCTATTGTTAGGTATTTCTCGGACATGACCACCCGACAAGCATCTAATTGCAAGCGTCAGATGAATACTTAAATGAAGCATATTTCTCTCGTCAATCCGGGCGCCTTCTTGTGATAGTACGCCTGCAATGACGCGATGCACTCTGTGAAGCAGTTCAACGTCGATCAGCTGTTCATAGCGTTCAGGCAAAAGTGTTTTTGATTCTGCTCCTGAATTATCCATTTGATGAAAAAGCTCAATCCATGCTTCAGGAAGCATTTGCTCAAGCATTACAGCAGCAGTAGCCTGACGTATGTTTATGTCTTCACCTTGAATGTACACCCCGATTCCCGGTTTGCGATGAAGCTGAATCTGAAATGAAGCAAACCATGCCTTCAATTTATCAAGGTCATGGCTGATCGTTGATTCAGAGACATGGTATTGACGGCTGAATACAAACAGCTTCGCTGGCTCCTTTAGTTTTAATAAATCGCAGATTAACCCTTGTTTTCGTTCTTCTGGTGTATAATCTTTCATCTCAAAGAAACGATCAAGTTCCGATGCAAGACGTTCTTTTAACGTGTTATCTCCTTTCAGGACAACCCCTGTTCCGAACTTTTTGGAAATATGAAGCTGCTAATGTTTCAAAATACTTTTAATCTGGCTCATTTCCCTTTGTACTGTACGGACACTGATATGCAGGTCTTCGGCAATTTCTTTTAAAGGAACAGGAGCATGTGCATGGAGCAGCCGGTAAATCAATTGTTTTTGCCGTGTATTCATAACGATTTGTTGCTCCATGGGACCTCTCCTTTCTTATACACGATTTAGCGCTTTGAACGCTGGATAGAGCTGTTTATATATCTGATAGTTTTGCTGATATAATTGCTTATTGGCTTGAGTGGGGTTCACTTGTTTTGTTATGCCAAAACAGCCGTGCAGTTCGTCTATAGCGTGCCATCTCCCTGCAGCTAACCCGCTCAGCAATGCTGCGCCTGCTGCCGGACCTTCCCGATCGTCATGCACATGAAGGCTAAATCCAAGGACATCCGCTAAAATCTGTTTCCACAATGAATGTTTAACGGCCCCGCCTGCAGCGTATAGAGTGTGAATTTGGATTCCGGCCTCCTCAATCATAGAAAGGCAATCTTTTAAACTGTAAGCGACACCTTCGATGACCGCACGTGCAAAATGTTCTCTTCTGTGTCCAGAGCGGATTCCGAAAAACATGCCGCCAGCCTCTGGATCATTTACCGGTGTGCGCTCTCCATTTATATAAGGAAGAAACAGAAGTCCATCAGCGCCCGCTGAGATAACGTCAGCATCTTGAAGCGCCTCTTCATAGCTGTTTTTTTCCCATGTCTCTTTAAACCACCTTAGTGACAGCCCTGCTGATAGCGTTGTCCCCATCGCATGCCACATGTTGGGGACACAGTGGCAAAAGATATGCAATGTTTCATTAGCGCCCATCTGATTGATATCAGGTATACCGCTAATAGGAACAAATACAGTTCCCGACGTTCCTACACTCACATTTCCGGTTCCTTCTTTGTAAATGCCATTTCCGAACGCTGCTGCCGCGTTATCACCAGCGCCCGCTGCTAGTAATGTTCCTTCTGATAGCCCTGTTTCCCTTGCAGCTGCTGCACTTATTTTGCCGATTGGTGCTGCACTTTCATAGACGGCAGGAAACCATTCAGGCCGGCATCCGATCGATGTTATCAATGAATCAGACCACTTTCTTTCCCCCACATTGAAAAGGCTTGTGCCGCTGGCATCTGTTACATCAGCCGCCATCACGCCTGATAGCTTATAATTGATATAATCCTTCGGCATCAGCACATGGCAGATGCGTGAAAAATGATCAGGTTCATGCTGTTTCAGCCATAACAGCTTCGGTGCAGTAAAACCTGGGAGAACGGCGTTTTTCGTTACTTGATAGATCTTGTCCCGCCCCAATATCTTATTCATCTCGTCACATTGCCATTTGGTTCTTCCGTCATTCCAAAGCAAAGCAGGACGAATCGGGATAGCATCTCGATCTAAGGCCACGAGACTGTGCATTTGGCCTGTTACACCAATCGATTCAATGCTTTTTGGGTCGGCTCCCATCTTCCATAGCTGCTTCAGTGCTGACTTCACTGCCTTCCACCAAACTTCCGGATCTTGTTCTGTCCATCCGGGGCGGGGAGAGTCATACATATAAGAAGCTGATGCCGATTTCAGGATATGTCCGTCTTGATCCAGAACAACAGCTTTTGTACTTTGTGTTCCTATATCAATTCCTAACATCTTCATCACAATCTTCCTTTCATCAAGAAAAATATTCCCCTGTGCTCGACGCAGGGGAATCGGCGATTACAATTTAATTTGAACCTTAAACAAATCAGCACTCCTCGGTCCTTTCAGAAAATCGACCGCCTCTTCTAAGGTAAGCTTTTTCGAGATTAGATGCTCCACCTCAATCCGCTTTTCTTTCACCCAATGAAATGCCGGCAAAAAGGTGTAATTAATCGCCATTGATCCTAATATTGTCCAGTCATTGTTGTACAGCTTAAAGGGATCAAGTCGGACCGTTTCGTTTTGCGCTGTTACGCCAAACTGAAGGTATGTCGCTGTTTTCCCCATAAACTGAAACGCATTTTCGATCACGGCAGGGATTCCTGTTGCATCAACTACAACATTAAATCCTTCCGGAAAGTCCTCTGGTGTGAGTTCTTCGCTCAGCATCCCTTTTGTCGCCCCCCACTTAACCGCCATGTCAAGCTTCTCCTGAGCGACGTCAACAACAACAAGTTCTGAAGCGCCCGCCATTTTTAACGACTGAATCAACTGCTGTCCCATCGCCCCAGCTCCAAACAAAATGACCCGGTCGCCCACTTGTAGATTAAGCCGGTTCATCCCGTGTACAACACAGGCCATCGGTTCAATAAAAGCCCCCTCCTCAAAGCTCATCGTATCAGGAAGCTTTACGACATTTCGGCTCGGGACTCTGACATACTCAGCCATACTCCCGTCGGTTGTATTGCCCAGCGCCCCCCAATTGGAGCATTGGTTGCCTCGTCTGGTTAGACAATATTCACATTCTCCGCAAAATAAAGACGGATCAGCAGTCACTCGATCACCTGGTTTAACATTTGTCACCTCTTCGCCTGTTTCATATACCGTTCCTGAAAATTCATGCCCCGGAATGATTGGATAAGGTGACAGAAATTCACCTTTAAAAATATGAATATCGGTTCCGCATATTCCGATGTTTTCAACTTTAATTACAACTTCTTTCGGACCCGGTGATGGATACGGCACCTCTTTTACCGCTACTTGATACGGTGCTTCAATTACAAGCGCTTTCATACTCACAGCTCCCCTCAAACATTCTGAATGTTTACGCTTTCAATATTATTGTAGCACGCTAAACTTTTGAAAGCGTCAATCAGTTCTTTCTAATTTGTCATCAGGTTTTGTGACAGAATGAAAGATACTATCCGTGCCTTAACTGCCCATTTGATGTGATTGTGTTTTGTTAGAGGGCTCAATTCTTAAAAAACGGCTGGCGCCCTGCTGCTTCAAACTAATCTCTCATTCTATCAGGCGCTTTTGGTACTGTTATACATTTTCCAAATTATAAAAAGCACTCATTGCGCTTTGAGTGCTTTTCCCCCATTAGAAACTTCTCCTTCGATTTTATATGACTATTCCGCTTGCAGACATACGGTCCATGATAGTGTCGATGATCATACCCGCCTTACCAGCACTTCTTCGACCTTATGCCCGTCTCCCTTACGCAAAATGAGATCTGACCTGAATTTAGTCGGCAAGATATTTTCATATAAATTCGGCCGGTTGACACTCTCCCAAATCGAGGCCGCCATCTCATCAGCCTCCTGATCAGACAAGTCTTTGAATTTATGAAAATAAGAATCGGGATTTTGAAAAGCTGTTTCCCGAAGCAGGCGAAAACGCTCTAAATACCAAGTGAAAATCCGGCTTTCTTCCGCATCCACATAAATCGAAAAATCAAAGAAATCGGAAACAAAAATACGCGGATTTTCCCGGTCATCCTCCAAGGTGGGCGACTGAAGAACATTAATGCCTTCAATAATCACAATATCGGCCTGGTCTACAACCTCGAACACACCTTCCTCGCGGTCATAGGTGAGATGGGAATATACCGGGGCCTTTACGCAGTCTTTTCCTGATTTTAAGTCATTCAAAAATTCGAGCAGCGCTTTTACATCATAGCTTTCAGGAAACCCTTTTCGTGACATCATATTTTTCTTTTTCAGCTCGGCTGTAGGAAATAAAAAACCATCTGTCGTGATAAGGCTCACTTTAGGGCGATCCGGTAAACGCGAAAGCAGCTTCTGCAATATCCGCGCCGTCGTGCTTTTTCCGACTGCCACACTGCCGGCGATGCCGATAATAAACGGAATTTTGGCTGAATGAGGGTGCTTTAAAAAAACATTGACATGCTTATTGCGTTCGGCTGCAGACTTAACATGCAAATGAAGCAGGCGAACAAGCGGAATATAAATCGTTTCCACTTCTTCAACAGATAGATAGTCATTCAGCCCTTCCACGGCTTTTGCCTCTTCTTCAGAAACAGCAATCGACAAATGTCCCCCAAAGCCAGACCAAGACTCACGATTGTGTTTTGTATATAAAGTATGTAAATTAAGCTCTTTATTTTTCACTGTTTACACCTGACTCTCTGAAGGTTAAAACCCTTACAAAGATTGTAACGGAAAACCCTTTCACTGTCTGCTTATTTTTTCATTTCGTTTTTCAGCAAATCCGCACCAATTCGGTTATACGCAACCATTTCTTTTTTTGGAACCATGCTTCCTCCCGTTCCCCAAACGACATGTACGGCATGTTCCATCTTATCATTCTGACTATAGCGTCTTCCTTCTTCAGTTGAAAAGAGCTGAATCGGTCCGAACATGCCAGCAAGAGCAGAGGGCTCTAAATATTTACTTTCAGATATAGCCAGCATATGAAGTAAGGCATAAAGCGTATCGTCCTCTACGGTGTAACAGCCGCTCAGCAGCGGTTCAATCAGCTTACCGACAAACCCTGATGGCCTCCCTACAGCAAGTCCGTCAGCAGCCGTCCGATTATCCAAGCCGATATCCTGGACAGAAATCTGCTCATGGAGTCCGGAATAAAGCCCTAATAGCATACATGGTGAATGAGTCGGTTCCCCGAAAAACACATGAACATGGTCTCCATATAAAAGTTTCAGCCCAAATGCCACACCGCCCGGCCCCCCGCCGACACCGCAAGGCAAATACACAAACAGCGGCGTTTCAGGTCCTGGGTGTATTTCCATACAGTCGAGCTGCGTTTTTAATCGGCTGGCGGCAACAGCATAACCTAAAAACAGCTGACGGGAATGTTCATCGTCAATAAAATAGCAAAATGGATCTTGTTCCGCCTGCCGTCTCCCTTTTTTCACCGCTTCACTGTAATCAGATTCATACTCTATGACAGTAATACCCTTTTGGCGAAGGAGATCCTTTTTCCACTGCTTAGCATCAGCGGACATATGCACAGTCACGCGAAACCCAAGTGTGGCACCGATGATGCCGATGCTTAATCCAAGGTTTCCTGTCGATCCGACAGCAATCGAATAGCGGGAGAAGAACGCGGCAAACCGGTCTTCCTGTAACATGCGGTAATCATCCGTTTCGTGTAGCATTCCTTCTTGAAGCGCCAGCTTTTCAGCATGTTTTAATACTTCATAAATCCCGCCCCGCGCTTTAATCGATCCTGAAATCGGAAGCTCATGGTCACACTTTAAAAGCCACCTTCCCGGAAATGGCTGCTGATATGCCGCTTCCAGTTTTTCCTTCATAGGCTGCATTTCAAAAAGCGGAGACTCGATCATTCCTTTGGCATCTTTCGTCTCAGGAAATACCTCGGCAATGTAAGGAGCAAACCGCCGCAGCCTTTTTTCTGCGTCCGCTACCTCGCTTTCCCACTCATCTGCATCTGCGTGGAATAAAGGACCCTCTTTCTTGCCCGGATTTGCCCAAAATACGGGGTCTGCATCAATCAGTTTCTGAATAAACGGATCTTTAAACAGAACACGAAGAGCTTCTTGATTGAGTGGCATTCAATGATTTCTCCCTTCCTCTATAAAAAACTGCCTGTGATCATGCCAATAAGCCTCTCACCACAGGCATTTCCATCGTTATTTTTTCATAAGCGCACGTCCTGCCAGCTTTTCAACGAGAGCCGGAAACAGCTGATACAGCTTGGTGCCGGCATTCATTAAACGCGGAAGATTAATCTCCCGTTTGCTCGTGAAAATAGCAGCTGTAATTTGAGCTGCCACGTCATCAGGATCAAGCATCCAGCGGCCGACCTTTTTGGCGTAGTCCCCGCCTTTATCAGCAATGGAAAAAAAGTCCGTCTGAATCGGTCCCGGATTGACTGTTGTTACATAAATGCCGGTTCCCGCCAGCTCCATCCGCAAAGCGTTTGAGTAGCCGAGCACGGCATGTTTTGTCGCAGAATAAAGGCTCGACTTCGGTGTTGCAATTTTCCCCGCTTGAGAAGCGATATTGATGATATGGCCCTTTTTTTGCTCAAGCATTTGCGGGAGCACCGCTTTTGTACAGGCGATCAAGCCAAAGACATTCACATCAAACATCGCTTTCATGTCATTCAGTGACGAGTCTAAAACCGTTTCAAATATACCGAAGCCCGCATTGTTGATCAGTACATCAACCGAGCTGATCTGATCGCGGACAAGGGCGATATCCTCTAGGCGGCCGACATCCAGAGGAAAAATTTCACACTGTCCGCTCCATTCCTCGGTTATTTTCCTTTTTATTTCAATCAAACGATCCTCACGTCTTGCCGACAGCAGGACATGGGCTCCTTCAGCAGCGCATAAATATGCGACTCTTTCACCGAGTCCTCCTGAAGCGCCGGTTATCCAAATCCGCTTTCCCGCTAAATGTTTCACCCAGTTCACCTCTTCACTGTTCTAAAGTATGCAGTTTTGCCTTCCCAATGTGACGTGATGGATTCTTCTGCAGCCAACACATCAAGATGCCCTGCCGTTTCTGACATCGTTAAAAATAATTCCTTTTCATACACAGCAGGAAAAAGCTGCTGACAGACCTGAAAAGCGGTCAACGGCTTTTCATCCAGCATGCGCCGCACATCCTCCGTCCTGTTCCTTTGCTTGTCAAAACGCTTCTCAATCAGCGCCTGTACATTGGTAATCGTTTCACCGTGACCGGGAAACACGATTGTTGGCTCAAGTTCTGACAGCCTTCGCAAAGACCGCTGATAATCGACTAAAGGCTTTGACCTTATGTCTCCCGCTTTCGGTGCTTCTATAATGGGATTAGACGAGCTGTTGGCCAGCAGAAGATCGCCTCCAAGCATCCTCCCGCTTTTTTCATGGAAAAGAACGATATGCGACTCAGCATGTCCAGGCATCTCCAAAACAGACCAGCCTTTAAGTCCATCGATCCTCATCCCTTCTCTGACTGTTTTCGTCAGGGATCTCGTACAGGAAAATGCGTACGCAGACCGAATCAGCTTGTCCGCCTTTCCCGTATCAAATGGAACGCCTAATTCAGGCAGCAGCTTTTGAAAAAAACGTTTTTGCCAATCCATATAAGTTTGATCTCGGCTGATATAAGGTTCGTTGAACGGATGCCCAATCACTTCGATTCCATCAGAAAAAACATCAAGCAAGCCGGCATGATCAGCGTGATGGTGAGTCAGTACAACCTGCTCAATATCTGACATTTTCACGTTTAAAGCGGCAAGCTGCTCTTGAAGGGCTGCAGCAGCCTCTTTTGTATTCGGTCCCACATCGATAAGTGTCAGCGCATCACCTTTTACTAGATAAACGATAACATCACCGACAGCAAATGGTGTCGGGACGCGGATCGTAATTACATCTGCAGTTGTCATCCTATTGCTCCTTGTCTTCATTCATTATTCATATTTTAGCTTTTTCTCGTTCTTGTGTCATTATTGCTGAATGAGAACGGCCTTTTTGAAAAAGCTATTGACATTAGCTTGTCCGCCATTGCATAATGAACAACAAACTAAATCGATAATCATTGGAACGCTATGACGAGGATTAGTATACAAGACAATGGCCAAAGAGAGCGACACCCCCGGCTGAAAGGTATTGCGGCCCGTTTGTTTGTAGAACCTGCCCTCAAGTCGCGGTTAGGTAAACCTAAACGTTTTTTCCCGCGTTACGGGATTTGAGCTGAGCACAATTTGTGCTAATGAGGGTGGTACCGCGAACCTTTTCGTCCTTTACGTGATGAAAAGGTTTTTTGTTGTTCTGATAAAGGAGGATATCAATGAAAAAGATAGGATTTGTCGGCGCCGGGTCCATGGCAGAAGCAATGATCAACGGTATTTTGCAAAGCGGCATCACAAGACCCGAACATATCTATATCACAAACCGCTCAAATGACGAGCGTCTGACTGAATTAAAGGAGACGTACGGCGTGCGTCCATGCAGAGATAAAAATGAGTTTTTCACTCACACCGATATCATCATCCTCGCTTTTAAACCAAAGGACGCGGCGGAAAGCATTGACAGCATCCGTCCGTATATCAAGGAGCAGCTTGTAATATCAGTTCTTGCAGGCCTTACCATCGAAACCATTCAGCACTATTTTGCCAGAAAGCTCGCGGTCATTCGCGTCATGCCTAATACTTCAGCAGCCATCAGAAAATCGGCAACCGGATTTTCTGTGAGCACTGAAGCAAGCCAGGATGATATCACCGCTGCAAAAGCTTTATTAGAAACAATCGGTGATGCCACACTGGTTGAGGAACGCCATCTTGACGCTGTCACAGCGATCGCCGGCAGCGGTCCAGCCTACGTGTACCGTTATATTGAGGCAATGGGAAAAGCGGCGCAAAAAGTAGGATTGGATGAGGCAACAGCAAAAGCACTCATTATGCAGACTATGGCAGGGGCAACAGAAATGCTCCTCCAAAGCGGCAAACAGCCTGCACAGCTTCGGAAGGAAATCACGAGCCCGGGGGGCACAACTGAGGCAGGCCTTCGCGCTTTACAGGACTCCCGCTTTGAAGAAGCGATTATTCACTGTATTGAAGAAACCGCGAAACGCAGTGCGGAAATCAAAGAGCAGTTTGCCGGTGCCGCCTTAGAGAAGCATTCATAGATATAAGCCAAAGACAGAGGGCCCTGTGCCTTCTGTCTTTGGTGTTTCCTAAAACAGCTGGCCGGCAGTTTCTGATTGTTTTAATAACGCGGAGATCGTAAATGAAAGCAAGTCCGGAAGCACTTCAAAGGAATAAGGCATATACAGTCTTTCCGTCCATTTGTGCGGGTCTTTTCCAGCCGGACCTACATTTAAAACCGATACATATAAAGCCTGATCTTTACCGCTTGGCAGTGAATATCCTCTGTTAAAGAGCGGCATATTGCTTGTGTACGCATTAACCTCTTGCTTTTCCAGCTGTAGATAGCTTAAGTCTGAAAGTCCGGGGAAATACTGCACCTCCCGTAACGCTATGCCGTACCTGTCAGCAGCATAATGCATAAGCTGATCAGCTGTATTCCTGATCAATGGATCGTCCTTTGAAGAAACCGCCGGATAAAACGGCGGGCTGTAAAAAAGAACAATGAGCGGCGCATCCTCCTTACAGAGCGAAGCAAGCTCAGATACAATTCGGGTCGAAAAATCCCTGTCTCCAAGATCTCCCCTGTTGGAAAAGGCATAATTAAGAACCCGCTCGGTTTCCGAGTTTCCAACACGCCTTTTTGCACGTACGACCAGCTCATCAAATGTCAAAACAGTGACAGTGCGTTCAATCGGCTGAAATGACTCAAATTGCTGAAAATCCTGTGTTTTCTTTCGAATGTTCGCGGTTATTTCCTCCGCCGCCTGTTCTGCGGTTTTAAGCAGCATCTGATGCAGTTCACTGGCCGATCGTTTCATGGACAGCACATTAAATAACGTGACAGCTGTATGTGGTGTCTGAACAGAATACGCCTCTTTCAAGTCCTTTTGCATTAAATTTACCGGCGGCGGAGTGACTTCACCTTCAACCTTCTCGCAATAATCAGCATTCAGTTCAAGCAAGCGGTTCAACTCAGATACCATTAAATTTGCGTTTACGCCTGAAAACGGCTCTCCGACATGAGTTTCAATCCCCTTGCAGAAAAACCCCGCAAGTACCTTGCCAATGCTTCCGGAGTAAAAATATTGCTGCTGGTCGCCGGGAAATTTTTCAAACATCGGTTCGGCATTCAGGCAAGCTGTTAATGTGATATCATGCTTTTTCTCCATTTCCTTCAGTACAGGAACAGCTTCAATCATGCCTTTCGAATTTGCTTCCTCGTCAGGAACCGTAATCAACAGCAGATTTCCTTCAAACTGGCCGTCCATCGCCCGCTCCAGCATCGACAGCTGAACAGCGAGCCCCGCTTTCATATCCATCGTCCCTCTTCCAAACAGCCAGTCGCCGCTTTCAGCGTCTGTTCGCACATGTTCCGGAAGGAGCTCTTTTTTCTCTAAAAAAGAGCTCAAAAGCTCAGCGGGCTTACATGCCATATGCTTGAACTCTCCGTAGTCCTCTATGTCCACGACATCAAAATGGCTCAGCAAAAGCACTGTCTTTTTGACATTCTTCTTTTTGACAAGAGCCGTTAGAAAGGATCTGCCGTCATCCATCGGATGAAGTGTTACATCCTCAGGATGTGTTTGAAAATAAGGCTTGTCTTTCAAAATAAAATAAAGATATTCTGCAAGTGCTGCCTCTCCCTTCGAACCGGTGATGCTTTCGTATTGCACAAGAGAAGTTAAAAGGGTCAGCAATTCGTCTTTCGTCTGCCAATTCATCGATCTCCGCCCCTCCTTTGTATAAAAACGCTTCTAGCCTGAAAAATAAGATGATTCCCTGTCTATTATACCGAAATATGTAACAAAACGGATCTTTTGAGCAGTTTATATGACGGGAAAGAAATCACTTGATATAATCAACCTCTAAAAACCTTACGGGAGGCGAAAGAAATGGCCAGAACATTATTCACACCGATAACAATTAAAGATATGACATTAAAAAACCGCATCGTCATGTCGCCAATGTGCATGTATTCTTCTCATGAAAAGGACGGAAAATTGACGCCGTTCCACATGGCGCATTACATATCTCGAGCAATCGGCCAGGTCGGACTGATTATTGTGGAGGCATCAGCGGTAAATCCTCAAGGACGAATCACAGACCAAGACTTAGGAATTTGGAGCGATGAGCATATCGAAGGCTTTGCCAAACTGACTGAGCAGGTCAAAGAACAAGGCTCAAAAATCGGCATTCAGCTTGCCCACGCCGGACGTAAAGCAGAGCTTGAAGGAGATATTTTCGCTCCATCGGCGATTGCGTTTGACGACCAATCAGCAACACCTGTAGAAATGTCAGCAGAAAAAATAAAAGAAACGATCCAGGAGTTCAAACAAGCGGCAGTACGCGCAAAAGAAGCCGGCTTTGATGTGATTGAAATTCATGCGGCGCACGGATATTTAATTCACGAATTTCTATCTCCGCTTTCCAATCACCGCACAGATGAATACGGCGGCTCACCAGAAAACCGCTATCGATTCTTAAGAGAAGTCATCGATGAAGTCAAACAAGTGTGGGACGGCCCTTTATTTGTCCGTGTATCTGCTTCTGACTATACGGACAAAGGCTTAGACATCGCTGATCACATCGGGTTTGCAAAATGGATGAAGGAGCAAGGTGTTGATTTAATTGACTGCAGTTCAGGCGCCCTTGTTCAAGCAGACATTAACGTATTCCCTGGCTATCAGGTCAGCTTCGCTGAGAAAATCCGTGAACAAGCTGACATGGCAACTGGTGCTGTCGGCATGATTACAAACGGTTCAATGGCTGAAGAAATTCTGCAAAATGGACGTGCCGACCTCATCTTTATCGGCAGAGAGCTTTTGCGTGATCCATTCTTTGCAAGAACTGCTGCGAAACAGCTCAATACAGAGATTCCAGCCCCTGTGCAATACGAAAGAGGCTGGTAATGCCCAAAAGAGATATCCTCAACCGGATATCTCTTTTTTTATTTTAAGAGAAACGATCAGCTCAGGTTCTCCGTCTCCCTAGTAGAACCAATTAGAGGAGATGACTCCAATGAACTCAGCTTGGATGGAAAAGACATATAAGATTGACGGATGTTCATTCCATACACAACACCGGAGAGGATCAAGCGGTGTAACGATTGTCTTTGAGGCCGGCTACGGTACTTCTTCAGAGACATGGAAACCATTAATGGAGGACATTGATGATGAATTTGGCATTTTCACATATGATCGGGCAGGAATAGGGAAAAGCGGGCAAAGCAGAGCTAAACGAACAGCTGAACAAAAGGTGAACGAATTGGAGAGTTTGCTTAAAGCAGCGGATGTAAAACCTCCATATCTGGCTGTTTCACATTCATACGGAGCTGTCATCACCGGCTTATGGGCCTGCAAAAACAGGTGCGATATTATCGGCATGGTCCTCCTTGATCCAGCTTTAGGAGATTGCGCAGGCTTCTCTTTTATTCCTGAAGAAATGCAAAAAGCATATGCAAGAAAGGTAATGCTTGAAGGTACACATGCAGAGTTTTCTAGAAGCCTGCGGGAACTCAAACAGCGGCAAGTCCATTTAGGAAACATGCCTCTTATTGTATTGTCATCAGGTGAACGGACTGAGAAATTCGCTGCTGAACAGGAGTGGCAAAACCTGCACACCAGCATCTTGTCTCTTTCGAATCAAAGCAGCTGGATTCAAGCTAAAAACAGCTCGCATAACATTCATCATGATGAACCTCATATTGTTCATTTAGCTATTTATGACGTGTGGTGCGCAGCATGCCAGCAGGCCGCTCCTCTTTACCAGGCAGTCAATTAACATAAAAAAGACCGGGCCGTAAAACGCCCGGTCTTCCTTTGTTATTTTGTTTCACGATGAAGGGTATATTTCTTTAAACGCGGTGAATATTTTTTTAGCTCTAAACGGTCTGGGTTGGTGCGTTTATTTTTTGTTGTGATGTAATTTCGGTCTCCCGTTTCAGTGCAAGCTAAAGTAACATTGACTCTCATATTAACATCTCCTCACAAAGCGTAATGATTACGTTTTATTATACAACGTAATTACAGATTGTCAAATAAAAACGATTCCTTCACCCCCGCGGGACGTTTACCTCTAAGAAATCATACGCCGCCACGCTGTTTGGGAAAACATCAGCCGCTTCTTTTTGAAGCTCCAGAGAGGCATCACCCTGATATCTGGCACTGATATGGGTTAAAATGAGCTTCTTCACCTCAGCTTCCTTCGCTGTTACAGCCGCTTGTTCCGTTGTACTATGGTAATAATCATAAGCAAGTTTCCGATCTTCCTTAGCGAAGGTTGCTTCATGAACAAGCACATCACAATCCCGTGCAAGCTCTTTTAACTTATCACTTACTCTCGTATCACCCGAAAACACCACAGCCCTGCCCTTTTTAGGAGGCTCCAGAAAATCATTCCCATCGATGATGCGCCCGTCTTCAAGCGTTACCGTTTCGCCTTTTTTAATTCTTTGGTACACAGGGCCGGGTGGGATGTTCATTTCTTTTAATACATCGGCCTTTAGGGAACCTGGTACATCCTTTTCCTGCACACGGTACCCGAACGCTTCTACTCCATGAATAACAGATACTGCTGTGACCATAAACTGATCGTCTTCAAACACAATTCCTTCTTCAATTTCCTTGATCACAAGCGGATATGTCAAATGGGTTTTCGTGACGGCAAGGCTTGTTTCAATAAAAGCCTTGATCCCTTTAGGCCCGTACACCGTCAGCTCGTCCTCTCCCCCTTGAAAGGAACGGCTCCCCAGAAGACCTGGAAGCCCGTATACATGATCACCGTGCATGTGGGTGATGAAGATTTTTTCTATTTTACGAGGTTTAATCGTTGTATGTAAAATTTGATGCTGCGTGGCTTCCCCGCAGTCAAACAGCCATACAGAACGCCTTTCTTCAAGCAATTTTAATGCCACCGACGTTACGTTTCTCGCCTTAGCGGGAATGCCGGCTCCCGTCCCTAAAAAAAGTAATTCCACGTTTCCTTCCTCCTACTAGAACTAGTTACCTACAAGAATACAGGATCAGGCGCAAAATGTGAATCTTGCCTCTTAGAGGAACAACCCTTTTGTTCTAGAAACATTTTTACGGCATTCTGCAAAAAAAGGGCTTAAATGTTTGCTTTCGTTGAATTTTAGATTTAAAATGAAGGAAATATACGGGGTGTACTAAAATAAAGCTTCGAATAAAGTGAGGTACTTTTAGTGAAAACAAACCAACAACCAAAAGCAGTCATTGTTATATTCGGCGCAACTGGAGATTTAGCAAAACGAAAACTGTATCCGTCTATTCACCGTTTATATCAAAACGGACAAATCGGAGAAGAGTTTGCAGTTGTAGGAGTTGGAAGAAGACCTTGGTCCAATGAGGATCTTCGCCAAACCGTTAAAACATCCATTTCCTCATCTGCAGATAAACATATAGATGATTTCACGTCTCATTTTTACTATCACCCGTTTGACGTGACAAACCCTGGCTCTTATCAAGAGCTTAACGTATTGCTTAACCAGTTGGAAGATACATATCAAATTCCGAACAACAGAATGTTCTACCTAGCAATGGCTCCTGAATTCTTCGGGACAATTGCAAAAACATTAAAATCAGAAGGTGTTACAGCAACAACAGGCTGGTCCCGCCTTGTCATTGAAAAGCCGTTCGGCCATGATCTGCCAAGCGCACAGGCACTGAACAAAGAAATCCGCGAAGCATTTACGGAAGATCAAATTTACAGAATCGACCATTATCTAGGCAAACAAATGGTTCAAAACATTGAAGTGATTCGATTTGCCAATGCGATTTTCGAACCGCTTTGGACAAACCGCTACATCTCAAACATTCAAATTACATCTAGTGAATCACTTGGCGTCGAAGACCGTGCAAGATATTACGAAAAATCAGGCGCCCTGCGCGATATGGTACAAAACCACATTATGCAGATGGTCGCCCTTCTTGCAATGGAGCCGCCGATCAAATTGAACACAGAAGAAATCAGAAGCGAAAAAGTAAAGGTTCTGAGAGCACTGCGCCCGATTGCAAAAGACGAAGTGGATGAGTACTTTGTGCGCGGACAATATCAAGCCGGTGAAATGAACGGTGTATCGGTTCCTGCTTATACAGATGAAGATAATGTCGCTCCTGACTCAAATACAGAAACCTTTGTTGCAGGCAAGCTCTTGATCGACAACTTCAGATGGGCCGGTGTTCCATTCTATATCCGAACCGGAAAACGAATGAAAGAAAAGTCCACAAAAATCGTCGTTCAATTTAAGGACATTCCGATGAACCTGTACTACGGCAATGAAAACAACATGAATCCGAACTTGCTCGTCATCCATATTCAGCCTGACGAAGGCATTACGCTATACTTAAATGCTAAAAAGCTTGGGGGAGCAGCACATGCACAGCCTATTAAACTCGATTACTGCAGCAATTGCAATGATGAGTTGAACACCCCTGAAGCGTATGAAAAACTTATTCATGACTGTCTTCTTGGCGATGCAACAAACTTTGCACACTGGGATGAAGTTGCCCTTTCTTGGAGCTTTGTTGATTCCATTTCTGAAACATGGGAAGCAAACAAAACCTTGTCTCCTAACTACGAGTCAGGCTCTATGGGGCCGAAAGAATCAGATGATCTTTTGGCGAAAGACGGCTTGCACTGGTGGAATATATAATACGCAAAAGCCGAAAATGCTTATGAGCATTTTCGGCTTTTTTCAGCTGTCAAGACTGCCTTATCCCTTAAGATATGTAACATTCAATAAAAACCCCCTAAGCCCTAAGGCTTCGGGGGTTTTTATTGATTACTTCATCCATTCGGTATGGAAGATACCCTCTTTATCTGTACGCTCATAAGTATGGGCGCCAAAGTAGTCACGCTGCGCTTGGATTAAGTTTGCAGGCAGGACAGCTGTGCGGTAGCTGTCATAGTAAGCTAAAGCGCTTGAGAATGACGGCACTGGCACACCTTGGGCAACTGCAAGTGAAATCACTTGGCGAAGCGCTCCTTGGTAGCTTTCTACAATATTTTTGAAGTAGCTGTCAAGAAGAAGGTTGTCAAGCTCAGGTTCGCGATCGTAAGCTTCTTTGATCTTCTGAAGGAACGCTGCGCGGATGATGCAGCCGCCGCGGAAGATCATAGCGATTTCGCCGTATTTCAGATCCCAGTTATATTCTTCAGAAGCAGCTTTCATTTGGGCAAATCCTTGCGCGTAAGAACAGATTTTACTCATGAACAGCGCTTTTCTGACCGCTTCAATCAGCTCTTCTTTATTTTCTGTAACAGGCTTCACGTCTGGTCCTGAAAGAAGGCCGCTCGCTTTCACACGCTCTTCCTTCATAGCTGAGATAAAGCGCGCGAATACAGACTCAGTAATAATCGGAAGCGGAACACCTAAGTCAAGCGCACTTTGGCTTGTCCATTTTCCTGTTCCTTTTTGTCCTGCTTTATCAAGAATCACATCAACAAGCGGTTTGCCTGTCTCTTCGTCTTTTTTTGTGAAGATGTCGGCTGTAATCTCAATCAGGTAACTGTCAAGCTCGCCTTTATTCCATTCAGCGAAAACTTCATGAAGCTCATCAGCTGAAAGGCCTAGCACCTGTTTCAAAATGAAGTAAGATTCAGAGATCAGCTGCATATCTCCGTATTCAATACCGTTATGCACCATTTTTACATAATGGCCGGCACCGTCTGGACCGATATATGTCGTACAAGGTTCTCCGTCAACTTTTGCAGAAATCGCTTCAAGAATCGGCTTCACAAGCTCATGTGCTTCTTTTTGTCCGCCAGGCATGATAGAAGGCCCTTTAAGCGCTCCTTCTTCTCCGCCCGAAACACCTGTTCCGATAAAGTGAATGCCGCTTTCAGCGAGTTCTTTGTTACGGCGCTGTGTGTCTTTATAGTATGTGTTTCCGCCGTCAATTAAAATATCATCCTTCTCTAGATGAGGAAGAAGAGATTGAATTGTCGCATCTGTTGCAGCTCCCGCTTTAACCATTAATAAGATTTTGCGCGGTGTTTCCAAGGATTGGACAAACTCTTCAATGCTGTATGTGCCAACAACATTTTTTCCTTTTGCCTCCTGCAAAAACTCCTCAGTTTTACTGCTTGATCTGTTGTAAACAGAAACAGAAAATCCCCGGCTTTCGATATTTAAAGCCAGATTTTTACCCATGACCGCAAGCCCGATAACTCCGATTTGTTGTTTTGACATATTCTAACGTCCCTTCTGCAAACGTTTTAATCATTTTAAAATTTAAATTAAAATAAAATGATATTTATAATAAAGAAATTACCATACATTCACCCTGTTTTTCAAGCTATTCAACTTTTCTTTTCATCCTGAAAAAAATCCTTATTAAAGCTTGTTCCCTTTGTTTTGCTCTCCTCTTTTTTTACCCTTGCCCCTTTTCTGATCAGCTTGGCACCGTACTTTTCATTCAGCTTTTCCATCATCTGCTGAATGGGCTCATCCTTCGCATCTTCATTAAAATTGAACAAATCAAGCTGCTTATAAGCCTGTTCTTTTTCTACTAAATCCGTTCCGGTAATGCCAAGCAGCCTGACAGGATTTTTATTCCAATGTTTTAAAAAGAGGTGCTCCGCTTCTTTCATAATCTCATTTTTTTGATCGATCGGATTTTTCAGCGTGATGCTTCTGGTGATGGTTTTCCAATCTGCATATCTAATCATAATAAAAAGCTTCGAAGCCATGACTTCCTTGCGCTGTAAGCGGTCACTCACGGAAGCCGCAAGCCTTCTGAAAACGCCTAACAGCTCTTCTTCATCACTGGAATCATGTGAAAGTGTCGATGAATTGCCGACGCTTTTAAATTCGTAAATGCGCTCCGGGTCAACTGGCGCATGATGAATGCCATTTGCTTTATTTTTAAGGCGCGGCCCATTGATGCCAAGCAGACGCTTCAGCGAGTGTTCATCAGCTGCTGCTAACTCTCCAATCGTATGGATGCCGAGTCCCTTTAGCTTTTCCGCTGTCTTTTTGCCAACTCCGTGCATCTCTCCCACAGGAAGCGGCCAAAGGATATCAGGTACTTGTCTCTTTCTTAAAATCGTGATGCCAAGCGGTTTTTTCATATCAGACGCCATCTTTGCGAGAAACTTATTCGGCGCGATCCCTATGCTTGACGGAAGCAACAGCTCTTTTTGCAGCCTGCTTTGGATTTCTTTTGCCGTCTCAAGAGCGCGGCTGCTGTATGGTGTCTCGGTCATATCCATATAGCCTTCGTCGATGGAGACAGGCTCCACCAGGTCAGTATATTCGCGGAGAATGTTAAACATCGCTCTTGAGGAGCTTCTATAGCGGTCAAAGTTCGGCGGAAGAACGATGAGCTCAGGACAATTCCGCTTCGCTTCCCAAACCGGCATCGTTGTTTTGACGCCGCGCGCTCTTGCTTCGTAGCTGCATGTTACCACGATGCCCTTTCGCTCCTTTACGTTTCCCGCAACTGCGACCGGCTTCCCCCGGAGAGCTGGATCATATGCCATTTCCACCGATGCATAGAAGCTATTCATATCAATATGGAAAATAATTCGGCTCTTCCCCTGCATAAACAAATCTCCTTTTCGTTCATTAGACAACGGCTTGTACATATAGTAAAATGAAGGTATTGAATGGATGTGATTACAATGTTTGTGGAATCGATAAATGATGTTTTATTCTTAGTCGATTTTTTCACAATTATTCTTCCGGCTCTGACGGCAATCGGGATTGCATTTCTCCTACGAGAGTGCCGTGCCGGCGAGCAATGGAAATCAAAACGAACAGATGAACACCAGACGGTCTTTCACATTAATCGAACAGACTTTCTTATTATTATATATCATCGCATTACAACATGGATACGTAAAGTCTTCCGCATGAATTCGCCTGTAAATGATGATGAAGACGTCAGTTCCCTTCTTTTATAAACCGCATTTATAAAAAGGAGGAGAACAAAATTGTTAAAAACATATCAAAAACTTTTGGCTATGGGTATCTTTTTGATCGTATTATGCTCGGGCAATCCTGCGTTTGCGGCGACTCATCAGGTGGGAGGCCTCAGTAACGTCGGGTTTTTCCATGATTATTTAATCGAACCGTTTTCCGCTCTGCTTAAGGGTGTTGCCGGGCTGTTTCACGGAGAATACGGACTGTCTATTATTCTCGTCACCATTATTGTGCGTGTCGTTGTACTGCCTTTGTTTGTCAATCAGTTTAAAAAACAGCGCATATTCCAAGAGAAAATGGCAGTTATTAAACCTCAGGTTGACAGCATTCAGGCCAAATTGAAAAAAACGAAGGACCCGGAAAAGCAAAAAGAACTGCAAACGGAAATGATGAAGCTTTATCAAGAGCACAATATTAATCCGCTTGCCATGGGGTGTCTCCCAATGCTGATTCAGTTTCCTATTGTGATTGGATTTTATTACGCGATTCGCTCTACACCTGAAATTGCGTCACACTCGTTTTTATGGTTCAGTTTAGGACAATCTGACATTCTCGTGTCTCTTAGTGCGGGAGCTATGTACTTTATCCAGGCCTATGTCGCTCAAAAACTGAGTGCGAAATATTCTGCTGTCCCGCAAAACCCGGCGGCGCAGCAATCTGCAAAACTGATGGTGTTCATCTTCCCTGTGATGATGACGATTTTCTCACTTAATGTTCCGGCAGCTCTTCCGCTGTACTGGTTCACAAGCGGGCTGTTCCTGACAGTGCAAAACATTATCCTTCAGATGACACATCATAAAACTAAAAAAACCGCCGCTCTAACTGAGCCGGTGAAATAATGAAACAACCCCGAGCGAAAAGCCGGGGTTGTTTTTTGTTTCGCCGCGCCCTTTTCTGTCATGGCTGAGGCGAAAATGGGCCACCCTAAAAAACAGCCTTATCGTTTAAAAAGAAGAAAATCGGGAATACCTTACTCACACCCAACTGAAAGGAAGATATACGTGACGGAACGCTTTCAGCAAAAAAATATTTCTGTTCCTGAGGGAATGTGGTTCATGAGACAAACATGGAATGATGTCTTATTTGCACACTGGCCTGTTGATGTTTCTATCCTTCGGGCTATGATTCCGCCGGTTTTAGAGTTAGATACATATAACGGACAAGCTTGGATCAGCATGCTTCCCTTTATGCTCACAAACCTGAGGGCGCGTTTTCTCCCTGCCATTCCCGGTGCACGTGCATTTCCTGAGCTTAACCTCCGCACCTATGTCACGTATAAGGGCAAGCCCGGCATTTATTTTTTCAGCTTAGATGCTGATCATCAGCTGGCGGTCCTGGGCGCTCGCACGTTCTTTCATTTGCCATATTTCTACGCGGATATGAAAGCTGAAAAAAACGGTGATGGCATTGACTATGTCAGCAAGCGGAGAGACGATGGAAAAGCAGCATTCTGCGCCGCATACCGGCCTATTTCAGCTCCTTTTACAGCGGAAGAGAATTCGCTCAATTATTGGCTGACGGAACGATACAGACTCTACACCACTTATCGATACAAGCTCTTTTACGAAGACATTCATCATCATCCTTGGCTGCTACAAAATGCCGAGGCCGAGTTTTCAGTCAATACGGTAGCTGAAGCCCACAACATATCATTGCCAGATTCAGGCCCCTTGCTTCATTACGCTAAAAAACAGGACGTATTATTTTGGCCGTTTAGGAAATGGCGCTGAATGCAAAAAAACCCGATGCGGGCAAGCGCACTCGGGTTTTCTTTTTTATTTTGCCGCCTCTTCAATAATGGCAACAACCATTTCTGCCGTTTTAACGAGTTCTTCGATCGGCATTTTTTCATTTTTTGTATGAATTTGCTCATAACCGACAGCAAGATTGACCGTCGGGATGCCATGACCTGCGATTACGTTCGCATCGCTTCCGCCGCCGCTTGTTTGCAGCTCGCTTGGACGTCCGATTTTAGCTGCCGCTTTTTTCGCGATTTCAACAACTTGGTCGCCGTCTTGATATTTGAAGCCTGGATACATGACTTCAATTTCGACTTCTGCGCGCCCGCCCATATCAGCAGCGGCCGCTTCAAAAGCAGCTTTCATCTTTTGAACCTGAGCTTCCATCTTCTCAGGAACTAAAGAGCGTGCTTCAGCTAGAATATGGACTTCGTCGCATACAATGTTTGTTTGTGTGCCGCCTTCAAACCGGCCGATGTTTGCTGTTGTTTCTTCATCAATACGGCCCAATGGCATTTTTGAAATAGCCTTGCTAGCGATTGTTATGGCTGAAATGCCTTTTTCAGGTTCAACCCCGGCGTGTGCGGTTTTCCCGTAAATTGCCGCTCTAACCTTCGCTTGTGTCGGCGCAGCCACAATGATATTTCCGACTTTCCCGTCTGAGTCAAGGGCATAGCCGTAGGATGCCGTGATCATAGAACGGTCAAGCGCCTTCGCTCCGATCAGGCCTGATTCTTCGCCTACTGTAATGATGAATTCAATTGTGCCATGTTCAATGTTTTCTTCTTTCAGCACTTTAATCGCTTCAAACATGGCAGCCAGTCCCGCTTTATCATCGGCGCCTAAAATTGTAGTGCCGTCTGTTTTGACATAACCGTTCTCTACAACCGGTTTTACGCCGTTTCCGGGTACAACTGTGTCCATATGAGATGTGAAATAGATCGTATCTGTTTCTTTTGTTCCTTTTAATGTGCAGATCAGGTTTCCGGCTCCGTGGCCAGTGATATCCATTGTATCGTCTTCTTTAACGTCTACACCTAAATCAGAAAATTTTTGTTTCAGCACTTTGCAGATTTCTGCTTCGTGTTTTGTCTCTGAGTCAATTTGAACAAGCTCTAAAAATTCTTCCAGCAGGCGTTTTTCATTCACCATTTGTAAGTCCCTCCATGTTAAAGCGGTATGTTACCGTGCTTTTTTTTCGGTCTCTCTTCTGCCTTATGTGCAAGCATGTAAAAAGCTTGGATCAGTCTTTTCCTAGATTCTTCCGGCGAAATGATGTCATCAACCATTCCGCAGGCCGCCGCTGTGTATGGGCCGGCGTTTTGCTTTTTGTATTCAGCTGTTTTTTCTCGTTTTGTCTTTTGCGGGTCGGCTGAAGCTTTTATTTCCTTTTCATACAAAATTGATACCGCGCCTTCTGGACCCATCACTGCGATTTCAGCATTCGGCCATGCAAACACAAGGTCCGCTCCGATCGCTTTGCTGTTCATAGCGACATAGGCGCCGCCATACGCTTTTCTGATAATGAGCGTGACTTTTGGGACGGTCGCTTCTGCATAGGCAAACAATAATTTTGCTCCGTGTCTGATAATTCCGTTATGCTCCTGCTGAACACCCGGCAGAAACCCCGGAACATCCTCGACAGTTAGCAGCGGTATATCAAATGCATCACAAAAACGGATGAACCTCGCTGCTTTATCAGCAGCGTCAATCGTCAGGCTGCCCGCCAGGTGCTTTGGCTGGCTCGCAACGATGCCGATTGTTTTTTCACCCAGCCTTGCAAACCCGATGACAATGTTCTTCGCAAAAAACGGCTGAATCTCAAAAAAAGACTGCGGATCAGCCAGCTCCTTAATCACCGACCGAACATCATACGGCTTTGTCGTGTCAGCGGGCACCAGACGGTTTAATGACGGTCTGGAAGCCTCTTTCTCTGGCGTCGTCGCTGCTGTCTGGCCATTCAGCGGCAAATAAGACAGCAGCTTTTTCACTCCTGTCAGTACCTCCTTCTCCGAATGTCCGGAAAAGTGGGCGTTTCCGCTGACAGCATTATGTATTCCCGCTCCGCCTAAGCTCTCCGCATCAACCTGTTCTCCTGTCACTTTTTCAATCACCTTTGGCCCGGTAATAAACATCCGGCCGGTCTGTTCAGCCATAAATATAAAATCTGTGAGTGCCGGAGAATATACAGCGCCTCCAGCGCACGGCCCTAAAATAACCGATATTTGCGGAATGACTCCGGAATATAGCACGTTTCGGTAAAATATGTGACCGTATCCATCTAATGATACCACACCCTCTTGAATTCTCGCACCACCTGAGTCATTCAGCCCGATAATCGGCGCCTTATTTTTTGCTGCCAGGTCCATCAGAGCGCAAATTTTTTTGGCATGGGTTTCGCCAAGCGCCCCGCCGAATACTGTGAAGTCTTGCGCAAATACATATACAGATCGTCCGTCAATTGTCCCGTACCCTGTCACGACCCCATCCCCTAAAATGCGCTGTTCTTTTGTTAACACTTGACTTTCCATGAAAGGATGCAGCTCGATAAAGCTATCCTGATCAAGAAGAAACGTGATCCTTTCCCGAGCGGTGAGTTTTCCCTTTTGCAGCTGCCTTGCCAGCTTTTCATGTCCTCCGCCTTGTTCTGCCTGCCCGCGTCTCGTATATAAATGATCGATATGCTCATTCATGTTCATTGGTTTGGTCTCCTTTCGGTTCGCAAAGCTCTATAAGAACGCCGTTTGTTTCCCGCGGAGAAAGAAATGCAATCCTTTTCCTGTTTGCTCCCTGTCTCGGATACCTGTCAATTAATTGAACTTTCCGGTCAGACAATGCTTGTAGCTTTTCAGATAGGCTGTTGCACAAAAATGCAATATGATGGAGCCCCTGCCCTTTCTTCTCCAAAAATAAACGGACGGGGCTGTCAGCTGTCAACGGCTCTATCAGCTCCAGCTTGACGCTTCCTGCTTGGAAAAAAGCAACATTCACCTTTTGTTCTTCAACCGTTTCTTGATGAAGAAACACAAGCCCCAATATATCCTCATAAAAGCTTCTCGCTTCTTCTATCGAAAAAACGACTATCCCGATATGGTCAAGCCTGTTCATTTTATCCCTGCTTTCCTTCAATAGATATCGCTTGTCCGTCCATTCAAAACACGCTAAAATATAGACAGATTGTCTAAGGAGTGAAATCATGTCACAAAAACTGATGAAAAGCGTTTTGATTGTGATTTTGGGAGTTTTTATTCTTTCAACTGTACTCTCAGGAATCGTCATGTTTTTATAACGATAAAAAAGCAGGCGGCCTTACTGAATGGGAACATCCTGCTTTTTTATCAGAGCTCTATGCTCAATGGCAATCTCCTCAAAAGATCGGGTGTCGTTTGTAATCAGCACTCTTGTTCCCACCGGAATTTTTTGAAACAAATGAACGACCTCACCGTTATGCATACGAATACAGCCGTTAGACACAAATTTTCCTATTGAGTCTTCCCGGTTAGTCCCATGAATTCCGTAAATCCGCCCGTCTGTTCCTTTCGCGTCAAATCCGATCCATCTTGCCCCAAGCGGATTGTCAGGAGATCCCCCTTCAATATTTTTCTTTCTGTAGTAAGGATTCACTGCTTTTACCGTTACCGAAAATTCCCCTTCTGGCGTCAGCTCGTCTGTTTTTCCGGTCGCCACGCTGTACACGCCATCTACTTTATTATCGAGGATGACAGCAAGTTCGTTTGTTCTCTTGTTGACAATGACATACGGATCGCCCGGCAGCGGGTTTTCGCCGAGCGGCCAAATCGGTGAAATCATCATCATAAAAATTAAACATAAGAAAAAACGCATAAGCTCCTCCTTTTTCATTAGGTTGACCAATGAAGGAAGAGCTCATGCGAATCAGCCGAGTGATTTTTGCGATTTTATCCCTTTAAAATAACTTTTAATCACTAAATATTGTTCCATTTCACCGAGAAGATGGAAAAGAGCGGCTCTTGCTTCAAATTCCTCTCTTGTCGCCGGGAGCGGCATCTCCTCGAATTCTTTTCTCATATCAGCAAGTCTTTTCAGAAATTTGTACGCTGTATTTCCCGGGTGGATCGCTTCCCGCAAATCGTGGATAAATTCAGCGATTATTTTTCCCTGATCCACCGTAATGGAGATAGAAGTCACTTTAGGAAGAAGGCGTTCAATAATTTCAAATTGCTTTTCTCTCATTTTAAAATAATGATAATGCTGATTTTCGTAGCGCAAAATGTGGTTTTGCACATCCCGGTATGCCAGGTTTTTCGCCTCCGTAATGAGCTGGTGTGTTTCCGGAATTTCTTTTCCAGTCCAATCTTGCTCACCAGTTAACAAATACCGCTCTATTTCCGCGAAAATGACAGCAAAGTTATCCTCTATCTTTTTACGATAGGCAATCAGTTTCCGGTCAAGGCTCGGCATATACAAGTTCATCAAAAGAGCGACACCAATACCAACCGTAATCAACTGAACTTCATTCCAAATGAAAGCAAGCGTAATGCCGCCGGACATGTATAAATGAAGGATAATAACTGAACTGGTGACAATTCCCTCGTTAATTTTTAAGAGGACAGTTATCGGGATGAATATCAAGAGAAGCGCTCCGATAACAAACGGGTGATAGCCAATCAGCTCAAAAAAGAGAAACGAAAAAAGAATTGCCAGACAGCATGCCGCAAAGCGGGCCCACGATGCCTGAAGCGACCGTTTTTGTGTGATTTGAATGCACAAAATGGTGATGATTCCTGCTGAGGCGAAGTTTTGCAAATGCAAAAGCTGGCTTATATAAATAGCCAAAGCTGTTCCAAGCGCGGTCTTTATTGTGCGGTAACCAATTTTAAACATGTCGGACTCCATTTCTATTTGTTTCTTCAATAAAAAAGAAGAAGCAATCAGCCTTCTTCTTTTTTCTATATTCTATAATATTTTCTCTAAAAAGTCCTGCGCTCTTTTGGATTTTGGCGAAAGAAAAAATTCTTTCGGATTGCCGTCCTCGACAATCATTCCTTGATCCATAAATAACACACGGTCAGCCACTTCTTTTGCGAAACCCATTTCATGCGTGACAATCACCATAGTCATACCGGTTACGACCAATTCTTTCATCACCTGGAGCACTTCTTTGACCATCTCCGGGTCAAGTGCAGAGGTCGGTTCGTCAAACAGCATGATTTCCGGATTCATTGCAAGAGCCCGAGCGATGGCGACACGCTGCTTTTGTCCGCCAGACAAGCGGTTTGGATAGTCATTTCTCTTTTCAAACAAACCGACTTTGCGGAGCAGTTCTTCGGCTTTTTCCTGTGCAGCCTGTTTTGATTCTTTTTTGACATTGACAGGCGCGTACATGATATTTTCGAGAACCGTTTTGTGCGGAAAGAGATGAAAATGCTGAAAAACCATCCCGATGTTTTCCCGGACCTTTAAAGTATTGGTTTTCGCCTTCGTGATCTCCTTGTCTTTGATGGTAATGGTTCCGCCGTTAGGCTTCTCCAACAGGTTTAAACAGCGAAGGAACGTTGATTTGCCTGAGCCTGAAGGACCGATTACGGCAACAACTTCACCTTCTGCGATTGTTGTTGAAATGTTTTTTAATACTTCGTGTTTCCCAAATGATTTTGACAGCTTTTCAATCTTAATCATTGGATTTCAGCTTCCTTTCTACAGCCTTGCCGATAAACGCTAAAATCAGGACAAGCACATAATAAATCAATCCGGCGATAATGAGCGGCTCAAGGTAATTATAAGTGGCGGCGCCTGATTGATAAGCGCGTCTCATGACATCACCTAGCCCGATGACGGTGACGATCGCCGATTCTTTTGTTAACGTAATTAATTCATTTACAATTGCAGGTGATATATTTTTAAAGGCCTGCGGCAACAGCAGATCCTTCATCATTTTTCCGTACGGGACACCAAGTGCGACAGCCGCCTCTTTTTGCCCTTTATCAATGGCGTTGATCCCGGCTCTGATAATTTCCGAAACATAAGCTGCGGAATTTAATGACAATGCGACAACCGCCGCCCAAAACTGGTCAATTTGAAAGCCGAGCAGCTGCGGAAGCCCGAAATAGACAATCATAAGCTGCAGCACTAAAGGCGTACCGCGGAACACTGATGTATAAAAATCAGCGATCCAGATCAGCGGGCGGAACGTGCTGATCTTGCATAAGCTTAGCACAATACCGAGAATAAGTCCGATAATGGCTGATACGATAACAATTTTTAAAGTAATTGCCAAGCCTTCTAATATAAAAGGAATTTGGGGGATCGTTGCTGAAAAATCCAAATTCATAGTTTTTGTCTCCTTTTCTTACGGAAAAAAGATTTCCTATTCAATAAAAAGGCTCAACGAAAAAGTTGAGCCGCTTTTTTACTTCTCGCCAGTGAACCATTTCTTCTTCAATTTCTCGAGCTCTCCGTTATCTTCCATTTCTTTGAGGGCTTTATTGAATTTGTCTGTCAGTTCACTGTCCTTTCTGAAAGCAATCGCTGAACCGGCTTCCTCCGCTTTCGCATCAGGAATTACGAAGCCTTGCAAGTCGTCATTTGATTTGAAATACCCTTCTGCTACCATGTCTTCGATAATCGCGGCATCAAAGCGGTCAGATTTGATTTCCTGCACTAAATCAGAAATTCTGTTGCGGTCTTCTGTTTGAAAACCATATTCCGGAGAAAGCTCTTTCCCCTTCTCTTCCTGAATAGAGCCAAGCTGAACGCCGACTGTTTTTCCTTTCAGGTCTTTCAGAGATGTAATGCCGCTGTCTTTTTTGCTGACAATCATATGGTTCGCTGTGTAGTACACATCGGAAAAATCAACTTGTTTTTTACGCTCAGGCGTCGGTGTCATTCCTGACAGAACCAGATCCACCTGTTTTGATTTCAGCGCTGTAATTAAGCTGTTGAAGTCCATATCCTGCACTTCAATTTCATAGCCAGTCTTCTTCGCCAGCGCTTTTGCCAACTCTACATCAAAGCCGACAATATCATCGCCTTCTTTATATTCAAACGGTTTGTAATCCGCCGAAGTACCCATAATTAATTTTTTCTTTCCGCTTTCTGAACCAGAACTGCTTGAGCCGCAAGCAGATAATGCAAAGGTGATGCATGCAGCTACAAGTAATAAGAGCCATTTCTTCATGATCCATTTCCCCCATATTCATTACTTTTAGTGTATTTGAATATTTATTCGTTAATTTGTATTTTAAACAGTTTCTTATTTTTATGCAATACTATTTTCAAAAATTTCTTCAAGCTTATTTTTTCCAACGGTTTCTTTTTGATATTACTAGATAAAAATAGATTCGTTGCATAATCCAATTGAATAATCTCTTAATATTTATTCATATCTCTTTGGGGTTTTATGCATAAAAAAACCCGGATCTGCTTAGGCACCCGGGTTTTTCGTCTTATACTTCTTCACAATATTCTTCAAAGGCTTCTTGCAGCTTTGCCACTACTGCCATCGGCTCATGTCCTTCAATTTCATGGCGCTCTACCATTTTCATGATTTTTCCGTCTTTCAAAATCGCAAAGGACGGAGAAGATGGCGGATATCCTTCAAAATAGTCACGCGCTCGCGCTGTCGCTTCTTTATCCTGTCCGGCAAAGACGGTAACGAGCTGATCAGGTCTTTTATCATAGTGAACGGAATGGTAGGCAGCCGGTCTTGCAATTCCTCCGGCACATCCGCAAACAGAGTTTACCATGACTAACGTCGTTCCTTTTTTCGTAAGTGCCTCATCCACCTCTTCAGCGGTTTTCAGCTCAGTGTATCCGGCAGCAGTAATTTCTTGTCTCGCTTGGCGGACAATATCATTCATAAATAAATTAAAATCCATGTTCAATGAAGACCTCTCCTTTTTTATCATCTGTTCTTATGATAGCAAGGAAACGTCCATATCGGCAAATAACATTGCTTAGCCGTACACTTTTTTGGTCTCCGTTTACAGCTTACAGGAATAGGGGATTATATAACCAGATGTAAAATAAAGGAGCAGTTTTGTATGAGCCATCGGAAAGCGTTACTAATTCATAACGGAAATGCCGGCAACAAAAATATAGAAAAAGCATTAGGGGCTGTGGTACCGGTATTATCACAAGCTTTAGATGAGGTGACCGTTAAAGAGACAAAGAAAAAAGACGATGCGTATTATTTTTGCCAATCCATTGATGATTCTGTCGACACCGTCTTTATTCTAGGCGGCGACGGCACAGTCCATCAATGCATTAATGCCATCAGCGCTTTAGAAAGAAAGCCTGCGGTCGGGATTTTGCCCGGCGGAACGTGCAATGACTTTTCAAGAGTGCTGGGCATCCCTCAAAATCTCGCAAAAGCGGCGGAAGCACTTGTGTCAGGAAAAAAAACTAGCGTAGATGTATGTCAGATGAACGAGCGTTATTTTTTAAATTTCTGGGGGATCGGTCTGATTACAGAAACGTCGAATCAGATCAACGAAACCTCAAAAGCATTATTGGGAAAAATTAGCTATTATACAAGTGCACTCCGAACAGTCTCATCTGCCGGATCATTTCCGATGACATTAAAAATTGATGGAAAAGAAATTAAAGAAGAAGCCGTTATGCTGCTTGTTATGAACGGACAATACATTGGAACGAACCGAATTCCCCTGCCGGATGCCAGTATAGATGACGGCTTACTCGATATCCTCATTTGCCGCAGCACCAATCTCTCCGCATTGCGGGAGCTGATGAGCATGGAACAGGGCACAATTGATCGGTTTACCGGAGAGCTTTCCTATATCCAGGCCTCTCGAGTCGAAATTGAAACGGACACTGTCAAAAAGGTTGATACAGATGGAGAAATCTATACTCATACGCCTGCGGTGATTCAAGTCCTGCCGCGGCACATTGATATGCTAGTCCCGTAAAGATTTTGTAAATCCGTTGACTCTCCACTAAGAGGAGGCCTTAGAGTATAAGGGATACACTTTTGAAAAAGGGGAAGTTACATGGAGAAACAAAATATCACCTTAACAATATTACTAACCAATTTATTTATTGCGTTTTTGGGGATCGGACTTGTGATCCCAGTAACACCTACCATTATGAATGAACTGCATTTATCAGGCACTGCGGTTGGCTATATGGTCGCCTGCTTCGCTGTTACACAGCTCATTATTTCACCAATAGGCGGAAGGTGGGTTGACCGCTTCGGACGTAAAATTATGATCGTGATCGGCCTGTTTTTCTTTAGTGTTTCGGAGTTTTTATTCGGTATGGGACAAACAGTTGAGGTTTTATTTATCTCCCGTATGCTTGGCGGTGTCAGCGCTGCCTTTATTATGCCTGGGGTCACGGCTTTTATCGCGGATATCACGACCATTAAAACACGGCCAAAAGCGCTAGGTTATATGTCAGCTGCTATTTCAACGGGCTTTATTATCGGGCCTGGCATCGGGGGATTTTTAGCGGAAATCTATTCTCGTTTGCCTTTTTTCTTTGCGGCAGCCTTTGCTTTGCTGGCAGCCATTTTATCAATATTCACGCTGCGCGAGCCGGAACGAAATCCTGAAAATCAGGACAGGAAAGGACAAAAAACAGGGTTCAAACGGATTTTTGCACCCATGTATTTCATTGCTTTTCTCATTATCTTGATTTCGTCTTTTGGTTTAGCGTCATTTGAATCTTTATTTGCGTTATTCGTTGACCATAAATTCGGATTTTCAGCCAGCGATATTGCTATTATGATTACAGGAGGAGCGATTGTCGGCGCTATTACGCAAGTCCTCTTATTCGACCGCTTTACAAGGTGGTTTGGCGAAATCCGTTTAATTCGGTATAGCTTAATTCTCTCGACGAGTCTGGTATTCATTATGACAGCCGTGAATTCTTATGTTGCGATTCTGCTGGTTACAGTCACCGTATTTGTCGGATTTGATCTCATGCGGCCTGCGGTGACGACCTATCTGTCAAAGATTGCTGGGAATGAACAGGGGTTCGCCGGTGGCATGAATTCGATGTTTACAAGTATCGGAAATGTGTTCGGGCCTATTATCGGCGGAATGCTGTTCGATATCGATGTAAACTACCCATTCTACTTTGCAACGGTGACTTTAGCCATAGGCATTGCGCTGACTATTGCTTGGAAAGCGCCTGCACATCTAAAAGCCAGCACATAATAAAAAGCGTATTCTTTGTGTACTGCAAAGAATGCGCTTCTTCATTATACTGATCATAGAAGGAGTGGTGGCATGAAAGAATCGTATTACTCAATTGGAGAAGTTTCAAAGCTGGCAAATGTGTCGATTAAAGCGCTCCGTTATTACGATAAAATTGATTTATTTAAACCCGCCTACGTCAACCCGGATACCAACTACCGCTATTATACAGATTCTCAGCTCTATCATCTTGATTTGATTAAATCATTGAAATATATTGGCACACCTTTAGAAGAGATGAAAAAGGCACAGGAATTAGAGATGGAGGAACTGTTTGCTTTTTATACAGAGCAGGAAAAGCAAATCAGGGAGAAATTAGATTTTTTATCAACATTAGAGCAGTCCATTTCCTTGGTGAAAAAGCGGATGAAGCGGCAGATGGAATACCCTGCGCTCGGCGAGGTGTTTGTTTTGGATGAAGAAGAAACACGCATCATTCAGACAGAGGCAGAGGGAATTGGGCCTGAAAACGTGCTCAACGCCTCCTACAGCAAATTAAAAAAATTTATCGAATCAGCAGATGGATTTACAAATAATAGCTACGGTGCAACTTTCTCGTTTCAGCCGTACACCAGCATTGATGAAATGACTTACCGTCATATCTTTACGCCTGTATTGACGAATAAACAAATTTCTGCCATTACACCGGATATGGAAATCACAACGATTCCTAAGGGCAGATATGTTTGTATCGCGTATCATTTTTTACCTGAGCATTATTTTCTCAACTTACAGAAGCTTATCAAGTATATCGCAGACCATCAATTAACAGTTGCCAGTGATGTTTACGAGTTAATTATACCGGTACATTACTCACCCAAAAAACAAGAAGAATATCGGGTCGAAATGAAAATCCGAATCGCTGAATAATGCTGTATAGAAAAAGAGCATTTTTTGAAGTTACATTTCAAAAAACGCTCTTTTTGCTTATTAGTAAACAGATGTTTTCTCGTCAATCGATTCTAAAATTTGCTTCACACGCCCGAGGAATCGTCCGCACACAAGGCCGTCAAGCACTCTGTGATCCAAGGACAGGCACAGATTGACCATGTCTCTGACAGCAATCATGCCATGATCCATGACAACCGGGCGTTTGACAATGGATTCCACTTGAAGAATCGCAGCCTGAGGGTAGTTGATGATGCCCATAGATTGAACTGAACCGAACGAACCTGTGTTGTTTACGGTAAACGTTCCCCCCTGCATATCATCTGCTGAGAGTTTTCCGTCTCTTACTTTTTTGGCAAGGTCAGTAATTTCTCTTGCAATGCCTTTAATTGTTTTTTCATCAGCATTTTTAATCACCGGAACAAATAAAGAATCCTCTGTCGCAACCGCGATTGAAATATTGATATCCTTTTTCTGAATGATTTTATCGCCCGCCCACATGCTATTCATTTGCGGAAATTCTTTTAACGCCTGAGCGACCGCTTTGACGAAAAAGGCGAAGAACGTTAAATTAAAGCCTTCTGTCTTCTTAAAAGAATCTTTTATACTGTTGCGGTATGCTACCATATTTGTGACGTCGACTTCCATCATCGTCCAAGCATGCGGAATTTCTGTTTTACTTCGTTTCATATTGGAAGCAATTGCTTTTCTTACGCCTGTAACAGGGATTTCTATATCTCCGGCTGTAGACACAGGATAGGAAGTCTCTTCCTTCTTCGGCTCTGTTTTTGCTGAAGACGCAGGTTCAGGAGCTGCTGTTTTCGGCTCCTCAGGTTGTTCTTGCACGCCGCCTGTTTCAATGATGCGCTGAATATCTTTTCGCGTAATACGCCCGCCGGCACCTGTTCCTGTCACTTGATCAAGATCAATTCCGTGCTCTCCGGCCAAACGAAGTACAGCTGGCGAGTAGCGCTTTTTATTGGGCTGACTGGCTTCTTCGGCGCGGCTTTCTGCAGCAGGTGTCTCCGCTGCTGCTGACGACTCCGGCTGCTCTTGCTTTTGTTCACCCGGGTTGGCGCCTTCTGTTTCGATTTTGCAAATGATTTCCCCGACTTGCAGGGTCTGGCCTTCTTCACCCACAAGCTCTGTTATCGTACCTGTAAAAGAAGACGGAACCTCTGCATTCACCTTATCTGTCATAACTTCCGCGATCGGATCGTATTTGTTCACTTTATCACCGGGGGCAACAAGCCATTTGCTGATCGTCCCCTCTGTCACGCTTTCTCCAAGCTGCGGCATCGTCATTTGTTCAATTGCCATGATTGTAACCTCCTTACGTCTTTAAAACTCCGCTAATTCTCTCATCGCCGCTTCCACTTTATCAGGGTTGACCATAAAGTATTTTTCCATTGTCGGCGCATAAGGCATAGCCGGAATATCAGGACCTGCAAGCCGTTTGATCGGCGCGTCTAAGTCGAACAGACAATGCTCGGATATAATCGCGGCCACCTCACTCATGATGCTGCCTTCTTTTGTATCTTCTGTGACCAAAAGAACCTTGCCGGTTTTGGATGCGGCTTCGATGATCGCTTCTTTATCGAGCGGATAAACCGTTCTTAAATCCACCACATGCACTGAAATGCCATCTTTTTCGAGACGTTCTGCAGCCTGTAACGCGAAGTGGACGCAGAGGCCGTATGTGATCACTGTAATATCGTCGCCTTCCCGTTTTACATCAGCCTTGCCGATTGGCAGGACATAATCATCTGCCGGAACCTCTCCTTTTATCAGGCGGTATGCACGTTTGTGCTCAAAAAACAGCACCGGATCTTCATCACGAACTGCGGCTTTTAAGAGGCCTTTCGCGTCATATGGCGTTGAAGGCATCACTATCTTCAGTCCGGGCTGATTGGCGAAAATCGCTTCGACTGACTGAGAATGATAAAGGGCCCCGTGTACACCTCCGCCGTATGGCGCTCTGACGACAATCGGACAGCTCCAATCATTGTTACTGCGGTAACGGATTTTAGCCGCTTCAGAAATAATTTGGTTGATTGCCGGCATAATAAAATCAGCAAACTGCATTTCAGCAATTGGTCTCATCCCGTACATAGCCGCTCCGATGCCGACTCCAGCAATCGCAGATTCAGCAAGCGGCGTATCCATAACACGCTCTTCCCCGAATTGTTCGTAGAGGCCGGCTGTCGCTTTAAACACACCGCCTTTTCTTCCTACATCTTCTCCAAGGACGAAGACGCGAGAATCTCGTTCCATTTCTTCTTTCATCGCCAAATTGATCGCATCAATATATGACATTACTGACATTTGTTCTTCCTCCCTACTTCGCATACACATAATCAAGCGCTGACTCAGGAGCTGCATAAGGGGCGTTCTCCGCTTCATCCGTCGCTTCATTTACGATTGCCATAATCTCATCCAGCATGGTTTGTTCTGTCTCATCGGATAGCAGGCCTGTTTCCTTTAAGTAAGCTTGATAAGTAAGCAGGGGATCACTTTTTTTCGCTTCCTCTACTTCTTCACGGCCTCTGTAGCTGCTATCATCATCATCACTGGAATGCGGTGTAAGGCGGTAAGAAATTGTTTCAATTAATGTAGGGCCCTCTCCTCTGCGCGCGCGTTCACGTGCTTCTTTGACCGCTTGATAAACTTCCAGCGGATCATTTCCATTCACGGTTACACCAGGCATTCCATAGCCGACGGCACGGTCGGAAATGTTCTCACATGCGACTTGCTTATCGTAAGGCACTGAGATTGCGTATTTGTTGTTTTCACACATGAAAATCACCGGCAGCTTATGGACAGCGGCAAAGTTTGCACCTTCATGGAAATCGCCTTGGTTTGAAGAACCTTCACCAAAAGTAACAAAGGCTGCGATATCCTTTTTCTCCATACGTCCCGCCAGCGCAATGCCGACTGCGTGCGGAACTTGCGTTGTTACTGGAGACGATCCTGTCACGATGCGGTTTTTCTTTTGTCCGAAATGTCCCGGCATCTGACGGCCGCCTGAGTTTGGATCTGCAGCTTTGGCAAACCCGGACATCATTAAATCCTTTGCTGTCATGCCAAATGCCAGTACGACACCCATGTCTCTGTAGTACGGCAGTACATAATCCATTTCACGGTCAAGGGCAAAAGCCGCTCCTACCTGCGCTGCTTCCTGTCCTTGACAAGAGATCACGAACGGGATTTTGCCAGAGCGGTTTAACAGCCACATTCTTTCATCAATTTTTCTTGCTAACAGCATGGTTCTATACATATCAACGGCTTCCTGATCAGTCAGCCCTAGTGCTTGATGTCGGTTTGTACTCATTCAAGCCCCTCCTTTTTGCTTTTAAAAATGAATGGCTTTGCCGGCTGCGGCAAGCGCTGCTTCCCCAATTGCTTCTGAAAGCGTCGGGTGCGGATGAATCGTTTGACCGACCTCCCACGGCGTCGCGTCCAGTACTTTTGCAAGTCCTGCTTCTGAAATCATGTCGGTAACATGAGGTCCGATCATATGCACGCCTAGGATATCATCCGTGTTACGATCCGCCACGATTTTTACGAATCCGTCGCTTTCACCGTATACAAGCGCTTTTCCAATTGCCATAAATGGAAACTTGCCGACCTTGACATTGTGCCCATTTGCCTTTGCTTCATCTTCTGTTAAGCCGACACTGGCAGCCTCAGGGCTCGAGTAGATGCACTTCGGTACAAGCGTTGGATCTAGCGTATGCGGATTGAGACCCGCAAAATGCTCAACGGCAATGATTCCTTCATGCGATGCAACGTGAGCTAACTGAAGGCCACCGATTACGTCTCCGATTGCATAAATATGAGATTCCTTCGTTTGGCAGCTTTCATTGACTGAAATGACGCCTTTTTCAGTGATAATATCGGTGTTTTCTATGCCGAAGCCTTCGATATTTGCCTGTCTGCCGATGGAAACTAGCATTTTTTCAGCAGAGTAAGTAACGGTTTCTCCGTCTTTTTCCGCTTGAATGCTGATGTCGTCTGACGTTTTTGTCATTGTGTCAGGCAGCACTTTTGCCCCTGTAACGAACTGAATGCCTTTTTTCTTAAGAAGACTTTCCATTTCTTTTGAAATTTCTTGATCCTCAGTCGGCAATATGCGGTCCGCGTATTCGATAACCGTTACCTTCACGCCAAAATCATGAAGCATAGACGCCCATTCGATACCGATAACGCCTCCGCCGACGATGATAATCGATTTTGGCAGCTCCTCCATTTGGAGAGCCTCATCCGAAGTCAATACATGCTTTCCGTCCGCTTCAAGGCCAGGAAGCATTCTCGGTCTTGATCCTGTTGCAATGATGACTTGTTTCGGGATCAGCATGTCATTTTCTTCGCCATTTCCCCGTTCAACAGAAATCGTTCCCGGCAGCGGGGAGAAGATTGACGGCCCGAGTATACGGCCATATCCGTCGTACACGTCGATTTTTCCTTTTTTCATTAAATGATTCACACCGGCTGCAAGCTTATCAACAACAGCTTGCTTCCGCTGCTGTACTTTTTCAAAGTTGAGGGATACGCCAGCCGTTTCGACTCCGAATTGATCGGCCTCACGAGCTGTCCGGTATACCTCCGCGCTTCTAAGCAGCGCTTTACTCGGGATACAGCCTTTATGTAGACATGTTCCCCCGAGCTTTTCCTTTTCAACAACGGCTGTTTTTAATCCGAGCTGAGCGGCTCTGATGGCCGCAACATAACCGCCGGTACCGCCGCCCAGAATGACTACGTCATACTCAGTTGCCATGGTGACTCACTCCTAGTCTGTCTATTTAATACGATATTGTTTGGATTGCTCTTCGCCCAGCAATACCCTGAGCGCCCCTTGGGCCAGAGACTGCAGTTCATTTTCTCCCGGATAAACTAAAACATCTGAAATCCAATCTATGTATGATCTGATACTGGAAACAAAGCTTTTGCCATATGCAAGGCCTCCCGTCAGCACAATCGCTTCCACTTCGCCTTTTAATGCGGCGCTGGCTGCCCCGATTTCCTTTGCTACCTGATACGCCATGGCGTCAAAAATGAAACGGGCTTTTTCATCGCCCCCCTGAATCATCTGTTCCACTTTTACTGCATCATTCGTACCGAGATAGCCGAAAAGCCCGCCGGTGCCCACCAGTTTTTTCATGAGTTCTTCTTTTGTATACTGTCCTGAAAAACATAAATCCACAAGATCTCCCGCAGGAACTGTTCCTGCACGTTCAGGACTGAACGGCCCCTCTCCGTGAAGGCCGTTATTGACATCTACCACTCGCCCGTGGTCATGGACGCCAATTGTAATCCCGCCACCCATATGGGTAACAATCATTTTCATGTTCTCATATCGTTTGCCAAGAGAGGCTGCCGCTTTACGGGCGACAGCTTTTTGGTTTAACGCATGGAAAATACTTTTCCGTTCAATTTCGGGCATACCAGAAACTTTTGCGAGAACTGACATTTCGTCTACGACAACAGGATCGACGATATACGAAGGGATATTCAGGCCGTCAGCGATTTCTCGCGCGATAATACCGCCTAAATTAGAAGCATGCTGGCCGGCATAGCCGCCTTTCAAGTCTTCAATCATGTCATCATTCACTTCGTAAGTTCCGCCTTCAATCGGCCGGAGAAGGCCTCCTCTAGCGCATACTGCATCAAACTTTGAGATATTGATACCCTGTTCATGTAGCGTTTCGAGAATATGATTTTTGCGAAATTCATACTGATCAATAATATGGTTAAATCGCTGCAGCTCTTCTATGTTGTGTCTCAATGTTTTTTCAAAAATGCTTCGTTCGTTATGAAAAACACCGATTTTCGTTGAAGTTGAGCCTGGATTAATTGTGAGAATGCGTTTTTCATCATGTAGCACTTTCATAACCTCCAGATCAATTTCTTAACGTCTGTTTAACACACTGTGGCCGTTTTGCAAAAACTGGCTTCTTGAGCGGCGCATGCGTTCAATCCGTTCCTCTGCCAAGCGGTCAGCTGCTAAATATGTTGGAATGCCGTCACGCTGAGAAATCTCAAGTACACGCTCAATATTCCCGTAAATGCCTTCAACTTTTTTCAATGCACGTTCTGCATTATAGCCGTAAAGCTCATCTGCCACGTTGATTACCCCGCCTGCGTTAATGACATAATCCGGTGCGTAAACGATGCCCATTTCGTGAATTTGATCGCCATGGCGCGTTTCTTTTAATTGGTTATTAGCCGCACCCGCGATGACTTTCGCCTTCAGCTGTTTAATGGTGTCGTCGTTGATTGTCGCACCAAGGGCGCACGGCGCATAAATATCGCAGTCTTGTGAATAAATCTCTTCCGGATCAACCGCACGGGCGCCAAAATCTTCAACTGCGCGCTGTACTGACTGTTTATTGATATCCGTAACGATTAAGTTTGCCCCTTCTTCATGGAGGTGGCGGCATAGGTTGTAGGCCACGTTCCCTACACCCTGTACAGCGATTGTTTTCCCTTCAAGAGAGTCGGATCCGAAAGCAGCTTTAGCGGCTGCCTTCATTCCTCTGTACACCCCGTACGCTGTAACTGGAGATGGATTTCCAGAAGAGCCGAAAGCAGGAGAAATTCCTGTGACATAGTCTGTTTCATCATGAATGATATCCATATCCTCAACCGTTGTGCCCACATCTTCAGCTGTAATGTATCTGCCGTTCAGCCCTTGGATATAGCGGCCGAACGCGCGGAACATTTCCTCATTTTTGTCCTTGCGCGGATCGCCGATAATTACTGTTTTTCCGCCGCCAAGGTTTAAGCCTGCCGCTGCATTTTTATAGGTCATGCCTCTTGCCAGTCTGAGGGCATCTTCAATTGCCGCTTCTTCATTTTCATATGTCCACATTCTCGTTCCGCCAAGCGCCGGGCCAAGCGTTGTATCATGAATTGCGATAATCGCTTTTAAGCCTGATTGTTCATCTTGGCAGAATACCAATTGTTCGTAATCGTATTTCTCCATATATTTAAAAAGTTCCATGTTCGTTCCTCCTAATGTGCGTATTCTTCAGATGCGCATATCGCGAGCGCAATGGAATACAGTTTATTTTCAGCAGAGTCCGCTCTGCTCGTTAAGGCAATCGGCGCTTTAGCTCCTGTAATGACAGCCGCTACGCTGGCCTTTGCAAAATAGATTAGTGATTTATATAAAATATTGCCGGCCTCAATTGTCGGGACGAGAAGGATATCAGCGCTGCCCGCTACATTTCCCGAAATCTTTTTCTGGGCTGCAGCAATTTGGGATACTGCGTTATCTAAAGCAAGCGGTCCATCAACAATGCAGCCTTTGATCTGGCCTCTTTTATACATTTGAGCAAGAGCAGCTGCATTCACTGTCGCTTCCATTTTCGGGTTCACCGTTTCGACCGCTGCCAGAGCAGCTGCTTTCGGCATATTGTTCCCTACTGCATGAGCCACACGAACGGCGTTTTGCAAAATCTGCCGAAGCTCTTCCAGCGAGGGGGCAATATTCATAGCCGAATCTGTCACAAACATCAATCTGTCAAAGTCCGGTATATCAAACACAGCCACGTGGGAAAGGACACTGGTTGACCGAAGCCCCTCCTGTCTGTTCAACACCGCTTTAAGCAAAATAGAAGTTGGCACATTCCCTTTCATTAAAACGTCCGCTGTTTTGTGATGTACGGCATGGACTGCTAATTTTGCCGATTCCTCAGGCGAATCGGCATGAACAATTTCCACATGATGCCCTTGCATAGATGATGTCAGATCGTTTAGTTTCTTGCTGTCGCCCACTAACAAAAAACGGGCGGATAGGTGCTCGGCAGCCAGCTTTACAGACCGGATCACTTCCTCATCCTCAGCATGTGCAACCGCAATGGTCTTGTTTTTGTACATCGACGCTTTCCCGATCAAATCTTTCAGCTTCATCTGTTACCACCTTTCTTGTTTCGACTCCGCCTTTTATTATGCAAGTTCCATGCCACTCCTCGCCATGCTGTCAAAACGTGATATATTGAAAAATCAGTGCAGATGTTTGCGTTCATTCTGCAAATTATTGCATGCCTTCATTTGCAAGGCCGTATTTATCCATTTTGTAATATAAATTCCGAATGCTGACACCGAGGGCTTTCGCTGTTTTTGTTCGGTTAAAATGATGCTTTTCGAGCGTTTGCTGGATTAAATGCGCTTCAAATTTTTCTACTGCGACAGACAGCTTTTCGCCTTCAATATCCGGAAAATCAAACCCTGCACCCTGTTCTGTGTCACTTTCTTGATGTTCAAGTTCGAAAACAGGCAGGTGTTCTTTTTCAATCCATTCCATATGCGGATTCAGAAAAATCATGGCTCGTCCAAGGACATTTTCCAACTCGCGGACATTCCCAGGCCAATGGTACGCAGATAAGGCACGCAAGGCTTGCTGCGAGAGTCCCTTTACATTCCTGCCGTAATCCCGGTTGATCTTTTGGATAAGCCTGACGCTAAGTGCTTCAATGTCTTCCAGCCGCTGTCGCAAAGGCGGTATAGAAATCGGATAGCGGTTAATCCGGTAATACAAATCTTCGCGGAATGCTCCATCCGCCATCGCCTTTTCGATATTTACATTTGTCGCCGCGATCACTCTGACATTGACAGGAATCGCTTTTGTGCCGCCTACTCTTACGATTTCCTTCTCTTGAAGGACGCGGAGCAATTTCGCCTGCATATTTTGTGTCAGCTCGCCGATTTCATCTAAGAAAATGCTGCCGTTATTGGCTTCTTCGAATAAGCCCTTTTTACCTCCGCGCTTTGCTCCTGAAAACGCACCATCCTCATAGCCGAACAATTCTGATTCGAGCAGGTTTTCAGAAAGGGCTGCACAATTCACGCGAATAAATTTATTGTATTTCCGGTCGCTTTCGTTATGGATGGCATGGGCGAACAGTTCTTTTCCTGTTCCCGATTCCCCGCGCAGCAAAATCGTTGCCGGCGTTTTCGCCCCGAGCTTTGCCTGTTCAAGCGCAACCAGCATTTGCTCGCTTTTGCCGATAATGTCGTCAAACGTGTATTTTGCTTCCAGCGTCCGAATGATTTGCCTGGCGCGGTTGAGCTCGGCTGTCAGCATTTTAATTTCGGAGACATCGTGAATCACACCGACGCTGCCTTTCAAAATCCCGTCTACAATGACCGGCGCTACATTGACGATGACCTCTTTTTCATTCGGGCCGACCTTCATTCTGACACCGCGGACAGGCCGTCTTGTTTCAAGCACCTTTAAATGCATGCTTTCGCCTTCAGAGATATCAGTGTTTGCAGGCTTGCCGATGACTTCTTTTTCAGAAAGCCCCGTCATTTTCGTATACGCTTTATTGATCAAGAGTCCGATGCCGTTTTCATCAACGACAGAAATTGCCTCATCAGAGGATTGAATGATCGCCTCCAGCATCGTGCGCACCTGTTTGAGATTCGTCACTTCCTCCGCCAGCTCAACAGCATCCGTTATATCCTTGAATACACAGAGCGCTCCGAGCAAACGGCCGCCTTCATCAATAATCGGCAGCCTGGTCGTCACGATCTGATTCTCACCTAAAAGCTGCTTCTGGTTGTATTCAGGCACTCTTGTTTTTAATATCCGCGGCATCTTCGTGCTCGGAATGACTTCTTTGATCGGGCGCCCGATGACTTCCTCTCGTTTTTTCCCGACCATTTTTTCGGCCATATGGTTAAAGAGAATGATTTCTTCATTGATATCAATAAAAATCATCCCGTCATGGGTAGAATTAAAAATTCGGTCGTGTTTGTATGTTTGCTCTTTCAGCATTTGAATCAGGTGTTGCTTTTCTTCCATCAGCTGAAAAACGATGTACGCCATTTTCCCTGGCATAACAATAGTCTCTTCATGCTTTTCCTGAAGGAGTTCGTCAAATACGGCTTGATTGCCGGTGGTATGAATGACGATATCCGGTTTATGTTGTATGTAAGGTTTCCAGTCAGATGAAACGGCAATCCCATACTGTTCTGCTTCTATCAATCCCGGCGCTTCGGGGTCTTTGTCAACCACGGCAATGATCTCTATGATGGCTGTTTTGATCAGAATGTGTAATAACGCCGTTCCCCTTTTGCCGGCACCTACAATCAGTACCTTTTGCATCCCGCTCCCCCTTTGTATGAAAAAATTTGCACGCCTATTTATTCCGTTGCAATAATTTGCACAACCCTATGTTACCACGTTTTCTTCTCTTGACAAAATATTTTTTCAGCTGGACAATAAAGGAAATGAAAAGATAAAGGAGTTTTCTGAGGATGAGCCGACTTCTTGCGCTTTTGATATTAGTCATCCCCGGCGCCATCTCCGCTTTAGGCATTAAACTGATGAGGGATACGCTTTTCGGCCATACGATAAAGCCATTCGGAGCTCTTTGGCTCCAAGGTTTGTCAGGTTTTATCTTTTTTGTGTTCGGCCTTTATGTGCTGGCTGGGTTCATTTTATTCAGAGACAGAAAACGCAATCAAGTCAGCCCGCGATTCAGAAAATGATAGCTGCAAAAAAGCCGGAGAACACTCCGGCTTTTTTAGTTGAAACTATTCGTCAGGCAAAACAGTCTTGGCAATTGTTTTATCTAACGCTTCATAGTCATAATAAGAAATCGTCTTGTACAATTCTTTTCGTGTCTGCATATCTTGAAGCCCTTCTTTTTGTGAGCCGTGCTCCTTTATCAAACCAAACATCCGCTCATAAGCTTTTGCCGCCGCTCGAAGCGATGTGACAGGATAAATCACCATGCGAAACCCCATATCTTCGAATTCATCGGCGCAATAATACGGCGTTTTCCCAAATTCGGTCATATTCGCAAGAAGCGGAACGGAGCTGTTCTCAGCAAACTGGCGGAATTCGTTCTCCGCCTGAAGCGCTTCTGGAAATATCGCGTCCGCTCCAGCCTCAATGTAAGCCTCTGACCGTTTCATTGCGGCATCAAGCCCTTCCTGCGCCCTGGCATCAGTACGGGCAACAACGACAAGGGAGGGCGCTGCTTGTTTGATCGCTTTTATTTTTTGCGCCATTTCCTTTATCGGAACAAGCTGTTTGCCATTTAAATGTCCGCATTTTTTCGGAAGTTGCTGGTCTTCAATTTGAACGGCGGCTACTCTGGCTTCAAGCATCTCGCGGGCAGTTCGGGCGGCATTTAACACACCGCCAAACCCCGTATCGATATCAACAAGCAGAGGCAGGTCAGCTGCACGCACAAGATCTTTGGCCCGATCAGCCACTTCTGTCGACGTGATGATCCCTAAATCAGGAAGCCCCCTGCTGGCTGTATATGCCGCACCAGACAAATAAATCGCAGAAAAGCCGGCTTCCTTTGCAAGCAAGGCAGCCATCCCGTCATGGGCGCCGGGAATTTGCAGAATGTCCGGCGCTGACATCAGCTTGCGGAAACGCCCGGCAAGCTCCTCTTGTGACGATTGTTTATTGACGATCCACGACATGACGCAAGTCCTCCTTCTATTACATGCAGAACATATCTACGAATTCATTTACACGCATCGTTTGTAATGTCTCATAGCTGGTACAGCGCTCATAAATATGTTTGTGCTGTTTATCAGCATAATGGGTTTTGAGATTGTCAGAAAACTTTTCCAGCAGTTTCGGCACTGCCTCGTCTCTTCGAAAACGATGGCCAAGCGGAAATTCACATTCCACCATTTCCGTGCTCGTTCCGTCTTTAAAATGAACCTGAACGGCATTTGAAATGGAACGTTTGTCGGGTTTCAGGTAATCCTCCGTATATGTTTTATTTTCAGTCACTTCCATTTTATCACGAAGTTTATCTATTCTCGGGTCACTCGCTGTCTCAGCTTCATAATGTTGCGCGGTAATATCACCAAAAAGCAAACCGATTGCTGTAATGTATTGGAGGCAGTGATCACGATCAGCGGAATTGTGAAGCGGGCCTTTTTTATCAATAATCCGGATAGCGGATTCGTGCGTTCTGATGACAACACGGTCAATCTCATCAACCCGGCCCTTTACCTGCGGATGAAGAATGACGGCGCACTCCGCCGCTGTCTGAGCATGAAATTCCGCAGGATAAGACACTTTAAATAACACATTTTCCATGACATAAGCGTCAAGCGGACGTGCGAGTTTGATCTCTTGTTTATTGAATAAAACGTCTTGAAACCCCCACTCCGGTGCGCTCAAAGCTGTTGGATAACCCATTTCCCCTTTTAACGCCATCAATGCCAAATGAACACCTCTGCTCGTTGCGTCTCCTGCCGCCCATGATTTGCGCGAGCCGGTATTCGGTGAATGCCGGTATGTCCTCAAGGCAGCATTGTCAATCCATGCATTCGAAAGTGCATTTTTGATTTCTTCTCTTCCGCCGCCCAAAAGCTTTGCTGCAACAGCAGTTGTCGCAACTTTGACAAACAGCACATGATCAAGGCCAACTCGGTTTAGACTGTTTTCTAACGCAAGCACGCCTTGAATTTCGTGTGCTTTGATCATCATTTCAAGTACGTCGCGTACCATTAAAGGATCTTTTCCTTCAGACAGCCTCACTCTCGATACATAATCAGCAGTGGCAAGGATTCCTCCCAGATTATCAGATGGATGCCCCCACTCCGCGGCCAGCCACGTGTCGTTGTAATCAAGCCACCGGATCATACACCCGATATTAAACGCCGCTCTCACCGGATCGAGAACATAGGATGTACCCGGCACTTTGCTTCCATTCGGGACAATCGTTTCGGGAACAATCGGGCCGAGCAGCTTTGTGCATTCAGGATACCGAAGCGCCAAAATCCCGCAGCCAAGCGTATCCAGCAACACATGCCCTGCTGTTGTATAGGCCTCGGAACTTGTAATCTCTTTATCAAGCACATAGTCTGTAATTTCTTCAATAACATGATCCGTTTTCAGCATGCTACCAGTTCCTTTCATGATTTATGATTCGGCCTGATAACGCGGGCCCTTATAGCTGACACGGGGGCGGAAGAGACGGTTATTGGAATGCTGTTCGATAACATGGGCGCATAAACCGGACGTTCTTGCGCTGAAAAAGACAGGTGTATACAAAGGAATCGGTATGCCGAGCATCCAATACACCGGGGCAGCGTAGTAATCCAAATTCGGGTAAAGTCCTTTTTCCTTCTCCATCAGCTGCTCTCCCGCATCACACATCTCGTATAAACGATGGTCACCGGCTTTATCGCATAATTGTTGCAGCGCCTCTTTCATCATGAGTGCTCTCGGATCCATTTTTTTCATATACACCCGGTGGCCGAATCCCATAACCTTTTCTTTTCTTTTCAGTTTTATTTGAAGTAGCTGCTCAAAATCGGATGTTGTTTTCGCCTCTAAAAGCATATACATCACAGCTTCGTTTGCTCCTCCGTGAAGATTCCCTTTCAGTGAGGCGACAGCTCCTGTCAAAGCACCATAAAGATCCGAATGTGTAGAAGCAATGACCCTTGCCGCAAAGGTTGAATTGGGCATCTCATGCTCACTGTACAGGACGAGAGAGCGGTCAAAAATCCGTTCTTCCAGTGAGGAAGGCAATTTCCCTGTCATCATGTATAAAAAGTTTGCACTGTAGGATAGGGTTTGAAGCGGAGAAATCGGCTCTTTCTTATTGATGATCCTATAGCTGGCAGCAGTGAGGGCGGTCATTTTCTCGAGAAGCTGATAGGCGCGTTCTTTGTTTGCAGAAGGAGACCGATCATCTATTTGCCGATCATAGCCGGCAAGTGCCGACAGGCCGGTACGCAGGCTATCCATCGGATGAGTATGCTCAGGGAGCAGCTCAAGCAGACGGAGATGATCAGCAGGCAGGCTTGATGCACTGTTTATGTTTCTTTCCAGCGCTTCCATTTCACTTTCTTCCGGCAGCCTGCCCTCCAGCAGTAAATGAACAATCTCCAAATAGCTTTTTGTTTTAGAAAGATCTATTAAATCATAGCCTCTTATCAAAATCTGGCTGGACTGGGTGTCAAGATAAGAAATATGAGTTTCTGCCGCGATCACACCGTCCAAACCCGGAGAATAATGCTGTTTCTCCTCCATATCCTCAACCTCCGTTTTGCGTTTTTTGTCTATCAGGTTCCGCTAAGCAGATGCTTAGAAATAATCAGTCTTTGGATCTCGTTGGTCCCTTCATAGATTTGCGTCACTTTGGCATCACGAAGCAGCCGCTCGACCGGATAATCCTTCATATAGCCGTATCCCCCAAAAATTTGGACGGCGTCTAATGCCGCCCTCACCGCAGAATCAGAAGCAAATTGTTTAGCCATAGACGCTTCTTTTCCGCAGGCCAAGCCGCGGTTATGAAGGTCTGCGGCGTGGTAGACAAGATGCCTTGCTGCCTCTGCCCTTGTCGCCATGTCAGCCAGCTTAAACGATATGCCTTGATTTGCTGCGATAGGCCTTCCGAATTGCACCCGCTGCTTCGCGTAACCAACGGCATGCTCAAGAGCCGCCTCTGCAATTCCGAGCGCTTGGGCCGCAATGCCGATGCGGCCGACATTTAAATTCGCCATGGCAATGTGAAAGCCATCACCCTCTTTGCCAAGCAAATTTTCTTCAGGCACTTCTGCATTATCAAAAATCAGTTCCGTAGTATTGGAACCGTAGAGCCCCAGCTTTCTTTCTTTTTTTCCAACGGTAAAACCGGGTGTGCTTTTTTCAATGATAAAAGCCGAAATCCCGTGCCTGCCTTGATCTTGAGCTGTTAAAGCAAAGGTGATATAGATATCGGCGGCTCCACCGTTTGTAATGAATATTTTCGATCCGTTTAATAGGTATTTGCCGTTCTTTTTGATGGCTGTTGTGCGGAGGCTTCCAGCATCCGACCCTGAGTGAGGCTCTGTCAATGCAAATGCGCCCAAATGGTCTCCTGAAGCGAGCTTCGGCACATATTTCATCTTCTGATCTTCGTTGCCGAAGTACAGAATCGGATTTGTGCCGACCGAGGTATGAACGGAAAGAATGACACCGACAGCCGCGCTGATTCTAGAAATTTCATGAATCGCCAAAATATAAGAAACAACATCCGCCCCTGCGCCGCCGTATTGTTCCGGCACCGGTATTCCCATCAAGCCGTGTTCACCCATTTTTTTGATCAACTGAAACGGAAATTCGTCTGTTGTTTCCATGATTTCAGCAGCGGGAGCAATTTCTTTTCGGGCAAAATCACGTACCATTTTTCGCATCATGACTTGCTCTTGGGTTACATGCAACTCGGCCACCCCCGGATGAATTGACTTCAGAAAGCCCTCTCCTCATATTGATAAAAACCGCGTCCGCTCTTTTTGCCAAGCCAGCCCGCTTTGACATATTTGCGGAGAAGCGGGCAAGGACGGTATTTGGAATCGCCAAGGCCGGAATAAAGAACTTCCATAATCGATAAACACGTATCCAGCCCGATAAAATCCGCTAATGTAAGCGGGCCCATCGGATGATTCATGCCCAGCTTCATCACCTCGTCTATTGCTTCCGGCTTCGCCACCCCCTCATACACGCAATAGACGGCTTCATTAATCATCGGAAGAAGAATGCGATTGGAAACAAACCCCGGAAAATCATTGACTTCTACTGGGGTTTTCCCCATCTTTTCCGCTAATTTCTTAACCTCTAAGGCTGTTACTTCTGACGTAGCCAAGCCGCGAATCACTTCAACCAGCTTCATCACAGGAACGGGGTTCATAAAATGCATGCCAATGACTTGATCAGGCCGGTTTGTCACAGCAGCGATTTCTGTAATAGGCAAGGAAGATGTATTGCTGGCCAAAATCGTATGAGGCGGACAAATGTGATCAAGTGTGTTAAACAGTTCGGTTTTCGCTGTCATGTTTTCTGCAATAGCCTCAATTACAATATCCGCATGCTTTGCATCCTCAAGCGTTCGAGAAAGCGAAATGCGGCTGATTACACCCTTCACTTCCGCTTCGGTCTTTCTTCCTTTTTCAGCGTCACGGGTCAGCTGTTTCTTCAATCGCTTCAATCCTGCCTCCGCAGCGTCGGGAATCACATCGTACATCCGCACATAAAAGCCTGCATCGGCAGCTGTTTGAGCGATTCCGCTTCCCATCTGACCGGCACCGGCCACCATAACATGTTTCATCTCCATTGAAATCCCCTTTTTCATCATTGTTTTAATGAACCTGCACTAAGACGGCATCTCCCTGAGCCGCACCGCTGCAGATGGCGGCAACTCCCAGTCCTCCTCCCCGGCGCTTTAATTCATAAACAAGCGTCATGAGAATTCTCGACCCGCTTGCGCCGATCGGGTGGCCGAGGGCGATCGCACCGCCGTTTATATTTACTTTTTCAAGATCGAAACCGACAATTTTTTCACATGTCAAAACAACAGAAGCAAACGCTTCATTTACTTCAAACAAGTCAATATCTTGGACGGTTAAACCGTTCTTTTTTAGGAGTTTGTTAATTGCAAACCCCGGAGCTGCCGCTAGCTCGCACGCTTGCATTCCCATAGTTGAAAAACCAAGAATTGTAGCCAGAGGCCGTTTGCCAAGTCCAGCCGCTTCGTCCTCAGACATCAGCACAAACGCACCGGCCCCGTCATTGACCCCGGGAGCATTACCGGCTGTGATGGAACCGTCACTTGTATAAATCGGAGAAAGTTTTGCGAGCTGATCCAGACTTGTGTCACGCCGAATCGCTTCATCTTTTTCAACCATATTTGTTTTTCCTTTTCGGTTGGTCCAGCTTACGGGAACGATTTCATCCTGAAACTTTCCTTCATCGGCTGCCTTAGCTGCCCGCGCATGACTTCTTAGCGCCCATTCATCCTGCTTCCTGCGTGAAATTCCATATTCCTTGGCGGCTGTATTTCCGTGAACAGCCATATGCACCTCGTCAAACGCGCACGTTAACCCGTCATAAACCATTAAGTCCCTAAGCTCACCGTCTCCCATCCGCGCTCCCCAGCGACCGGCGGGAACGGCATACGGAATATTGCTCATGCTTTCCATTCCCCCGGCAACAAGAATGTCCGCATCTCGCGCCCGAATCATTTGATCACACAAGGTGACTGCGCGCAGTCCGGATGCGCAGACTTTATTCAGCGTTTCTGACGGCACACTCCAAGGCATTCCGGCCAGACGGGCAGCTTGGCGGGAAGGAATCTGCCCTGAGCCGGCTTGGACAACCATGCCCATCACAGTTCCTTCCACCTCATCTCCAGATACTCCAGCGCGATGTAACGCCTCCTTCATCGCAATGCCCCCAAGCTCAGCAGCTTTCACCTCTTTCAACGCTCCGCCGAATTTGCCAAATGGTGTTCTTGCGGCACTTACAATGACTGTTTTCCTCATGGTTTCACCTCATTCAGAAGATAGACAGCGCTTACAATTTCTAGTTGTCTTCTATGAATGTATGCTTTCAAACGGGCATGAATGAATGAAAAAAGAAGGCTGCGTCAACAGCCTCCTTCTATAACAACTATTTATTTTTTAGCAATTCCAAAGCCTTTGCAGGAAAATCAGTGAAAATGCCGTCTGCCCCCGCTTCAAAGAGGCGCTTCATATCTTCCGGCCGATTGACTGTATATGGCCTTACCTTGATCGAACTGTTCCTCATTTTCTTCAGTACTTCATCTGCTGTCCCCGGGCTGTTCAGCTTCGGGTGGTAGCCGGAAGCTGGAATAGATGTGATATACTGATCAGCCTGATAAAGCACATCTGAAGTCAATGCCGCCCGTTCGATATGGGGAGCGAGCTGGGCGCATAGCGCCAAGCTTTCATGATTAAAAGTGGACAGAATGATTCTTTCCTCTATATTGAATCGTTTCACTGCCTCCAGCACTTTTTCTTCCATTCCTTCATAGCGGATCACACTGTTTTTTAATTCAATGTTGATGAGAAAATCCTTTTTATATGCCCATGAGAGCACGTCTTCAAGCAGCGGCACTTTGATATCACTGTACGTGTGATCGTGACCAGCGGCCGCATTCGCAGTCATGATGACATCATACACTGTATCCTTCACGAATCCTTTGAGCGATGTTGTCCGGTCAAGTCTTTCATCATGAATCACAACCATGCGCCCGTCTTTTGTCAGCTGCACATCAAGCTCAATTCCATCCACGCCGGCTTCAATTCCTTTTTCAAATGCAAGCATAGTATTTTCGGGATATTGACCTGATGCCCCCCGATGGGCAAAAATCTTTGTCATCGTTTCACCTCAAGCCCTAAAGTTTTCTCCATTATACTGATTTTGGCGATTCCACTCTAGGATTAAGGCTGTTTCAATCTTACTGTTCGTAATAAGAGTCAATGCCGGTGACAATCGCATCTGCGGCTTTTTGCTGGTATTCTTCGCTTCCAAGCTTGTTCGCGTCAGCGCTGTTTGTCATAAATCCAAGCTCCGCCAGCACACTCGGCATCTGTGAATATGTAATGACGTAAAAATCTGATTCTTTCACGCCCCTGTCTCTCGTTTGTAAGGATGAAACCAGCTGGGACTGAATATCTGACGCCAGACGCCGGCTGTTTTCCCCTTCATAATCAGACTGAAAATACGTTTCTGTTCCCGAAGCTGTAGCAACCCCTGAATTCACATGAATGCTAACAAAAAGATCGGCCTGATTAGCACTTGCCTTTGCCACTCTTTCTTCCAAAGTCAGAAAATGATCATCAGACCGGGACGCAACAGGGTTGGCTCCCTCCGCTTTCAGCTTATCCGTCACATACTCGGAAACTGCTAAATTAATATCTTTTTCAAAGAGTCCGTTTCCGACCGCTCCACTGTCTTCACCGCCGTGTCCGGCATCAATATACACTGTTTTCCCTTCTATCGGCTCTGCCGCCTGTGCACAAGGCGTGAGCGTCAATGCCAATCCGCACAGCGTCAAGCTCCTCCATAACATTCTCAACTTCTCCCTCCGGTCTTTTATGACGAGTTCTTCTGCAGCTGAATATCTTGCAGCTGTAACATTCCATTATCCTTCTTTGTATATTTTACCAGGACATTTGTGTGATCTGGCAGTGATTCACATTCCTCACGTTTATCCTGCGGAACCTGTATCATGGTTTCTTCTCCATTCAAAGAAACCGCAATCGTATGAGGATCAGCCGAGCCAATGTATTTTCCCTCTTAGGTAAACTTTGGGACTGAGTCATCCGCACTTGCAATACTGCACCCTGAGAGAAGCAGCACAGTAAACAGCAAAAGAGCCGATTGTTTCACAAAATCACCTCTTCCTGACGTTTGGCTTCTATCTTTGACCAGAATGGCAGATTTGTAAAGCCGATGCGAAAGACGGCACTGAGAATCCACATTTTTCAAAAGGGCTATCCGACCTGATTATTTCCTGTTGCTAGAAAGAAAACAATCGTATTTGTCTATGAGGATGGCTCTAATTGAGGCGCAAATTAGAAAAAAATAACGGAGAGAAGCAACTTTTTATTCATTTTAAAAAATTTGAGGAATGATGTGAGCAAATCGTTTGACGGGTGGGTGGACCAGCCAGACGTAACCTTTTAAAGAATATACACTTTACAGAAAGAAGTTACAGTCATGAAAAAATTCGTAGTGTTGCTCACTGCAGCGGTCATCACTTGCACCATTGGCCACCAAATCACCGGCGGCTACAAAGCCCCCGAAAAAGAGCGCAGAAAACATCACTCTGTTCTCAAGATATTCAGCCGGTAAAGCAGATCAATTGCATTAATTTTTACATGTAGGCTAAAATATGTGCGAAACCAAACGAAAGAAGATGATCAAATGAACCCTAAGTATAAATCGCTGTTTGAACCATTTACATTTAAAAGCGGCGTTACAATCGACAACCGGATCACAGTTGCACCAATGACTCATTACGCTTCTAATGAAGACGGTACGATATCTGAAGCAGAGCTTGACTATATCATCCCCCGCTCAAAAGAGATGGGAATGGTGATTACAGCTTGCGCAAATGTCACACCGGACGGAAAAGCATTTCCCGGGCAGCCGGCCATCCATGATGACTCCAACATTCCAGGTTTAAAAAAGTTAGCGCAAGCCATTCAGGCGCAAGGCGCTAAAGCCGTTGTGCAAATTCATCACGGCGGCATTGAATGCCCGTCTGAGCTCGTTCCGCAACATGATGTTGTAGCGCCAAGTGACGTGTTTGATGAAGGCAAGCAAATTGCCCGTGCCTTAACAGGCGAAGAAGTGGAAAACATCGTGAAGGCATTTGGAGAAGCGACAAGACGCGCCATTGAAGCCGGCTTTGACGGTGTTGAAATTCACGGCGCAAACGGCTACTTGATTCAGCAGTTTTATTCTCCGAAAACCAATCAGCGCACAGACCGCTGGGGAGGAAGCGATGAGAAACGATTAGCCTTCCCGCTTGCTATTGTTGATGAAGTTAAAAAAGCTACTGCAGAACATGCGAAGGGTGCATTCTTAGTCGGCTACCGTCTGTCTCCGGAAGAACCTGAGACACCAGGATTAACAATGACTGAAACCTTTACGCTTGTTGATGCTTTAGGGGATAAAGAATTGGACTATCTTCATATCTCACTGATGGACGTAAACTCAAAAGCGCGCCGCGGTGCAGATCCGACTCGCACACGCATGGACTTATTGAATGAACGTGTCGGAAACAAAGTGCCGCTGATCGCCGTCGGTTCTATTCATTCCGCAGATGACGCACTGGCTGTGATCGAAAACGGTATTCCGCTAGTCGCTATGGGACGCGAAATTTTAGTTGACCCTGACTGGACAGTGAAAGTAAAAGAAGGCCGCGAAAAACAAATTGAAACCGTCATAAAAGGCACTGACAAAGAAAAATATCACTTGCCTGAACCGCTATGGCAAGCCATTGTGAACACGCCTGGCTGGGTGCCTTATAAAGATTAATGTGTAAAGACTGCCGAAATAATTCGGCAGTCTTTTTTTAACTTTAAATCAATTTATGCAAACATCTAAACAGTAAGAGAAGGAGCTCGCCAGCTGCTTCGGGAAGCAAATCTAGGAGAAATCCGTCACGCTTTCTGGCTTTTTTTCTTTTCATTCGTACGTCTCCTTTGTTCACGAATGCTTCCTTACTTACGATTTTACTGGGAAAAGGTTTCAATGTGTTCCTGTTTATTTGTTTTTTATGATCCAAGCGGTGAAAACACATGAAACGATGACTGCATATGAGATAAAGTCATCATGGTGCCTAGTATGTGTGATTCTGTTTTGTAAAGATGCTCGAAATTGATGTCGCAAAGCGCCAGCATAAATAACGACATGAACAGTCGGTATTTTTCAAACACCTGTATCACTCCTCCTTGCGGAACATGAAGTAAATGTACCCAAAACAAAACGCCTCCTATTTATCAGCGTAAACTAATAAATAAAAGACGTTTATTTAATCATCCGATAATATCCTCATGCTTAAGAAGCTTTATGTTCTAATCTCAGCTTATCCGCAACCATCGCAATGAACTCTGAGTTGGTAGGTTTGGCTTTTGTCATGCTGACAGTATAGCCGAACAACGAGGAAATGGAATCAATATTCCCTCTGCTCCATGCCACCTCAATCGCATGGCGGATCGCTCTTTCTACACGGCTTGCGGTTGTGTTAAACTTTTTGGCGATGTCCGGATAGAGGACTTTTGTAATGCTGCCGAGCAATTCGATGTCATTGTATACCATTGAGATTGCTTCGCGCAGATAGAGGTAGCCTTTAATATGGGCTGGGACGCCGATTTCATGGATAATGCTTGTGATGCTCGCGTCGAGATTTTTCTTCTTTGGTTCAGGCTGGCTGCTGCGTATAATGCTGCTTTGCGATGATGGCGCGCGATGCGTCACGCTGCTGGCATTTCCGCTGACCTGGCGAATATGACCGACAAGGTTTTCCATATCAAACGGTTTGAGAATAAAATAGGAAGCGCCTAAATCGACGGCCTTTTTCGTGACATCTTCCTGTCCAAAGGCTGTCAGCATAATGACATTCGGCTGTTTTTTCAGATCTGATTCCCTCAGCCGCTCTAAAACCGCAAGTCCATCCAAATGCGGCATAATAATATCCAATACGAGCACATCGGGATCTTTTTCTTTAAACAGCGACAGGCATTCCTGTCCGTTATAGGCAACACCGATCACTTCCATGTCTTCCTGTCCTTCTATATATTCACTCAACAGGCTTACCAGCTCTCGATTATCGTCAGCAACACAAACTTTAATTTTCTCCACGTTTCTTCCTCCCCAAATGTAGTTAACAGGATTCACCCTTGCTACATGTTTACATTCGACAAAACCGCTATATACCCTCTAAAAAAAATCATAATCACCAATATTAGTGGCATATCTTTGTTATTCTATGTTTTTCTCCGTTTTTCGACTAAAAATGAAATTTGACAAACAAGGAAACGTGAATTTGTCGAAAAATCTTCTTTTGTATATTTTACCGTATGTATTATGAGAAGTGAAGAGGGATCAAAACAAAAAAACTGCCGGAAATACCGGCAGTCAGCTTGCTTTTTCTTTTCCATAAATATCGATTCCTGCTTCTGACAGCATCCATTCAATATGAACGCCGTATCCGCTTGTCGGGTCATTTACAAATACATGGGTGACAGCGCCGATCACTTTTCCATTTTGAATGATCGGACTCCCGCTCATCCCCTGTACGATGCCGCCTGTTTCTTTTAGCAGCCTTGGATCGGTTATTTTTAAGACCAATCCTTTTGTCGCAGGGAATTTTTGCGGCGTCGTGCTGACGATTTCAATATCAAACTTTTCTACTTTGTCATCATCAATGACCGTTAAAATTTCAGCAGGCCCTTTTTTGACTTCTGTAGAAAACGCAACCGGCAAGGCTTGATCTGAAATATTGTTTTGAATCGGCTGATGCAGTGTGCCGAAAATGCCAAATGGGCTGTTTCTGTTTATATCCCCGATCGTTTTGCGTTCTGAGGAAAATCGCGCCAGTTTTTCTCCCGGATTTCCGCCTGTCCCTTTTTCAATGGATGTTACAGTTGATTTGACGATTTCTCCATTCTCCACTACGATTGGTTTCTTTGTGTCCATGTCGGAAATCACGTGGCCAAGTGCTCCGTATTTTTTGGTTTTCGGTTCATAAAATGTCATCGTGCCGATGCCAGCAGCAGAATCCCTGATGTATAAACCAATTCTGTACTTGCCTTCTGCTTCATCCTTTTCGGGAATGAGCTTTGTTTTGATTTTTTGTTTGTCACGTTTTATGAGCAAATCTAAAGATTCTCCGGTTTTACCGGCTTTCTGAATGAATGGGGCCACATCGTTCATTTTTTCAATTTTCTGTCCATTCATCTCAATAATGATGTCGCCCGCTTCAATACCGGCCGTTTCTCCTGGAGATTTTTTGCCTTCACTTGTATTGATTTGATGAAAACCGACGACAAGAACACCGACGGAATGAAGCTTTACACCGATTGATTGTCCGCCAGGTATGACCTTTAAATCAGGAAGAACTTGCACTTTTGTTTTTTTGATTGGAAATCCGGCAAGATCGTAGACTAACTCTGACTCACCTGATTTTTTGCCTGTCACCTTGATTTCATGCGGGTCTTTCTTTACTGTAAACGCTTCAGATGATTCTTGTGCATGAGCGTTTACCGATAAACCCGTTTCAATCGCTTGTGTTTGGGTTTCAAATACTCTCATTTGCGTTGGAATCAGTAAATACTCTTTTAGCGGTTTGCATAAACCTACACTTAATAACGAAACAAGGAGAATTAAACCTACTGCTTTTCTGATGTTATCGGGCATTCACTACTTCACTCTCCTCGCTCCTATCCCACACCTTCTTTATGTCTTGCTGCTACATCTTTAATTTTGCCTTCTGGCACCTTATTTATAACTGTCATATAAAGAAAAACATTGGATATACTGATGAACGAATGGATGTGTGCAAAAAAAATAAGCTGCGCTTCTCGCGCAGCTTACCCAGTTGTTTTCACTTGATCTGCTTGTTTTAAAAGTTCTTTCGCATGGCGTTTCGTCAAGTCTGTTACTTCGACTCCGGCAATCATGCGCCCGATTTCCACTACCTTTTCCTGCTTAGACAGCGGCTTGACACGTGTCGTGGTTCTGCCGTCTTTTAACTCCTTCGCAATATAAAGATGCGTATCGGCCATGGCAGCCACCTGAGGCAAGTGTGTAATACACAGCACTTGTGATCCTATTGAGACTTTATGGATCTTTTCAGCGATTGCCTGTGCAACTCTGCCGCTTACACCGGTATCCACCTCATCGAATATAATCGACGTCACATCCTGCTGCGAAGAAAAAATGCTTTTTATGGCAAGCATCACCCGGGACAGCTCTCCTCCGGAAGCAACTTTCGAAAGGGATTTCAGAGGCTCGCCTGTGTTGGTTGAAATTAAAAATTTGACCAGATCAATCCCTTGGTCAGTCAGCTGAACAGGCTGGCCGTTTACAATCGGCGCCTCCTCATTGTGAGACGCTGTTCTGACCTTAAATTCCATATCAAATGTTGATTTTTCCATGTAGAGGCTTTTTAATTCGCGCTGAATCTCATCGGCCAGCTTTTTCGCCCATGCTTTCCGGATTTGTGAAACATTTGCCGCTTCTACCGCAACATCTTTTCCGACTGAGTCAAGCTCCTTCTTCACGCTTTGAAGATGGCTGTCCCTGTTTTCAATCTGGTCAATCTCTTCTTCAATTTTAGAAGCATATTCCAAAATGTCCTCAACAGTTGCACCGTATTTTCGTTTTAGGTGTTTAATTTCATTAAGACGCGTCTCAATATAATTCAGGCGTTCCGGGTCATATTCAAGCTCATCCAGCATATTTCTCATCTGAAATGTAGCGTCCTCCAGAAGATAGTAGGAGTTCGACACACTTTCGGACAGTTTTTTCAGCGGTTCGTTAATATCGGATATATCTTCAAGCTGCGCTGATGCCATTCCGACCCAATCCAATCCGCCCTGCTCACTGCGAAGCGCGTTATATGCATTTTGCAGCGATTCATAGATCTTCTCAAAGTTTGAAATTTGCTGGCGCTCTTCCTGGAGCTGTTCATCTTCATTAAGCTCAAGCTTTGCCGATTCGATTTCTTCAAGCTGAAATTGAATGAGGTCCAGGCGGTGGGCCATTTCCTGTTCGCTTTCAGAAAGCTGTTTTAGCTTTTTAAGCAGCTTCATATACCGCTGGTACCCTTCCTGATACGCTTGAAGCGCGCTTTCTACTTCGGCTCCGGCAAACTTGTCCAAAAGCTGGAGATGATTTTCGTCCTCCATTAACAGCTGGTTATCGTGCTGCCCGTGAATATCTAATAAAAGCCTGCCGATCTCTCTTAGCGAAGCAATCGTGACAAGCTTGCCATTAACACGGCAAACGCTTTTTCCGCTCGTGCTGATATCCCTTCTCATGACGATCATTTCGTCTGAAACGTCGATTCCCTGCTCAGTGCATACGTCAAAAACGGGATGGCCGCTATCCAATAGAAAAAGCCCTTCAAGCTCGGCTTTTGTCTCCCCATATCTGACAAATTCAGATGATCCGCGGCCTCCGACTAAAAGAGAAATGGCATCTATGATGATGGATTTGCCGGCTCCGGTTTCTCCTGTTAAAACAGTGAGTCCGCGTTCAAAAGAAACCGTCAGTTCCTCAATAATGGCAAAGTTTTTAATCGATAGTTCAGCTAACAAACAGCATTACACCTCTTATCTTTGTTAGATTTCTGTTACAGCAGCTCAAGCAGCCTGTTTTTTACGCCGTCTGTATCTTCAGGAGTCCGGCAAATTATTAAAATCGTGTCATCTCCGCAAATGGTTCCCATAATTTCATCCCAGTCCAAATTGTCCATCAGCGCGCCAATTGCCTGGGCGTTTCCCGGCATCGTTTTCAGCACAATCATATGGCTTGCCGAGTCTATTTTCACAAATGCGTCCATCAATGCCCGCTTCAGCTTGGACAATGGATTGAAACGCTGGTCTGCCGGAAGACTGTATTTGTAAGAGCCGTTATTCGTAGGCACTTTTACAAGGTGAAGTTCTTTGATATCCCGTGAAACCGTGGCTTGTGTTACTTTGTATCCATCCTGCTTCAGCATGTCGACCAATTCATCTTGCGTTTCAATTTCATTGCTTGTAATGATCTCTCTGATTTTAATATGCCTCTGGCCTTTGTTCATGTAAGCACCTCTATTTCCAGCTTATCTGTTCTTTTATGTTATATGATTCTCTGCAAATTGTACATGAATGCAGAAAAAAGGAATAATAGCGCCCTATTATTCCGGTACTTCTGCTTTTTTTTCTTTTAACGTCTTATGTGCCTCTTCTACAACGCGGATGATCTCTTCTTCCGGCAGCTCCTGTCCTTCCTGCCCCTCTCCCGGCCAATGCAAATGAAGGAGAAATTCTATATTTCCATCTCCTCCTGTGATTGGTGAAAATGACAGGCCTTTGCAAATATAGCCTTCAGCCGCAGAAAAACTGATCATTCGCTTGAGAACATCAGCATGCACTTTAGGATCTCTGACAATTCCTTTTTTGCCGACGGATTCCCGTCCCGCTTCAAACTGCGGCTTAACAAGAGCCATGCAGTCACTGCCCGGTACAAGCAATGTTTTGAGGACAGGCAGGATGAGCCTCAGTGAAATAAAGGACACATCAATTGTGGCAAACTCCGGCATGCCCTTTGTGAAGTCTGCTGGTGTCGCGTAACGGAAGTTTGTCCGTTCCATCACAACGACACGTTCATCCTGTCTAAGCTTCCACGCAAGCTGATTGTAGCCTACATCGACCGCATATGACTGTTTAGCTCCGTTTTGCAAAGCGCAGTCCGTAAAACCGCCGGTGGAGGAGCCAATATCAATCATAACTTTATCCTTAACAGAGACAGGAAACTCCTTCAGCGCTTTTTCAAGCTTTAAACCGCCTCTGCTCACATACCTGAGCGGGTTTCCTTTGACGGTTAACGGAAGGTCACGGTCAATCTTTTCCCCGGGTTTGTCCAAGCGGTTTTCATTTGAATAGACGATCCCTGCCATAATGGCTCTCTTAGCTTTTTCCCGCGTTTCCGCCAGCCCTCTTTCTACTAGTAATACATCTAATCGTTCTTTCTTTGACGTCATGATCCAATTCCTTTGTGTGTCTTTGGCGGCATCAGCAATCTAATACGGTTTGCCACCTGCTGTTTTGTTAGTCCAATCTCTTCAAGAAGCGCCGTTACGCTTCCGTGTTCGATAAACCGATCCGGGATACCCATTCTGTCAATCGGCGTAAGATATTCACCCTGATCATGAGCGAATTCTAAAATCGAGCTTCCGAAACCGCCTTCTAAGACCGCTTCTTCAATCGTTAAGATTGGCAAGCCTTCTTTTAGGATTCCCTTCATCATCTTTTCATCAATCGGCTTAATAAAACGCGCATTTACAACGCGCACGGAAAGGCCTTCTTTTTGCAGCTCTTCAGCTGCTTCAAGCGCCATTTCGATTGTTGTTCCAAATGTTAAGATGACAGCATCATTCCCCGGACGCAGAACCTCCCACGTGCCGATCGGAATCGTTTTCAGCTGTTCATCCATTTTTACGCCAAGTCCATTTCCGCGCGGAAAACGCATCGCTATCGGGCCTTCGTCATAGCTGAGAGCTGTATGAACCATATGCTGTCCTTCATTTTCATCTTTCGGCATCATTAAGACGATGTTTGGAATGTGGCGCATATACGCAATATCAAACACCCCTTGATGTGTCTCACCGTCAGCACCTACAAGTCCTGCACGGTCAATTCCAATAAACACATTGGCGTTTTGGCGGCAGATGTCATGAACCACTTGATCATATGCCCTTTGCAGGAAGGTTGAATAAATCGCCAAAAACGGCTTCATCCCCTGCATTGCCATTGCTGCAGCCATCGTTGCGGCATGCTGTTCTGCGATACCTACGTCGAACATGCGGTCAGGGAATTCCTTTGCAAAGCCTTCTAGCTTTGAGCCGACAGGCATAGCCGGTGTAATGGCTACAATGCGTCCGTCCTCGCGCGCCATTCGCTGCACAGTGCCGCTAACCAGGCCGCTCCATGAAGGAGCTGCTGCCTTCGGTTTTACAAAGTCACCGGTATTGATTTTATATGGGCCGGTGCCGTGCCATGTTCCAATCGTATCGGTCTCAGCCGGTTTGTACCCCTTCCCTTTTTTCGTGATGACATGCAGGAGAACAGGGCCTTTCGTTTTTTTGGCGTATTGAAGATTTTCAATCAGCTCATGATAAGAATGTCCGTCCACCGGGCCTAAATACGTAAAACCAAGCTCCTCAAAAAACATTCCGGAGACGAGCATGTATTTCAGGCTGTCTTTGATCCGTTCCGCCGTGGCGGCAAGTTTGCCTCCAACTGCCGGAATCTTTTTAAACAAGTATTCGAGCTCATCTTTGACCCACTGGTATTTCCCGGCAGTGCGCAGACGTCCGAGCATGGAATGAATGGCACCGACATTCGGCGCAATACTCATTTCATTATCATTTAGGATAACAATCATGTCTTTTTTCTCGTCGCCGATGTGGTTCAAGGCTTCAAGCGCCATTCCGCCAGTCAGCGCGCCATCACCAATAATCGGTATAATAAATTCATCCGTTCCTTTAATATCACGCGCAGCTGCCATTCCCATCGCGCCTGACAGAGAAGTTGAGCTGTGCCCGGTTTCCCAAACATCATGCTCGCTTTCACTCCGCTTTGGAAATCCGCAAAGTCCTTTGTACTGGCGAAGCGTCGCAAATTCTTTTCCGCGTCCTGTCAGCAGCTTATGGACATACGACTGGTGGCCTACATCCCACAAAAATTTGTCTTTCGGGCTGTTAAATTCCTTATGCAGCGCAACAGTAAGCTCTACGACACCTAAGTTTGGGCCGATGTGGCCGCCGGAAGCGGATAAAGTTGTAATTAAAAATTGACGGATTTCATCACTTAATTTCTCTAATTCATCAATGGACATGTTTTTTAAAAACGACGGGTCCTGTATTGATAAAAGATCCAAAGCGGATCAACTCACTTTCAGCATGAATTTCTGCAATGATACATGTCTTCTGCATGTCGAGCTGGACAGCAGCCAGCTCTAAGACATAAAAAAAGACAAATGCGCTTTTCCTTTTTTTCATATAAACTGCTTACATTTTACCATATCTCGTGCAGCCGCTTCAAATTAGGATTGGTTAGTGATCTCTTGCCGCAATTAAATCACAAAGCTCAAATAAAAGATCTTTTTGAAGAGAGAGTCCGCCGATCAACCGCTTCGCCTCTTTTATGTGAACATCCAACTTATGTTTGGCCCCTTCCAGTGAAAGAAGTGACGGGTAAGTCGATTTTTCGTTTAAGGTATCCGAGCCGACACGTTTGCCGATTTTCTCTTCACTGCCTTCTAAATCTAAAATATCGTCTCTGATTTGAAAGCCGATTCCAATGTGGCTGCTGAAGGAACGCAGGGTTTCGATATCTTCCTCAGGTGCATCCGCCAAAATTGCGCCGGCGATGACGCAAAAACCGAGGAGCTTGGCGGTTTTCCGTTCATGAATGGATTCCAGTTCTTCAAGCGTGACTTGGCGGTTTTCCGCTTCCATATCAGCTACTTGTCCCCCGACCATTCCTTGAGTGCCTGCCGCTGAAATGAGTTCATTCACAAGCCGAAGGCGCTTTTCTGCTGACACCTCGTCTGACACGTGGGAGGTGATCAGCTTAAAGCTTTCCGTCAGGAGCCCGTCACCCGCTAATACTGCTGTCGCTTCACCGAACACTTTATGGTTTGTCGGCTTCCCGCGGCGCAAATCGTCATCATCCATACAAGGAAGGTCATCATGAATTAATGAATACGTATGAATCATTTCGACAGCACACCCGACCGGAATGCCGTCCTTTTCACTTTTCCCGTAAGCGTTTAAAACGGCTAGTACAATGAGAGGACGAAGCCGCTTTCCGCCAGCCTCAAGTGAATACAGCATAGATTTTTTTAATGAGTCCGGCATATCGAGATTCTCTGTATAGATAGAAAGCTGATTTTCAATCGTTTTTTTTCGCTCCGCCAGAAAGCTCGTTATTTTATTTGTCACCTTCGTCTTCCTCCTGAACACTGAAAGGTGCCAGTTCGCCGTCTTCTTTTAAAATGAAGTCCATTTGTTTTTCGACTTTCTGCAGCTTTTCGTGACACATTTTTGAAAGAGCCATGCCTTCTTGAAAATAGTTAATTGCTTGCTCTAAAGGCACATCGCCCTCTTCAAGCTTTGATACAATGCTCTCAAGCCCTTTCATTGCATCTTCAAATGTCATGTTTTCATTTTTTTTCACGTCTGTCATTACTCTTCCCCTCTCTTTTCTAATACTTCACAGGTCAGCACGCCATCCTTCAACTTAACCTCAAGCTGGTCCTTCTCTTCTATTTGACTGACACTTTTAATGAGTTCGTCTTCTTTATAAGCCAAGCTATATCCTCTTTCCATCACTTGAAGAGGATTTAAGGCATTCAGCTTGCCAAGAACCGTTTGAAATTGGGAATGCAGCTGCTTCATTTGGATATTCATATTTTTTCTAAGCTGATTTGTTTGTTCCTCATATCGTGTTCTCGCTTGCTTTAGCTGTTCATGAGGATGCAACGCCTCTAATCTGTACGTTTCACGCTCCAGCTGTCTGTTTTTCCGATCTATTAGAGCCGTCAGCTGGGTTTGAAACTGCTGATAGGCAAGGTCAAACTGCTGCTCTTTTTGCGCATATAAACGCTTTGGAAAACGAAAGGCATACGAGGATTGCAGCGTTTGAATCCGTTCTTTTTTCTGGCCGAGATGCTGCTGCATCGCTCTTGTCATTCTGACTTCCGCTGTTTTTGTCCGTTCGATTAAATCAGTGGTATGCGGCACGGCAATCTCAGCTGCTCCTGTCGGTGTAGCAGCTCTGATATCAGCGACAAAATCACTGATCGTAAAGTCCGTCTCATGCCCGACAGCCGATATGACCGGAATGTTAGAAGCAAAGATCGCACGTGCTACAATTTCTTCATTAAATGCCCACAGTTCTTCAATCGAACCGCCGCCTCTTCCGACAATTAATACGTCACACATCTCTTTTTCATTTGCCTCTTTAATGCGGCTAACGATGGATCTGCTCGCATTTTCGCCTTGTACGAGCGCTGGAAGAACAATGACTTTTACAAGGGGATATCTTCTTTTGAGAGTTGTAATGACGTCTCTGACAGCGGCACCCGTCGGAGATGTCACAACCCCGATTGTGGCTGGAAATGCGGGGATTTGTTTTTTGTAGCGATCGTCAAATAAACCTTCTCCGGCAAGCTTCTTTTTTAACTCTTCGTACGCTAAATAAAGTGCTCCGACCCCGTCAGGCTGCATTTCTTTGGCATATAATTGATAGTTTCCGCTCGGTTCATATACTGAAATTCCGCCTCTGACCAGCACCTTCATGCCGTTTTCAGGTTTAAAAGGCAGACGCTCGCTCTGTCTCGCGAACATCACCGACTGCATTCTGGCGTTTTCGTCTTTCAATGTAAAATAAATGTGGCCTCTTGTGTGTATTTTTACATTCGATAATTCGCCTTTAATCCAAATATTTTCAAGGTGAGGATCTACATCGAATTTTCGTTTTATATACTTTGTCAGCGCTGAGACGGTAACAAACGCTGTTTCACCCATGTCTCAAACTCCTCTCATAAGCATTCCTGCACCATAACTAAAGAAAAACCCGCCCTGGCTTTAGGAGCCTGAAGAAGCGGGTATCGTGCTCATATTCACGGCGGGCAAAACGTCCCTCCTGTGAATATCTCCAATTATCTATAATAACGTACGTTTCGCAGATTTAACAGTATTATGCGCAAGCATCGTGATGGTCATCGGTCCTACTCCGCCCGGAACCGGCGTGATGAAGGATGCTTTTTCCTTTGCCCCTTCAAATTCAACGTCTCCGCAAAGCTTTCCGCTTTCCAGACGGTTAACGCCTACGTCAATGACAACAGCGCCTTCTTTGATCTGGTCTGCACTGATGAAGTTAGCTCTGCCGACTGCCACCACCAGGATGTCCGCTTTTTTTGTATGTTCGGCAATATTTTGTGTTCTTGAATGACAGTAAGTAACTGTCGCGTTTTCATTTAATAAAAGCTGGCCGACAGGTTTGCCGACAATATTGCTACGGCCGACTACAACAACCTCTTTACCGGAAAGGTCAATATTGGTTTTCTTCAAAAGCTCAACAATTCCGTGAGGCGTGCAAGGAAGAAACGTATCTTCGCCAAGCAGCATTTTCCCTACGTTTAACGGATGAAAACCGTCTACATCTTTATCAGGAGAGATACGTTCAATCACCGCTTTTTCAGAAATATGGTCTGGAAGCGGAAGCTGAACGAGAATGCCGTGAAACTCAGGGTCTTGATTGTATTGATCGATAATGGAAAGCAGTTCAGCTTCTGTGAGACTGCTGTCAAATTGATCAAGCTTGAAATTCATTCCCATTGTTTCAGCCGCTTTTTTCTTTCCTCGCACGTAAGAGTGAGAAGCAGGATCATCTCCAATCAAAATAACCGCCAGTCCAGGGGTGACGCCTTGCTTTTTAAGCTCTTCTACCTCTTTTGCCAATTGTTCGCGTTTTTCTCTAGCCGTTTCTTTTCCGTCGATGATTGTTGCAGTCATTTTCTTTCCTCCTATGATTGTTCAATATCAGATTTAATGTTAGAAAGAACCCCGTTCACAAATTTTGTCGCTTTGTCATCACCAAACCGTTTTGCCAGTTCAATCGCTTCATTCATAGAGACATTCACCGGAATGTCTTCTGCATATGCCATTTCGTAAGCTGCCAGACGCAAAATCGCGCGGTCAACATTGGCAATCCGATCGAGCTTCCAATTCACCAGATGCTTGGAGATCATTTCATCCAGCTGAACTCGATGTTCCAAAACCCCGTGTACAAGCTGTTCAAAGAAAGGATCTGTTTTTTCTTCATCCAGTGCGTGTTCTATGGCTTCATTTACTGCAATATCGCTGACATCAATTTGAAATAGTGCCTGCAAAGCTTTTTCTCTTGCTGTTCTTCTTTTCATTTTCTTTCTCCTTTGATCCTCTTTATCCGCTTGTCGTTAAGCCACAAAGAGATCATAACATATTTTTTTCGTATCCGCATATTGAAATCAAGGTTTTTTCACCCTATTACCGAATATTTTCATTCACCTTATTATGAACATTCGGATTTCACGATCATGAAGAAACTCGGCTGCCTTGAGCCGGCTTTCTTCATGCTTTGAAATAAAGGGTAAGGTGTAAAAAAACCAAAGGGCCGCCCTCCCCTTGGTTTCGTGTTAAGCCATTTACATTTCTTCGTCGATTTGAACTTCTTGGGCTTTTGTGTCAAATTGAATGCCGACGATGTGAATATTGATCTCGTTAATTGAAAGAGACGTCATATTTAATAAGGTTTGACGAATGTTTTCCTGAACGGACGCTGCAACTTTCGGAATCGAAATACCAAATGTAACGACACAGTATACATCAATCGTAATTCCGTCATCCGCCAGGTCGACTTTGACACCTTTGCCATGATTCACTTTACCGAAGCGTTCGACGACGCCTGTCGCAAAGTTTCCGCGCATTTCGGCAACACCGTCAACTTCTGAAGCTGCAATGCCGGCAATGACCTCAATGACTTCCGGGGCAATCTCAACCTTACCCAAATGCGTATCTTCTTGATCCATTTTAAGCAAGCTGTTGTCTTTCATTCAATTCACCTCCGTAAAAATTATGAGCCCATTACATCATATGTTTCTAAAAATTTCGTATTAAACTCTCCGCCAACAAATGTTTCGTGTTCAAGCAGTTTTAAGTGGAACGGGATTGTTGTCTCAATTCCTTCGATGACAAATTCGCTCAATGCGCGCTTCATTCGGGCAATCGCTTCATCTCTCGTTTTTCCATATGTAATCACTTTTGCAATCATGCTGTCATAGTACGGAGGGATGGAGTAGCCCGGGTACGCAGCTGAATCAACACGGACACCAAGACCGCCAGGAGGCAGGTACATTTTAATTTCGCCAGGGGACGGCATGAAATTTTTACTTGGGTTTTCTGCGTTGATTCGGCATTCGATGGCCCAGCCTTCAAATTCAACATCTTCTTGCTTGAGGCTCAATTCCATTCCTGATGCCACTTTGATTTGTTCCTTAATCAGGTCAGTTCCCGTCACCATTTCTGTGACTGGGTGCTCTACCTGAATTCTCGTGTTCATTTCCATGAAGTAATAGCGCTGTTCATTGTAGTCATATATAAATTCAACTGTTCCAGCGCCTGTATAGCCAACTGCTTTTGCAGCCTTTACCGCCGCATCGCCCATCTGCTCCCTAATTTCTGAATCAAGCGCAGGAGATGGTGATTCTTCCAAAAGCTTTTGCAGGCGTCTTTGGATCGAGCAGTCGCGTTCCCCTAAATGGATGGTATTTCCGTAGTTATCGGCAAGCACTTGGATCTCAACATGACGAAAATCCTCTATGTATTTTTCGATGTAAACACCTGGATTTCCAAATGCAGTTGCAGCTTCCTGCTGGGTAATCTTAATGCCGTTAATCAGTTCCTCTTCGGTGCGGGCAACCCTAATTCCTTTTCCGCCTCCGCCTGCGGTGGCTTTTATAATAACAGGATACCCAATTTCATTAGCTAGCGAAACCGCTTCTTCCACATTTTCTATAACTCCTTGTGAACCCGGTACGATCGGCACGCCCGCCTGTTTCATCGTTTCCCGCGCCACATCTTTTGTTCCCATTTTTGAAATGGCGTCAGCACTCGGACCGACAAATGTGACGTTAACTTCTTCACATAATTCGGCGAAATCAGCATTTTCAGCTAAAAACCCATATCCCGGATGAATAGCATCCGTGCCTGTCAGCTTCGCAACACTCACAATGTTTGTAACGTTTAAATAGCTGTCTTTTGATGCTTTCGGTCCGATACAAAAAGCTTCATCGGCCATTTGAACATGAAGGGCATCTTTATCAGCTTCTGAATAAACAGCGACAGTCTCAATTCCGAGCTCTTTGCAGGCTCTGATGATTCTGACAGCAATTTCTCCTCGGTTGGCGATCAATAGCTTTTTAATCATGTTAAGTCTCCTTACTCTGCTTTTACAAGAAATAGAGGTTGTCCGTATTCGACCAGCTGGCCGTTTTCTACTAATACTTCAACGATTTCGCCTTTTACTTCCGCTTCGATTTCGTTGAAAAGCTTCATCGCCTCTACAATGCAGACAACTGTGTTCTCATTTACTTTTGATCCAGCCGTTACATACGGGCCAGCTTCCGGAGATGAAGATGCATAAAATGTTCCTACCATTGGTGAAGTGATTTTATGCAAATTCTCATCTTGCTTAGGTTCTTCTTGGGCAGGTGCAGGCGCTGCTTGCTGCACTTGCGGCTGAGCTGCCTGCGGAGCCTGTGCCTGTACAGGTGCTGCCGGCGCCTGCTGCATGACTTGAACAGTGCCTGCTTCATGTTTTTTCAATTTTAAGGATGCACCTTCATTTTCATATACGAATTCGTCAATTGTAGACTCGTCAATTGCTTTAATCAGCTCGTGGATTTCTTTAATATTTAACATTCAATCGCACTCCTATGTATGAAATTTCTTTTTTATAGGTTACTACTAAAAGTACATACTATGTTCATCTTACAGGAGCGGACTTTTGAATTCAACTCTAATTATGATTGGCACGCCAAAAAGCCCGCTTTGTAAGCGGGCGTGTTTTTCCTCTTTTTTACTTGGATGGTTCAAATGTGACAGCGACGTCTTTCATTGTTTTGATTTCTTTTGCCACAAGGTCTATAATGGCTGTCGCCTTTGATTTGGAATGTTTGTCTGATTTGACTGTAATGTTGATTTTATCTCCTTCAGCATTGACAAGCGCGTCTTCGTAGCCTTGTGTTTTAATAAGCGTTTCCAGCTGTTTTTCAGTTCCTTCCACTTCACTGAGAGCCGTCATTTTATCATATGCTTCGCTTTTCTCTTTTGCTGTTGCATCATCGCTTGACACAATGGCATTGAGCTCTTCTCTTTCTTTGCTTCTGGCATCTTCTAAATCAAGACGGTACGTCGTGAACAGATCATCATCAGCTGTTTCTGTTACAACAGTTCCTTTTTCACTAGCTTCAGCGGATGTCTCCTTGTCTGCTGATGAATCTTTTGTGCCCTTTGTTCCATCTTCTTTTTCTGTTTCAGTTTCTGTACCGTTTTTTTCCTTTGTGTCTTGCTGGGGAGGCGCTTTTTCAGTTGCGACCTCTCCGCTGTCAGACGCGCTTTTTTCACTTTGCATTTGCACGGCATTTTTGCTTTCCGGCGACATGATATAGTAGACGCTTAACACCACGACAAGACTGAGCATTGTTAATAGCCAAACGGTTTGTTTTTTGAGCATTTATGAATCCTCCTTTATTTTTTTAGGGGCAACCGCAACCCGGTGGCTTGGAACATCCAGGACCCGTGTCACCGCTTCAATTATGGTTTGTTTTATTTGAACGTTGTCCACTCCTTGAGCAACAACGAGTACACCGCGTATATCAGGCTTTTTCGTTTGGACGACGACGGGTGTTTCCTTATCGCCGTTTTTGATCATGACAATTTCTTCTTCTGATGTCTGGTCTGTAACGCTCCTAGTTCCGCCTTCTTTGTCTGTTTCTTCAGTCGTTGTATTTTTGTTTGATTTGTTTTTTTCGTATACTTTCAGCGACGTTGCATCAACATTGACGACTACAGAGACATCGTCCACACCTATGATCGTTTCAAGAATTTCTTTCAGCTGATTTTCGTATTCTTTTTCATAATCATCGATCGAGTTCTTAGGTTCATCAGATTTTGAGGCTTTAAACACTTCGGCTGTTTTCTCTTTGCTGTCTTTGGTATCTTGTGATGATACTGCCGTTATTGTTTTGGCGTTCTCTGTTTTCTCAGGTGAAGAAAACAGCTGACTGACAAGCATAAAGGAAACTCCGAGAACAAAAACGAACAGAAAGTAATGATATTTGGTCAGCTTCGGCTTTTCACCGTCCTTCGTTTGCCCCGGAAGAAACTGCTTTTTCAATACATTCCATAATCCGTTTTTATTCATTGCCGACACTCTCCCCGCCTTCCATATGAACCGTAATTTTCTCACTTCCGATTTCCCAAATGTCCGCAAGCTGCGACTGGATCTGTTTGGCTTCTTTCTGTTCGGCTGCTTCTTTCGTTACGTATGCATGATCTGTATCAATGTTGACCGGCGCGACCGTTTGGACCGTTTTTTCAGAAGACGGGGCCATATACACGCTGATTGTTTTGATATCCTCTTCTGAATCTACCTTTTCTCCTGCCGTGAGTTTGATGTGGCCTACTTTGTATTCCTCATGACTGAATCTCTCCTCCGCTTTCTTTTTTAGTTGGACAGCCATTTCTTCTAAAATATATGCGCGCTGGGAAGCTTGTATTTCTATTTTTTTTGAATTGATTTGATTTTTTATGTCGGCAGACTCTGACTGCCCGTTTTTTGTGAGGTATTCAAAGATGACTGCTGGGTCTGTGTTGAAAAGCTTAAAAATCGGCGTGAGCATGACGACAATCAAGAGCAGACTGACTACCATTTTTGCGTACTTTTGCATACTGGAGCTTGGCAGCAGCATATCAATCACAATTGCAAAAAGGATAAACAACACGATGGTGGTAAGCCATTCAGTTAAAAAACTCATCTGCCAGCCTCCTTTATTTCATCATCATCGTGAGGTTTCCGGCTGTGATTATGACAGTAAGGCTTAAAAAAAACATGAGAGACACAATGGCGAGAGCTGCAAAAATATAGATGACGCTTTTGCTGATGACGTCGAGGCAAGTTATGACGGGCCCGCCTCCAAGCGGCTGAAGAATCGCGGCTGCCAGCTTATAAATAAAAGCGAGGGAAAGCACTTTGATTGCCGGAAAAGCCGCAATACAGATTAGAATAGCCACTCCGAGAATTCCCACTGTATTTTTCAGCAGTAAGGAAGCGCTGATCACTGTATCTGTCGCGTCTGTAAACATTCGGCCAAGTACAGGAATAAAGTTTCCGGTTATAAATTTAGCCGTCCTGAGCGTAATTCCGTCTGTCACTGCAGCTGAGGCTCCCTGAACAGAGATGACGCCGAGAAAGATGGTGAGGAAGACGGCGAGAGAACCGATGGCGATATTTCTGAGCAGGTTGGCCAGCTGCGTTACTTTGTATTGTTCGGTCATTGTGCTGACAATGCTCAGAATCGCTGATAAGAAAATGAGCGGCATGACAATATTCTGAATCAAAAGACCGCTCGTGTTCATCAGAAAGAGGATAACAGGATGAAAGAAGGCTGCAGATACAGCTCCGCCTGACGAAGCCAAAAGCGCTAAGAGGAGCGGAATGAGCGCCAATATAAAGCTGGTCATCGTCTGAATGGCCTCTGTCGCATAATTGATTGCTACATGAAAACTGTTTAGCGCAAGAATAATCAGCACCATGTACACAATTGAGTAAGCGACCTTGCTGACGGTGCTTTGTTGAAACGCATTTTGCAGAAGCTGCAGGATAACGCAGAATATCGTGAGCAAAATCAATGTGCCAAGCAGCTTTCCGTTGGCAAGCACTTCATGAAACAAATAAGAGAAGAGAGCTTTCAGCCATTCTTGCGGTGAAAACGATTTATCACCTTTGATAAACTCAATTAAGCTGCCTTTTTGACTTTCCGGCAGCAGTCCGCCGTACTCTGTCATAATATCATTCCAAAATTCGCCAATCTTGTCTGTTTCAAGCGTGGCCGCTGTCCTTTCCGCTAATTGCTCAGCCGTTTCAGCATGGTCTTCCGTTTGTTCGGCGTCGCCGGCTGCTTGTACAATGTCTGTACGTCCTGTTATGATCAGCACGGCCAGAAGCAAAGCCCATCGAAAACGCTTCAATCTACCGCCTCCTTTCGGTTATGACATAGAAGGTATAAGTCCGAGAATCGTTTCGATAATGACGGTTAAAATAGGCACAGCCATAACGAGAATTAAAATTTTCCCCGCCAGTTCTATTTTCGAGGCGATGGCCCCTTGCCCGGCATCTTTTGTGAGCTGCGCCCCGAATTCAGCAATATAGGCGATTCCGATAATCTTTAAAATGGTTTCAACATAGACCATGTTGACATTTGCATTAATCGCGATTTTTTCTATCATTCGAATAATGTCGTAAATTTGGTCTACCAAATAAAGAAAAATGGTACATCCGGCAAACACGACAATTAAAAACGCAAAAGTCGGCTTTTGTTCTTTTACAATCAAAGATAGGAAGGTGGCGATCAGCCCTAAACCTACAATTTGAACAATGTCAATCTGTAAGCCCCCCCTATCCTTGGAATAAAAACACAGCTTTTATCTTTTTAAAAAGGTCGTCTACAATCGTTGCGACCATAAATAAAATATAGATAAAACCTAACAGCGTCACCCACTGGGCGTATTCTTTTTTGCCCATCTGATCCAAAATCGTGTGTAAAAATGCAACCACGATTCCCACTCCGGCGATTTGAAATATGACATTCACGTCTACTCCCATTTTATTTTTGCTCCCCTCACGTTTACATCAATAGAAGAATGAGTAACAAGCCCGCTAAAAAGCCCAAACTTTTTATCATTTTTTCATTTTTCGCTTGTGCCTGCTCAGCATCCGCTTCCGAGGCTTCCAAATGTGTCAGCGCCAGCTTGATGTGCTTTTGCTGCGAGATTCGATCATGAATCCCGAGCGTCTCACCAAATTGCTTCAGCACTTCATATTCGCTTTTTTTCAAAGACATGGTATCCCACACCTTCTTTAAGCTTTGCTCCCACGCCGTTTTCGCAGAATCACTTCCCTTTTCCAGCTGATCACTGAACGTGATAAAAAGAGCTGAAACAGGCTGTGCCAGCTGCTTGGCGATCTGCTGTGAAGCGATATGAAGCGGTGTATGGCCATACATGATTTCAGCCTCTAGGGATTGGAGCGCCGCACGCAGCTGGCGGATTTGCCGCGGCCGTTCTGTATAAATCTTCGCCATCTCAAAACCTGTCCATGTTGTCGCCACCACAATGAATACAGCGCCCAGCAGCTTCAGCATGTCTTCACGCCAATCGTCCCAGACAGCACATTTCCGTCTTTGTCATAAATGCGGCTTACTGTGCCCGGTCCCTTTGCTCTCGATAATTCCAAATAGCGGTCAAAGGCTCTTTCTTCCCACAAACGCTTCAATGAAGGACGCTTCATCAGGTCGGATATGCTCCAGCCATGCGCCGAGACGATAACTGAAACACCTGCATGCAGCGCCTCAAGAAGTGCATCTGTATCTTCCACACGCCCGATTTCATCGACAATGATTACCTCAGGGCTCATGGAGCGAATCATCATCATCAGCCCTTCAGCCTTTGGACAGGCGTCTAATACGTCAATCCTCTGTCCAAATTGATGCTGCGGAATGCCGCGCAGGCATCCGGCAATTTCTGACCGTTCGTCGACGATTCCTGTTTTTACGGGCAATATGTGGTTTTTGCCGGTGCTTGAGAGTCTCGCAAGGTCCCGAAGAAGTGTTGTTTTACCGGTTTGCGGCGGACCGATAATCAGTGTATTCAGCCAGCTGTCTCGATATAAGAATGGAAGCAGCGGCTCCGCAATCCCCAGCTTTTGCCTGGCAATTCGTATATTAAAAGATGTGATGTCACGTAGGCCTTTCACCCCTCCGTTTTCCGTGATGACTCTGCCTGCCAGTCCGACTCTGTGGCCGCCTCTGATCGTGACATACCCTTTCTTCAGCTCTTCTTCGAGCGTATACATACTATAGTTGCTGAGCCGGCTGAGGATCAGATGGGCATCCTCGACCGTGCCGGCATAAGACAAAAAAACAGGTTGTCCTCTTCGAATCAATTCTACAGGGCGGTTGACTCGAATTCTGACCTCTTCGATTTCCAGCCATTGTTGTTCCGGTATTTCAGAAAGGGCATTTTTCATGGATTCAGGGAGAACCTCAGCGATTTCATTCAACAGAGCCTCCTCCTTTCTACCGATTGGCTTCTTTAAAATGTATGATGTAAGGCAGACTTTATGACAAGCCTCTCTTTATTTATGAACACCCGCCAAAATTAAAACAACACCCGTGAAAATCAGAATCAGCTTTGCATACGATAGCTGCCCGGCAATTTGATAGATTCCAACAGTCATGGTGACAATAAAAATCAGCGGACCGACAATAGCGAGAATGCTGTTAACCACAACCGCCTTCCGGACATCATTTGTTACAAGCATGATAATCGCTGCCGTCAGCTCAATCATAGAGGACAAAACTCGCAAGCCGGCCATTGTTAAAACAGTAGAATTGATATTTCCAAGCAAAAATTTCATAGCACTCTCCCAACCTCCCATTTTTTTATATGATATGCTCTAGCTTGCGGAAGTAGTCTTGTCATTTTCGTATAAAAGAAAGATTCTGTTTTTGGGCACAAAAAAAAAGCCTGCTCCCTTTTGGGAACAGACTTCTTTTTTCTTTCTATGCTCTAGAAACGTAAGAACCGTCTGATGTATTGACAACAAGTATGTCGCCTTCATTTACAAAGAAAGGCACGTTTACAACAAGGCCAGTTTCAGTTTTCGCAGGTTTTGTACCGCCTGATGCTGTATCACCTTTAATGCCAGGTTCAGTTTCAACAACTTTCAGCTCAACTGTGTTTGGAAGCTCGATACCGAGCGTTTCATCTTGGTACATCATGATATGCACAGACATGTTTTCAAGCAGGTATTTTAATTCCTCTTCGATTTGAGTCGCGCTCAGTTCAAGCTGCTCATAAGAAGAAGTATCCATAAATACGTGCTGATCTCCGTTTGCATATAGGTATTGCATTGTTTTTGTTTCGATTTGCGCTTTCGCTACTTTTTCACCAGCGCGGAATGTTTTTTCCTGAATCGCGCCAGTGCGAAGGTTGCGGAGTTTAGAGCGGACAAACGCCGCACCTTTACCAGGTTTTACGTGCTGGAAGTCAACGACGCGCCAAATGCCGCCATCTACTTCGATTGTTAATCCTGTACGGAAATCGTTAACTGAAATCATGTTTAATGTCCTCCTATATTCCAATCACAAAATAATAAGTTCTTTTGGGGAATGGGTGATTGTCCGGTTGCCGTTTTCTGTAATCACGATGTCATCTTCTATGCGGACACCGCCTGTTTCTGGTATGTAAATGCCCGGCTCCACTGTGACCACCATGCCCGGTTCAAGGATAGCTGAAGATCTGACGGACAATCCCGGCGATTCATGAACTTCCATGCCGAGCCCGTGCCCGGTTGAATGGCCAAAATATTCACCGTAGCCTTTTGCAGCAATGTGATCCCTTGTAAGGGCGTCAGCCTCTATTCCTGTCATCCCCGGCTTAATATGTGCGACGCCAAGTGCCTGAGCATCAAATACGACCTGATAAATCTCCTTCAATTGATCACTGGGCTGACCTACAGCGACCGTACGGGTGATATCAGAACAATATCCTTTATAATAAGCGCCGAAATCAAGTGTAACAAGGTCTCCGCTTTCAATCAGTTTGTCACTGGCCACACCGTGCGGAAGGCTTGACCGAAGCCCCGAGGCGACAATCATATCGAAAGAAGAGCTGTCAGCTCCTTGGCTCCTCATATAAAACTCCAGCTCATTGGCAACAGCGATTTCAGAAATGCCGGGTTTCATAAACGTCAAGATATGTCTAAAGGCATCATCTGCAATCTTCGCAGCTTCCTCTAATATCTTAATCTCTTCACTAGACTTAATCAAGCGCAACTTTTCTACGGATTCAGCCACAGGGACTAATTCAGCCTCACTGACAACCGCGCTGTACGAGGCGTATGTGCCGTATGTCATGCTGTTCTGCTCAAAGCCGAGGCGCTTGATGCCGAACGCTTCAATCGTGTCGGCAGTGGTCTGAATCAAGCTGCCACCATGTTCAATGATCTCAAAGTCATTTACCTGAACTTTCGCCTGCTCTGTATAACGAAAATCCGTAATAAACGCTGCCCTGTCACCTGATATAACAGCCAAGCCCGCCGAACCTGTAAATCCGGTCATATAGCGTACATTCGTACTGCTCGTAATCAGCATTCCATCAATCCCCAGCTGTCCAAACAGGTTTCTTATTTTCTCTAGCTTCATCTTTATTCTCCCCCTTGCTGGCTTATTAAGTAGCGAACAGCAAGCTTGTAGCCTTCAGCTCCAAGACCGACAATCTGCCCTTTCGCAACCGGAGCGATAACCGACTGATGCCTGAATTCCTCCCTAGCGTATAAGTTTGATAAATGCACCTCAACCACAGAAAGACTGATACTTGAAACAGCGTCCCTGATCGCATAGCTGTAATGACTCAGGGCACCAGGGTTCAGAACAATCCCGTCGTATTGCTCCTCAGCCTCATGTATCGCATCTATCAAATCACCTTCGTGATTAGACTGGAAGAAAGTGAGTTGGATATGTAGGGCTTCTGCAAGTTGAAAAAGATCTGTTTCAATATCGGTCAGTGTCTGGCGACCGAATACCTCCGGCTCACGTTTCCCTAGCCGATTGACATTCGGCCCGTTCAAAATTAAAAAATGAGGCACACGAATCTCTCCTTTTCGCGAGGGTTTCTCATGTAAAAAATGTTCACTTCTCGTGAACATTTTATCATACTGCAAAAGGATAATACACTATTCTCTATGCGTTCCCAGCGCACGTGCCAGCTTTTCCGAATTCAGCTCATTGTATTCAAATGAAATAGAGTAACCGACAAACAGCCCGTATAGCAAATAGATGCAAATGGATGTAATAACTGTATCTGCTTTCAGTTCGGTCACCGCACGCACATCAGGAAAAATCGGATTAAAAACAAAAAATACGAGCAGCCAAAGCAGCAAGCCGTATAAAACACCTGGCCACATTGTTTTCAAACGTTTCAATAGAAAAAAATAAAGAAACGCTGCGCCAATTGAAAGAAGTCCGATCAAAATGATGCTGATTACAGTTCCCAGTCCATGCTTTTTCCAATCTCCGAGCACAAACGGCTGTAAAATCATATTCGGGCTGATTTCAGAAAAATGAAATAAATATGCAATATAAGCAATGAAACTCCATAATACGCCTCCGCAAAAGCCTGTTGCAGCCACCCTTCCAGCCATCGGAACAGGCGGCCCTTGCTTCTCATTCAATTGTTGATCTTGTTCTGTATCTTTTTCGCTTGTCATCATGGCACCTCCAGTTAAAGTGTGCCCAAAAAATTAAATGTCAATAAAAAAGCTCACACTTTTTGACAGCAGTGAGTAAAATTTGAAATTAACGGGTATAATGCATGTAGAAAAAGCAAGGCTATGACAATTTTTCAGCCTGTCATTCTAGAGGTTTAGCGCTGTTTCCTGTACAATAGAGTGAAAGGAAATGGTTAGCAATCCTAAAGAAATAGGCAGGTTGATAATATGTCAAAACATAAAATTCCGCCCGCTTACGGCGGGCAGGCAGTTGTGGAAGGCGTTATGTTTGGGGGAAAGCATCATTACGTTACGGCCATCAGAAGAACGGATGGAAGCATTGACTTCTTTAAGCTTCCCCGCAAACACAATCCCAAACTGAATATCGTGAAAAAGATACCGTTTTTACGGGGAATCGCGGCCATTATTGAAGCGAGCGCAAACGGCACCAAGCATTTGAATTTTTCAAGCGAACGTTACGGGCTTGATCCAGCTGAAGACGAGACACTTGAGCAGGAAGAGAAAAAATCCTCTGGGCTATCTATGTATCTCAGCCTCGCGGTAATCGGCGTCTTATCATTTTTGTTCAGTAAATTCGTATTTACATTGGTTCCTGTTTTCTTAGCCGAACTGACAAGGCCGATTTTCTCTACAGACATAGCGCAAATTGCGGTTGAAAGCCTGTTTAAATTGATTTTGCTGCTCGGTTACATTTATCTTTTGTCCATGACACCGCTCATTAAAAGAGTGTTTCAATATCATGGAGCCGAACATAAAGTCATAAACTGTTATGAACAGAATTTGCCAATTACAGTGAGAAATGTTCAAAACCAGTCCCGGCTTCATTACCGCTGCGGATCAAGCTTTATTTTGTTTACGATTATTGTCGGCATGTTTGTCTATTTACTTGTTCCGACAGATCCGCTTTGGCTGCGTGTTATAGATCGTGTTGCACTGATACCGGTCGTACTCGGCATATCCTTTGAAGTTCTGCAGCTGACAAACAAAGTTCGTGATATTCCCGGACTGAAATTCCTTGGCTACCCGGGTCTCTGGCTGCAGCTGTTAACAACAAAAGAACCCAAGGATGACCAGGTTGAAGTTGCTATCGAAAGCTTTAACGAGCTTCTCAGGCTTGAAGAAATGTCTGAACAGAATAAGAAGCCTTCTCACAACGTCATCTAGTATCCGTTGCCCTGCTATTACTTTCGGAGGTGGACAGTTATGAATCATCGTGTACAACCTATTATTGCTGTATTAATTGCGCTGGGAGCGTTCGGTTTTCTATATGTGTTGGTATCCAATCCCGGAGAAATGGCAAAAATGGCGGTAACCGTCATCGTGGCAGGTATCATTATCTATCTTATTGTGAAATATGTAATGAATCGAAATGCGGGCAGCGAAGGAGCAGCCTTCAAAAAAGCGGCGAAACAATCACGGCGCCGGATGAAAGAACAAAAAGCAAAGCACCGCGCCGGACATAAAGGACGTGTCAGCCACCTGCGAAGCGTTCCGAGCGCCAGCAAACCTAAGCCGATGATTCTAAAGAAAAAAAGCCAGACTCAACTGACTGTTATAGAAGGGAAAAAAAATAAAAAGAAAAACAGAGCGCTTTTTTAATAGGTCCACTGTTTTAAAAACTGCTCTGTCTGTTTTTTACCTAGCTCAATCAGGGCTAGTTTTTTTTGTTGTGTTAAATGAAAATCGGTCGCCATTACGTCGTCTACCGGCAGAAAAATGATGTTTTGTTCATAGCGTGACGCAATATGCCTTGCGTCATGTGCATCCTTCATCGTTTCAAACAGGGCGCCAAACAGTTCGAAAGCGTTGCGGATATTTTTTTTCGGCCGTTCCCTTTCCCGCGGCGCAAGCGTTACACCGATTACAGGGCGTTTTCTTTCCTTTGAAAACAGCCAGATGGGGAAATTGCTTAACACCCCTCCGTCAACTACCGTGGCGGTGCCTGTGTCCGTTTTTAATTTTATCGGTTCAAAGAAATACGGAATGCTGCAGCTCATTCTTACAGCTCGGGCAACAGGAAACATATCGGGATTTAACCCGTAACGGACCAAATCGTCCGGCAAAACAATCATGGTGCCGTTTGACAGATCAGAAGCGATAAGTCGCAGAGACCCTTTCTGCAAATCACCAAAAACCCTTATGCCTTTCACTCTTAACAGGTCAGCAATCCATTTCTCTATCGTGTCGCCTTTGTATAAGCCGAGACGCCAGTAGATGGACACCCACTGGAGCATCTTTAAGGGGTGAAATGAGTATCGCTGGTCCAGCAATTTCTCTCCGTCCACTTCTTCAATCAAAGCGTGGATTTCCTTGCTGGTGTAACCTGACGCAATGAATGCGGCAATAATTGCGCCAGCGCTTGTACCCGCAACCCTTTTAAAGCGGAAGCCTTTTTTCTCGAGCGCTTCATAAGCGCCTGCCAGCGCAATGCCTTTTACTCCTCCGCCGGAAAACACACCATCAATATACATCTCATTCTCTCCCCCTTTAGCCGATCGTTTACTATCATTTTAAGAAAACACGCGAAGAAATAGACCAACGAATGACGCGATGCGCAGCGCATCAAAAAAGACGGCCTCCTTTGAGGCCGCCTTTTTACTGATTATGATGTTCTGTTTTTTTTTGGATTGTTTTAAGATTTTCTTTACGGGCATCATCTTCTTCAAAATATTGAACAAGATCCCCGATGCGATCAATGCTGTTCCAGCTTAAATGATGTTCGATCCCTTCAACATCGTTATATATTTTCTCTTCATCAACACCAATGATTCTTAAAAACTGCTCAAGCAATTCATGTCTATATACTAGCCGTTTGCCTATTTTTTTTCCTTTAGACGTTAACACGAGACCGCGATATTTTTCATAAATTAAATATTCGTCTTTATCTAGTTTTTGAACCATTTTTGTTACAGAGGAGGGATGGACTGCCAATGCTTCCGCGATATCGGAAACCCGTGCATATCCTTTTTCTTCAATCAGCATATAAATCTGTTCAATATAATCTTCCATACTTGGTGTTGTCATCGAAACCCTCCCAAAAAGCACCTTAACTTTATAAACCATTACAAGTTTACACTAATGAACTTGAAAAAACAAGGATGCTCCGCGGGACAAAAGCCCTTTTTACCGCTTATAATTCCAGTCATCTGAGGCGTATTTCGTTTCTGCCAAATGATGAACAAAATCAAGCTCTTCCTGGGACAGTTCGTATGGCTCCAAATGAATATTAAGGCCTTTTTCAAAACCTTCTTTAAAGGCTTTACGGGCCTCATCCATCGTCACCCGCTTATCAGTAAGTTCATTAATGGCAACCGCTTTATTTTTAAAATTGCGTTGCATCCGCTCTCTGACTCTTTCACTCGGATACAAGAACAGATCGAACAGCTTGTCCTCATCCAAATCAAGCAGAATGGAGCCATGCTGGAGAATCACGCCTTTTTGTCTCGTTTGCGCGCTTCCCGCCACCTTGCGTCCCTCGACCACCAGCTCATACCACGAAGGCGCGTCAAAACAAACGGATGACCGCGGGTTTTTTAAGCTTTCTTTTTCTTTTTCGGTTCTCGGGATGGCAAAGTAAGCGTCCAGACCAAGATTTCTAAAGCCTTGAAGTATGCCCTCTGAAATGACCCGGTATGCCTCAGTAACAGTCGCCGGCATTTCAGGATGCTCTTCCGAAACAATCACGCTGTATGTCAATTCCTGATCATGCAGCACACCTCTCCCGCCAGTCGGGCGTCTGACAAATCCGAGCTTATACTTATGTACTGCTTCAAAATTGATTTCCTTTTTAATATTTTGAAAATAACCTACAGAAAGAGTCGCCGGATTCCAGCCGTAAAAACGGATAACCGGAGGAATTTTCTTTTCACTGTGCCAATATAAAAGCGCTTCATCAAGCGCCATATTGAATGCAGGATTTGCATTACCTGAGTCTATAAACCGCCAAGTTTCTTTTTCCATTTTGAGACCTTCCTTACCGTTTTAATAGAATCAGTTTATCAAACTGCCGGGAAAATGAAAATATTTTAGTTCCATTATAGATGACAATTATGCTGTGCTTTACTATAATAGTATTTGTCGAAAACGGCTCTATGACCTTGTTTTTAGAAGCAAGGTTTTGATTTTATATGCTAAAGGAGTAGAATTACATTGTCTAATATGATCGTTTTGATTATTTTTGCTGCGTTTATCATCTATATGATTGCTTCATATGTCTATCAGCAGCGAATTATGAAAACACTTACGGAAGAAGAATTCCGAGCGGGTTACCGAAAAGCGCAGCTCATTGACGTTCGTGAACCGAATGAGTTTGAGGGCGGACATATTTTAGGCGCCCGCAACATTCCGCTTTCCCAGCTAAAACAGAGAAAAAATGAAATCCGTCCGGACAAGCCTGTCTATCTGTACTGCCAAAACAGTGTCCGCAGCGGACGTGCGGCACAAACCCTGCGCAAAAACGGCTGCACTGAGATTTACAACCTAAAAGGCGGCTTTAAAAAATGGGGCGGAAAGATTAAAGCGAAGAATTAAAGCAAAACAGCTGTCTGTCATAGACAGCTGTTTTTATTTATCTCTCTTCCTTCTCGTACCTGAGCACCGGTTGCCTCGCCGCTTTTGTTTCATCCATTCTTTTTACAATCGTCGTATGCGGCGCCTCCTGGACGAGTTCCGGATTCTCCTCCGCTTCCTTTGCAATTTGAATCATAGCGTCGATAAACGCATCCAGTGTTTCCTTTGATTCCGTCTCTGTCGGCTCAATCATAATACATTCTTCAACATTAAGCGGGAAATAAATCGTAGGCGGATGATAGCCAAAATCGAGCAGCCGTTTTGCAATATCTAGTGTACGCACTCCTAGCTTTTTCTGACGCTTTCCTGACAATACAAATTCATGCTTGCAATGACGGTCAAACGGAAGATCATAATAAGGCGCGAGCTTTCTCATCATATAATTCGCGTTTAACACTGCGTTCTCAGTAACGGCCTTTAATCCGTCAGGCCCCATGGAGCGGATATACGTATACGCTCTGACATTGATGCCGAAGTTGCCGTAATACGGCTTCACGCGGCCGATCGAGTGAGGGCGGTCAAAATCAAATGTAAAGTGCCCTTCCTTTTTGATTAAAACTGGTTTTGGCAAATAAGGAATCAAATCTTTCTTTACGCCGACAGGGCCTGAGCCGGGACCGCCGCCGCCATGAGGGCCAGTGAATGTTTTATGCAGATTGAGGTGCACCACGTCAAATCCCATGTCTCCTGGTCTCGCTTTGCTTAAAACCGCATTTAAATTAGCGCCGTCATAGTACAGTTTCCCCCCCGCTTGGTGAACAATTTCCGCCATCTCGGTGATCTGTTCCTCAAACAAACCGAGCGTGTTCGGATTCGTCAGCATAAGAGCAGCAGTTTCTTCATTCACTGCTCTTTTTAAATCCTCTAGATCGACAAGCCCATTTTCATTTGATTTCACCGTAACCGTTTCAAAGCCTGCTACTGTCGCTGAAGCAGGATTCGTCCCGTGCGCGGAATCAGGAACAATGACCTTCGTCCGCTTGAAATCCCCACGCGCTTCATGATAGGCGCGGATCATCATCAGCCCTGTCCATTCACCATGCGCTCCGGCAGCGGGCTGAAGCGTGACCTCATCCATTCCCGTTATTTCCTCAAGGTGCTTGCTTAAATCATATAAAAGCTCTAAAGCGCCTTGCACCGTGTCTTCATCCTGAAGAGGATGAATCGCAGCAAAACCGGGAATTCGCGCGATTTTTTCATTTATTTTCGGATTGTATTTCATTGTGCAAGAACCGAGCGGGTAAAAGCCGGAATCCACCCCGTGATTACGTTTGGACAGCGCTGTATAATGGCGCATAATATCCAGCTCGGACACCTCCGGCAGCTCTGCGTCCTCGTCACGAATATAGTCGTCTGACAATAGCTCCTCCAATTCGATTTCCGGTACATCGAGTTCCGGCAGACTGTAGCCGATACGGCCTTCTCTGGAAAGCTCAAAAATAAGTGCCTGATCCTGATTATTCATGGTGATCCCCCAATTCCTGAATGAGTGCGTCGATTTCGTCTTTTGTTCTCAGCTCCGTAACAGCAATCAGCATATGACAGTCCAACTCCGGATACGTCAGCCCAAGATCATATCCGCCGATGATGCCTTTTGCCAGCAAACGCTGGTTCACAGCTTTCACCGGTTCATCCAATCTGATGACAAACTCATTAAACATCGGTCCGTCAAACATAACGGCAAGGCCTGCTTTTTTTGCTTCTTGCTTTGCATAGTTGGCTTTTAAAAGATTTTGGCGGGCGATTTCTTTTACGCCGTTTTTTCCGAAAGCAGTCATGGCGACAGAAGCTGCCAGCGCATTTAAAGCCTGGTTTGAGCATATATTTGATGTCGCTTTATCCCGTCGGATATGCTGTTCCCTAGCTTGTAAAGTAAGGACAAAGCCCCTTTTTCCGTTTTCGTCTTCCGTTTGTCCGACGAGGCGGCCCGGCACCTTTCTCATTAATTTTTTGATGGCGGCAAAAAAGCCGCAATGCGGGCCTCCGTATGCTGAAGGAATGCCAAAAGGCTGCGCATCACCGACGACGATATCAGACTGAAACTTGCCCGGTGGAGTGAGGAGACCTAACGCAAGCGGGTTGGCTGACACAATAAACATAGATATCCCTTGATGAGCGATAGGCTCAATATCCTGTAACGGTTCGACCCGGCCAAAAAAATTCGGGTACTGAACGATTACGGCGGCGGTGTCCTCGCAAACGGTCTGGCGCAAAGCATCCAGATCGGTAACGCCATCTGCAGCGGGAACTTCAACGACTTCAATATACTGACCTTTTGCGTACGTTTTCAACACTTCTCTCGATTCGGGATGCACGGTTTTTGACACAACGATTTTTTTCTTTTTCGTGTGGCCTGAAGCAAGCATTGCGGCTTCCGCCAAGGCTGTTCCGCCATCATACATAGAGGAGTTGGCAATATCCATTCCTGTCAGTTCAGAAATCATCGTTTGGAATTCAAAAATAGCCTGAAGCTCCCCCTGTGAAATTTCCGGCTGATAAGGAGTATACGCCGTATAAAACTCAGAGCGTGAAATGACATGATCTACAATGACAGGCTGGTAGTGATCATATACACCTGCTCCTAAGAAAGACGCGTGTTGTACCGTATCACGATTTTTAGAAGCCAGCTTTGTCAGTTCTCTTGTTAATTCCGTTTCTGATTTCGCTTGTTTGATTTGATACTCTTTTTTATATCTGACATTTTCCGGTATATCAGCAAATAATTCATCAATGCCGCTTACGCCGATAGTGGCAAGCATTTCCTGTTTATCCTCTTCTGTTGCAGGCAAATAACGGTGCTTCATGTGTTGACCCTCTCCCCAAGAAAAAATATTAGCGTTTATAAAATGGTGTTTTGACAACCTTTGCTTTCACTAATTTTTTACGAATCTCCACCTCTACAACTGTTCCGATTTCACTCACTTCTGCAGCAATTAGGGCAAGACCGACGTTTTTTCCTAATGTCGGCGACTGCGTGCCGGTTGTCACCTTTCCGACAGACTTGCCATTATGGAACACTTCATATCCGTGCCGCGGTATCCCTTTTTCGGTCATTTCGAGTCCGACAAGCTTTCGCTTCACTCCGTTTTCTTTCTGTTCACTCAATACTGACTTGCCGAAAAAATCAGATTCCTTTTTGTGCTTTACGGCAAAGCCAATACCTGCTTCAATCGGTGTAATATCCCGGGTCAGCTCCTGGCCGTAGAGCGGGAGCTTCGCTTCAAACCGGAGCGTATCACGTGCGCCGAGACCGCATGGAACCAGTCCGTATACTTCCCCTGCATCAATGACTTGTTTCCAAATATGAACAGCATCAACAGAGCGGCAGTAAATTTCAAACCCGTCCTCACCCGTATAGCCGGTGCGCGAAATAAGTGCTTTGCAGCCGCTGATATGAGCGTTGTCAATAAACCCAAACGGCTTTAATGCAGACACATCTGTAGCTGTCAGATTTTTTAAGATAGTTTCTGCTTTCGGCCCCTGTACAGCCAAGAGCGCAATTTGATCTGACAGATCGTCAATCTGCACATCACCAGCTGCATGTTCTTTCATCCAAGCCAGGTCTTTATCTATATTAGACGCATTAACGACCAGCAGGTAGCGGTTCTCTCCCTTTTGATAGACAAGTAAATCATCGACGGTTCCGCCATCTGGATAGCACATCGCCGTATATTGCGCACGGCCTGCCGATAATGAGGCAACATCATTTGTCATAAGCCTTTGCAAAAAAGACAGACTATCGGCTCCTGACACTTCGATTTCTCCCATATGAGATACATCAAACAGTCCGGCCGCAGTTCGGACAGCCTCGTGTTCCTTTTTTATAGAAGAAAATTGAACAGGAAGCTCCCAGCCCCCGAAATCAATCGTTTTCCCTCCATACTCCTTATACAGTTCAAATAACGGCGTTCTTTTCAGCATCGAATTCCTCCCCTTTTTCAACGGCGCGGCTAAAAAACATACAAAAAAGGACAGAGAAACACCTCATGTAAAATGAAGGTTCTCTGTCCTGGCACCTGAAAGTTTACTTTGCGTTCGCAAAGACGTCCCCTTTGGTGGCTTGCGCATCCGCGCAAACACTCTCCAGAGTTGCGTCGAGCAAGAGTTCTTTTGCCTGAGAGATTCACTCCGCAGTTTGCTCCTTCGGCGCCTGTATCCCGAGGTTTTCGGTCAGGTCTCTCCCCTTGCTGTCATTCGCTCATATTTTCATGCTGTTATGGACATACTATAGCAAAATCTTACATCAAATACATACTCATATCCTACCATCATCACTATATGCTGGGCAACAGCAATTTGGGCAGATTTTTCTTATATTATTCATTTTAAGAATCGAAGAATAAGAAAGGCGGTTCAAAGCAATGAATCCAGAAATGATCTACGATGCAAAATGGCCTGAAACATTCGCTGAAAGACTGAAAAACGATGGCCCGTGGGCGAACTGGGAACTGTACAAACTCTCTGCAGAAATCCAGAAAACATTAGCCATTCCTGAATTTGAAGGCTTACGAGCCCCTTTATACCTGCCTTCCTTTACACCGCTTCCCCACCAGCTGGAGGTAGCGCAAAAAGTGGTTGAAAAAATGAACGGGAAAGCGATTTTAGCAGATGAGGTGGGTCTCGGGAAAACGGTTGAGGCCGGACTGATTCTAAAAGAATACATGATTCGCGGTTTAGCCAAAAAGATTTTGATCCTTGTGCCCGCTTCCCTTGTGTCTCAGTGGGTCAAAGAGCTTCAGGAAAAATTTTTGATCCCGGCTGTTGAACAAAAGAAAAGCTATGTGTGGGAGCAATGCGATATTGTCGTCTCTTCAATCGACACTGCAAAGCGATCGCCCCACCGTGAAATTGTGCTGTCAATCCCATATGATCTCGTCATTATTGATGAGGCACACAAATTAAAAAATAGTAAAACGAAGAACTATGAATTTGTCCGGAATCTTGTAAAAAAATATTGCCTGCTTCTTACTGCGACGCCAATTCAAAACCGTATCGAAGAAATTTTCAATTTGGTGTCCTTATTAAAGCCTGGCCATTTAGGCAGTCAGAATCATTTCCAGGAAGAGTTTGCCAAGAAGAAAAACAGTTTAGAAGCTCATGAGCATTTAAAAGATCTTGTGAATAAAGTCATGATCCGCAACAGGCGGCATGATACCGGGCTGAATTGGAAACAGCGCCATGTTGAAACAGTGCCAATTGAATTTTCTCCATCAGAGCAGGCGCTTTACGATGAAATTTCCAGCCTGAAGGAAGTCATCAATAAGCCAGCCAGCATGTTCTCTATTATGACCCTGCAAAGAGAATGCTGTTCGAGCAGGGAAGCTGTGTACATGACGCTGAAAAAAATGCTTGACCAAAAAGAGAAGCAAGCACCGGCCATTGATGAACATACCATTTCGGTTTTAATAGACCGCATCAATCAAGTGACACAAAACTCTAAAGCGCTTCAAGTGGTTGACCTGATTAAAAAGATAGATGATAAAGTCATTATTTTCACAGAGTACCGAGCCACCCAGATTTACCTGCAATGGTTTCTTCAGCAAAACGGTATCAGCTCTGTACCGTTTAGAGGCGGATTTAAACGCGGGAAAAAGGACTGGATGAAGGATCTTTTTCGCGGAAAAGTCCAAGTCCTGATTGCAACTGAAGCAGGCGGCGAAGGGATCAACCTGCAATTTTGCAATCACATGATCAACTATGACCTGCCATGGAATCCAATGCGTCTTGAGCAGAGAATCGGAAGAATTCACAGGCTCGGGCAGGAGCGTGACGTGCACATTTACAACATGGCGACAAAACATACGGTGGAAGAGCATATTTTAAAGCTGCTATATGAAAAGATTCATTTGTTTGAAAAAGTTGTCGGCGAACTTGATGATATTTTAACGAAAATTCAAGTGAATAATTTTGAAGAGCACCTGCACGATATTTTGTACCATTCAGCAACAGAAGAAGAAATGAAATTAAAAATGGATAACTTAACCTCATTTTTGTCTTATAAAAAACAGCATCCTGCTGAAAAAAGAGGATCTTAGCCTGTAAGGAGGTTTTATAAGTGAGACAGCAAGAGGTTCACGAGTTTCTGCTTCGTTTTTTTCAGGCAAACAGCTGCCAAATTGTCGATCAAGGTTCAGGCTATATGACAGTGCAGCTTACAGTTGAAATGGACAAACAGATCATGAACCGCCCTTTCTACTGGCACTGGCGCGAGAAGACAGGCGGCGATCCGAATCCGATGAAAATCACTTTTATTACAGATAAAGAATCTGCCCCAAAAGACCTAGACGGCGAATTTATTTATTTTGGGGCGCCGCGCCTTTTTCAAATGTTTAAAGCTGTTAAACAAAATGGGAGATTTACCAGAATGTATGAGAAAATTGAATCAGCCGGAGCTAAAGTCTCACTTCAGCCTTGGCTTGGTATAAATGTCACGATTTCATACCAGTCCGACATGAAAAAAGATAAACTATTGTCACTAGGTCTTCACCTAGTCTCTGGAACCATAATTGAAGATTTTCACTTTAAACTGACACAGCTGCCACTCACATCTCAAATATGTGACTATTGCTTCACCATATCGCCTATGATCAAACCAGAAAGCGGCCTTAAGCGGATGGAAAACTACATTGCCAAATCCGCCATGCAGGAACCGTCAGACTGGGCAGAACAGGCGGTAAACAGATGGAAAAATGATACGACATTGCTTGACAAGTTTTATGAGCATATAGAAGAAAAACCAGAAGAGTATCATCTAGAGAAACAGGCGCTGAAAGCCTTGTATCAACCAAAGATATCAGTTGAAATTGAAAATGGCGGATTATTTTATCTGCAAAGCAATATTTCAGTCTAACTTTTTTTACCATTCGACATCGTTCTCGTTTTTTTTGAAAAATTGCGATTATAATAAAGGTACATTTAAAAAAATTCTGGCAATTACTATAGCAAATAACTTCCAGAGACCAATGCAGCATACAATGAGCCATGGCCGGACTGGCTGAAATACATAAACAAGTATTTTAGGAGGAGAACTGCATGAAAAATGCAAAACAAGAGCACTTTGAATTAGATCAAGAATGGGTTGAATTAATGATGGAAGCCAAAGAGGCAAATATCAGCTTGGAAGAAATACGAAAATATTTACTTTTAGACAAAAAGTCTGCTCATCCTGGTCCGGCAGCCAGAAGTCATACCGTAAATCCTTTCTGAATGTGCTATAATATCACAAGGAAGGTGATGACATTGATTGGCCAGCGTATTAAACAATACCGTAAAGAAAAAGGCTACTCACTATCGGAACTAGCTGAAAAAGCTGGGGTAGCGAAGTCTTATTTAAGCTCAATAGAACGAAATCTACAAACGAACCCCTCCATTCAATTTCTCGAAAAAGTCTCCGCTGTTCTGGACGTCTCGGTTCATACTTTGCTCGATGAGAGACATGAAACCGAATACGATGGTCAATTAGATAGTGAATGGGAGAAATTGGTTCGCGATGCAATGACATCCGGGGTATCGAAAAAACAATTTCGTGAATTTTTAGATTATCAAAAATGGAGAAAATCCCAAAAAGAGGAGTAGTGCCTGAGCAGAGGCACTAACTCCTCTTTTGTCAATAAACATTGAGACGGCCCAATATATGACATACTGGACCGTCTCTTTATTTCTGTAATTAATTTCTATCCTCACTGTGCGCTCTTTCATTTTCTTGCACGTATCCGTCTTTATCAGTATGTTCCTTTTTGATTGTCAAACCATTCCATTGTGTCGCTTCAAACGAGAATTGAAGCTGAATGGAGTTGCCTTGGTATTTATTTTGGACCATTAGCCCATTTTCATCTTTTGTTTTGTCATCCTTGAATTGGATTTCCATTTGAACTTGGTCGAAATCAGTCGGTGTTTTTGGAATACCATCATATTCAGGAGCTGTTTTACCGTCAATTGTTGCTACATTGACTTTACCGCTTGCATTTAAGAATTTAGGGTCGATGTGTTTTTTGATTTTTTCAGCGGCCGCTGCATCATTCTTAGCGGACATTAAATACAAATCCTTAAGATTGGCATCATCTAAAATAATATTTTTCGGATATCCATTGCCACCCTCTTTTCCAACTGTCAATAAGGTCACTTCAAATTGGCTGAGAAAATCTTCTGCAGATGTATTGCTGCCGCCATTTGCTTTAAATTCACCGTAATTCAGCGCCATTAATACTTCTTTAATTGCAAGTGAGCCGTTATTTTCAAATTGGAAATCTTTCGTCAATTTGTCTCCCGGCTTTAGATTTGACAGGTTCACACTCGCTGAATTTTCTTTAGCAGATAAATCAAGTGTACCTGACGCGAAAGTAGCATCCGTTGATTTAATGTCGTTAAATGCTGCCCATGTTCCTCCGCCAACTAAAGCTAATCCTAGTGCCGCAGATGCAACACCTAAACTTAATTTCTTTTTCATACCCATGGCAAACTCCCCTTTTATTGAATGATATTATATCGAAACCTGTTGCCAGGTTTACAACTGATGTTAAGTGGACATGGTGCTGTCCTTTGTATCTGTTTCCAAGGCTTTAGTCTTTCTTTCGATTTCTCTAATGGCCATGCTGATCGTCACAAAAGCGTACACCAGCAGCAGCACGCCGGGAACAATCAGTAAAACAGCAGTTCCGATCGGCTGACTGGCATAATGAAGGATATAGCCGGCATATGGAAGCTGAAAACCTGTATATTGCGCGCGGACATTTTCATCCGATACTAGCGCTGAATCAGCTGCTGCGTTATTGTCACCTTTTGTTTTAAATAACAAATGGTCTCCTTGCTTCGTTTTGTCAATTATCCTGTGGGTGACCGCCGTATTTGCATCCTGCATAAATGTAATGACGTCACCCTTTTGGAGCTCCTTCACATCAGTGATTTCTTTGACCAATATTAAAGAACCTGTATTGAACTCCGGCTCCATCGAACCTGACAGAACTGATTTCAGCGTGTATCCAAACACTGCCGGCTCTCCCCCGGATGAACGTGTTGAAATCACGACAAGTGTCAGCACAATAATGAGAGTAAAGATGATCACATAGAGAATATTACTTATCAGCTTCGTTGCTTTTTTCATCCTCTTCCCCGCTTTCCTTTTGAACTGATTGAGTTTCTTTTTCTTCTGCTACAGTTTCTTGGGATAGACCTTCTTTATTTGATTTTTCTTGTATATCCTTTTGTGATGTTTCCTTCTCCTTTTTGACGGCCGGCTTCGTTGCTTTTTTCGGGACTGTCGGTTTTTCATCGCACTTTGCAAGCGTCATAGGCTCCGACCACTCAAATGTACTGCCGTCTGCAGGGTACCCGGCCGGTTTATATACTTTAAATGCATAAATGCCGGGTTTCATTTTTTTCTTCGTCTCAATTTTATAAAGTGAAACGCCGATTTGTTTCGAGACAAACCCTTTTTCAATGACGTTCCCATTCTTTAACGGTTTGCGGGCATTATCCAGCTTATGAAGCTCCCACTTCCACTTTGATTTCCTGAGTTCCTTGCCTGTATTTTCGATCTCAGCAAACAGAGAAATAGGTGAGCATACAATGCCTTTCGTATCCGTTTGATTTGTCAGGTGCAAATCACTTTGATCCCATCTTTTGTCATAATGGCAGTTTTTATCTGTATGCTGAAAGTCTGTGCACGTTTGAAGCGAGATATCAAATGTTTCAATATCATGAAAAGCAGCGCTTGTATCACTGGAAAAATGTAAGCATATCGCGGCAGTCAGACTGAAAATGACCGATAGCTGAAAAATAAGTATAACTTTCATTTCCGTCTTCGCATTTTGCTGATTGCGAAACAATCGAAACATATCTTACCTCCTGTAAAACACCACTTGATCAACGATCGTTCTTTTTAAAGAATATTATAAATAAAGTATAATCAACGTTCAGTCGATTGAAAAACACCAAAATTGACCATTTTGTTCGTTTAAGAGAATATTTCGTCATATTACAAAGCCTTACTCAGTATTGCTCATCTTTTTGAAATTTTTGGTATTATTATGTGAAAAATTGAACGCATACCAAAATATGTTTTGGCAATAATAAACAAAGAAAGGGTGACAGCATGATGATCAAACAATGTGTGATTTGTCTTTCTCTTCTCGTTCTCGGCACCGCTGCCGCTCACGCAGAAGAAGCACCGCTTGTGACCGCCCGCCAGATGTCCAAATGGGAAGAGCTTGCAGTAAAAGAAGCAAAAAAAAGGTACCCGCTCGCACAGGTACTGTTCAAACAGAAAGTATGGGACCGCAAAAGAAAAGATGAAGCAGTAAAGCAATACCATTTAACCCTGAGGGAAGGATCAAAGGAATTCGGCGTATTTGTCACGATTTCATTTGATCCCTATAGCCAAAAGGTTAATAAAGTTGTCATATTAGAAGAATATCAATAAGGTCCTCCATGTTTGAAGGACCTTATTTGTTATATTTGCGGTTATTTTTTTCGTTTCAGCCATAGCCTGAAACCATAGGGTAAAATACCGAACCAATGCTGTGAAGCGGGCGTTTTTGTTTCTTTACGCACCTCTTTTCGTTCTTTTCGCTCATCTCTCGGAGTATCTATATATTTGACAAATTGCTGAGTCATATATTTGACATAATCATTCGTTTTCACGTGATCACCTCATCATTCAATTATTATGAAGTGTTGGCTCACATGACTTTTTTTATACCCTTTGCTTTGCTTTATTCTGTCCAGCTCAGCAGTTTTTTCTGTTTTTGATCAAATACGATCTGTGCAGTTCTTTCTGTTCCCGATTCCGTCAACGCTGTTATGTTGATTTCTTTTTGCTCTTTTATCGATGTATCGTGAATGCAATAAGAAACCCGCCCATATGGAAACTGCTTTGAATCCTTTTGGCCTTTCCGCTGTTCTAGAACATGCCGAATTGACAGAAGTGCGCCATTCTGAAGCAAATTCTCTCCTGTGTAAAACTCTTTTGTTTCCTTTTCAAACATGCAGCGTGAAATATATTGAGACGCAGTAAAGTTCACAATCAGCAGCACTAGCGTAGACACAAAAAGAACAGCGGGATAAATAAACCCTTTCGTGCTGTCCATTTATCCTCCTCCTAAATACGAATAGACCGGAAAAGCAGTTTGATACACTTTTTGGTGCTCACTCTCTATTTCCAGGAAAATAACATTATTTTTGATATCGGCTCTCATGGCTGTTATATCATCTAGAATCGGAACATGCCCTTTGCCATCTACCCTTTTTCTTATCATTGAATGATAAATTTCAAAACGTATATCTTGCCCAGAAGGATTGGTACAGATCAACACGCTCCCATGCTCGGCTGTCTTGACTGCGTGTGACTGCTTGCATTCGTTCATCATCTGTTCCATCGAAATCATCCATTCTTGTTGTGTGAAACCGTCATGTTCCTGCTGCTGTGACAAAAACAGATGAAAGAGCATAGCTAACGATCCAGATATGAGCAAGAATACAGAGAGCGAAAATAATACATTAAGAAGCGTATAGCCAGTCTGTCCGCAGAATGGTGAGGCAAAATGCTTTTTCTTTATAAGCTGCCGCTGATATGCATACGTTTTGATATTCCCCCTCCTCCTCCCACTTCAGCTTATAAATATGATTGTTCTTTGTTACTGTTTTTAACACAGCTCCTTCACCAGTCATCATATATTTGCTAATGCTTTCATTCGCTAACTGGTAACCAATTTCTCGTGATTCCGCCATATTTTCATCAGCTAACAGCTTGTCCCACATGGGGATAACTGTCAGCAGCAGAAACAGCCATAAACTTAGTGCAGACATTGTTTCAATTGTAGAAAAGCCTTTATTTTCTCTCCACATTGACTCTTCCGCTCCCTAAATAAATCGTCATGTCATAAGAAGTATGTCCTTTTATGCGTATTTTTCCGCCTGCATTCGGGTGCCCTTTCTCATTAAATTCCAAACGGTCTTTTAATGTCTGCGGTTCTATAGAAAGTCCCTTGGCATACGGCCGTTCAATTACCGTATCACCCATAACTAATTGATATTCTTTTCTCTGAAAGAGAATTTTGGTTCTTTGATGACTGGAAATTGCAGTCTGCTGTGCAAGCATAATGTCGTTTTTCAGCTGCCATGCCGCCTGGCGAACAGAAGTATTGGTATAAACAGGGGGAAGTGCAGTAAATACGGCAATCAAGAGGATAGAGGCGAGGGTTAACACAAGTAAACTCTCTAGAAGGGTAAAACCCTTCTCCTTGTTTACTTTAATGTTCAACCTTGACTTCTCCGCCACTGATGATAATGCGCTTCCCATTTGGACAAACTGCATCCTTTTTCACATAGCCCTCTGATTGTAAATCTGAAAGGCTCGGTGTCTGTCCTTCGTGGTCAAGCTCAAATGCAGTCATTTGTGCCTTAATCATGTTTTGCAAGCCTTCACAACCCTTTTTTTGAATGGTTTGATTATGTTTCGTGACGTTCGGTATCGTAATTAAAAGCAAGATTGAAATAATAAAGAGCACAATCAACATTTCAACAAGTGTGAATCCTTTCTCATTCATCAGCCTCTTCCTTTCACATTTGATTCATCATCTGATACATAGGCAAGAGCATAGATAAATACACAACTAAAATCATCGCAGCAACAAATCCATAAATCATTGGCTGAAGGATTCCTGTCCATTTTTGCGCCTTGAGTTCCAGCCTCTGCAATATGAACTGACTGTATGTGAAAAGCTCCCGATCCAGTCGGCCGTTCAGCTGGCCGTGAGATATGACTTTTGAAAGATCAGCTTCATAAAAAGGGCTTCCGCTAAGAGCGGTCTCTAGTGATTCACCAGCTTTTAGCCGTTCAATCACTTGTTCAGCTTCGCAGCGGTAGAAAGGGAGAAACGTTTGATGTTTAAATGCGTTAAGGCTGTCATATATTGAAAGACCCGACTGTAAAAGACTGCTTAGCTGCAAGGAAAAAAAGTAGCTGTTAAACAGCCTGACAAGGTTTCCGGCCAAAGGAATTCTTACCCAAATAAGCATTTGCCGGACAGGTGATTTTTTCTTAAACACAAGCCAATAATAAAGCCCGAAACCTGCTGCAAAAAGAGCTGCCAAAATAATTAAAAGATCAACGTGCTGAAAAAAAGCAAAAAGTATGTCAGTTGAACGTGTGGTTTCCATATTCATCGATTGATAAATACCGGAAAACTGAGGAATGATGATGGACTGTAACATATAAAACATGGCAGCGACCGTAAAGATGAGGAAAAGCGGATATCTCAGCACCCTTTTCAGCTGGTCTGCCTGTGCAATTTTTCGTTTCAGCAGCTCTCCGCTTTGTATCATGGATGCAGGCAGTTCCCCATGCGTTTCAGCAAAGTAACAAATGCCTACAGCTTCCTTATGAAATGACAAACTTTTTAGCACTTGATAAAACGGCGCCCCTTCCCCCAAACGAGTGACTGCGTCAATCAAATCAGCCACTTGCCTCTTGTTCATCTGGAGTTCCATCAGGCGTAAGGCGTCCAGAAGTGTATACCCGCCCGCCGTCATTTCACCGAGCCGCTTCAATAACTGAGCTTGATCCTTTAAAGGCCATGTTTTTCTAATCTGTTTCATGATAAACCCACCGGTCATAATTGTTTGTCGTCAAGTAGCCAAGCGCAATCCCTTTTCTAATAATTTGCCGAAGCGTTTGATATTGATAATTTGCATGATTTCCTTTTGCCTCTTGAATGCATTGCTGAAGGTTTTTTCCGTAAAGCAGCTCATAAACGCTTGCTCTTCTGGCGTTTCGCGACTGGCGGCAATACACCGATGAACATCCGTTTTCACAGAACGGGCAAGCTAAATCAACCAAGCGCTGAGCCGCTACCGCAATGACGGTCTGTTCGATTTCATTCATATTGATGCCGAATTCAAGCAGCCTGTAAATCGCGCCCTTCGCATCTCTCGTATGAAGGCTCGTCAGCACCAAATGCCCCGTCATCGCTGCCCGTACTGCGATTTCAGCTGTTTCCGCGTCTCTGATCTCACCTAAAATAATCATATCCGGATCATGGCGCAAAATAGCCTTCAGACCTGCCGAATATGTCACACCGGCCTTTTCATTCACCTGCACCTGAAGAACATCCTCGTCCCTTGTTTCAACAGGGTCTTCCAGTGTGACAATATTTCGATTAAAGTGTTTTTTTGCATATTGAACGAGAGAGTATAGTGTGGTGGTCTTCCCTGAGCCAGTCGGCCCTGTAAAAATGAGCATGCCATGCGAATGTTTTAAAAATGAGAGTAAAGTGGCTCCCGTCTTCGGAAATAATGACAGTTTATCGATCGAAGGGATATTGTATTGAGGCATCACTCTGATCACGAGGCTTTCTTCATTAATTGTGGGGAGTGTTGACATTCTTAAATGAACATGTCCCTCTTCTAGCTTTAACGTAAGCGAACCATTTTGCGGCTTCCGCCTTTCCCCTATGTCCATCGCTGAGAGAAATTTAAAGTGTGAAATCAGCCTTACGCACTCTTCTTTTTTCATGTGCCTTTTTTTCAGCAAGGCATGATCAACCCGAAAATGAATGATGGCGTCCCGCTCCCTCGGTACAATGTGAATGTCAGAAGCCTTTGTTATATATGCCTCTTCAATCAAGGCCCTGCTTATCTTTTCTATTGAATCCAATTTAAATCCCTCTCCTTTCAATGCGTATTGTAAAAAAAGAAGAATCTGTAATCAAACCGTGGAAAAGTGATTTCTGGAGATTTTATATGCAGAAAAATCAATTCCTGCTGACAGAAAAGATTATTTCAACTGAATGTACCTCATTGATTTCGCTATTTTCCCAATAAAAAAGCAGGCATGATGATCATCATGCCTGCTATGCCTGCTTCACTCCATCCTTCTATGCTGATTTAGAAATTTCACTTAATACTCTTATTCTTTACCAGCTGAACAAAAAATGGAACATCCTACAGTGTCCGCCTTTTTCGGGTTTTCTTTTTCTTCTTCCGCTCCTGCAGCATATCTCCCGTCCACCCTTTCTTCTTCAAATAGAGGTAGATCAGAACCGTGGAAGTGAGAATCAATAAGAGAGAATAGAGATATCCGTATTTCCAATTCAGCTCAGGCATCACTGAAAAGTTCATTCCCCAAAGGGCACCGAGTGCTGTAACCGGCGTAAAGAGCGTCGTGAAAATGGTCAGCGCTTTGAATATTTCATTTCCCCTGTGAGAGGTAATGACTTCCTCTGAATGCAACAGACTATTAAGCTCCCCTTCAAATTCACTGATGTATGTAAATCCCCTGTCAATTTTAAGTTGTATCCGCTGATAAACATTTTTACTTTCATTTTGGGGCAAAAAGGTTTCTTTCAATGCCATTTCAATTTTTTTAGTGCCTAGGATTAAGTTTTTCCAACTCATCAGCTCATGGTGCAGGCGATGTACACGGTTTAAAATGCTTTTGCTATTATCGTCTTTGATTTGCCATCTGAGCTTTCTCAGCTTTACTTCAAATTCATCTAAACCGATTAGATACGCATTCATTAACTCGCCGAGAAGGATCAAAAATCCCTCCATGGTACTATCCGCTTTTTCCATTTGCTGGACAACTTGTTTTCCCTTAATCTCCTTCAAAATTGAAAAATCAAAGTTAATGGTGAAAAAATATTGCCTGGTTATATAAAAGTGAAAAACGGTATGGTCTTTTTCCTCATCCAGCCCCTGATCATATACAATTGAGCCAAATACCGCTTCATTTTCCGTTTCAGTCGTGTCTACGCGCAAAAAATTAATATGATGGTTATTTTCAAACCACTTTTCACATTGAGGCCAGTGAGAAAAATGGATCAGATCTCTTGCCTTATCTCTCTCCTGAGGTCCCATTTGGTACCAAAACCATTCCTTTCCCGTATGTGCCTTCATGTCAAGCTCCTCCAAACTTTTGTTCTTTATTCTTTAATGCCCAAAGAAAGGCACTACTAAACCAGTCAGCCGCTCCAACGCATGTTTTGTGAGCAAATTCCGGTGGTATGGAATGTAGAAAGACATTGGAAAAGGGAGGTGCATGCCTTCCTTGGAGAAGGCAGTTGTTTTGGAATTTATCAATTTACTAGCAGTCGCTATTCTTATTTTGTTAACAGGATTTTTTGTTGCCGTAGAATTTTCAATCGTAAAAGTGCGGCGATCCAGAATTGATCAGTTTGTCGCAAAAGGAAAGAAAGGTGCTAAAGCAGCAAAGCACGTCATCACTCACCTTGATGAATATTTATCAGCCTGTCAGCTGGGCATCACAGTTGCAGCTTTAGGACTGGGCTGGCTTGGGGAACCGACTGTGCAAACTCTGCTTAAGCCGCTTTTTCATAAAGCAGGCTTAAATGAATCGCTGACCCACCTTCTATCACTCGTCATCGCCTTTTTGACGGTGACATATTTAAACGTCGTCATCGGGGAGCTGGCGCCAAAGAGTTTCGCCATTCAAAAAGCGGAAAGCATTACATTGATGCTCGCCAAACCGCTTATTTGGTTTTATAAGATCATGTTTCCATTCATTTGGCTGCTGAACCACTCAGCCCGGTTGATTACAGGGGCGTTTGGACTGAAGCCGGCATCGGAGCATGAGTTGGCATATACGGAGGAAGAACTGCGGGTTCTTTTGGCTGAAAGCTATAAAAGCGGTGAAATCAGAAAAAGCGAATTAAAATACATGAATAATATCTTTACCTTTGATAAACGAATGGCAAAGGAAATCATGGTGCCGCGAAATGAAATGGTCAGTTTGTCACTTGATGAAGACTCCATTCCAAATCTGCAGGAAACAGTGAAGCAAACAAAATATACACGGTACCCAGTTGTCAGGGAGGATAAAGATAATGTCATTGGCGTAATTAATATGAAAGAAGTGCTGTTTTCAATGCTGTCAAAAGATTTTTCACTTAAAAAACAGCAAATTGAACCTTTCATTCAGCCTGTTATCCACGTTATTGAGACAATTCCGATTTATCAATTACTGCTGAAAATGCAAAAGGAACGCACTCATATGGCAATCCTCATTGATGAATATGGCGGGACTTCCGGTTTGGTCACTGCCGAAGATATTATTGAAGAAATTGTAGGAGAAATCCGTGATGAATTTGATGCCGATGAAGTGCCTCATATTCGCGAGCTCGGAAAGAATCACTACTTATTAAATGCTAAATTATTAATCAGCGATGTAAATAACTTGCTTGGAACAGACCTGTCAGACGCAGAAGTGGACACCTTGGGCGGCTGGTTTCTCACACAAAACATAGACGCCAAGCCTGAAAGTGTTATTGTATATGGCGGCTACTCTTTTAAGGTAAAAGACATCGACAGTCATCACATTTTATTTATAGAAGTAAAAAAAGCTGAATAGCCCGAGGGAGGCTGTTCAGCTGCTTTTTCCAGAGGACCATCACAATGTCATCAACACTCTTTTATCTTAAATCCCTTATTGGCCAGGGCTTTAGCAAGACTTTGCTCGGTTTTCACATTCGAAAAATCCAGACCCAGCTTCACCACAGTTTGAGCAATTTCAGGTCGAATTCCTGAAATAATTGTCTCAATGCCGAGCAGTTTGGTGCTGTCAATCACTTTAAAAATTTGATAAGCCACCATTGTATCAACGATGGGAACGCCCGAAATATCTAAAAATAAATACGAGAGCTTTAACGCTGAGCACTGCTGCAGCACCGACTCCAAAATTGTCCTCGCTCTGTACGTATCAATTTCACCGACCAGCGGAAGAATCCCTATCCCCTCAGATATCGGCATAATCGGCGCACTCAATTCATTAATCATCTCTTTTTGCGCGTTTAATTGTATCATAGTGACCTGGTAATACTCTTCAGTAAACACTTCGATGATCTCATCAATGGTTTGATTCAAAATTTTGCTCCACTCACAAATGTCCTGGATGCTGATTTCTTGAGAGTAGGATTCGCTGAATTTCTGAATCCATTCAAACATGATATGCCTGAAGGCGTTAAACTGCCCAACACTTTCAGTTACAGTCACTTCATGAACGGCACGGTCTCTTGCGCATTGAAGAGACCATCGATTGAGCTCATCCTTTACGTCTTCTGCTTTTCTAAGGGATTTCGCCACGATGGTCACTAATGATTCGTTCTGGACTTTTAACTTTTGTTCTAATTTTTGCTGATCTTTAGCGGTATGCAGCCAGCTTCTTTTTGACGAGCAAGTATCCAGCCATTGTTTCATTATATCTTCTTTGTGCTCTGTTACATGCTGATCAAGAGCTATCATTTTAATGAGCTACCTCCTGTTTTTTAAAAAAATATATGCTTCATATGTATAACCCGTCTGCCTCTACACATACTATGTTTACATTCAATGGGCTATAGCCAAGCGGTAAGGCAATGGACTTTGACTCCGTGATCGTTGGTTCGAATCCAGCTAGCCCAGTTTCTGAACAGGTGAAAAACCGAAGATAAGCTGATTTTATAAATCAGCGGATCTTCGGTTTTTCATCATGCAGATTGATGAACTGTTTTCTTCTTCGATAACTTCAACAGTTCTCCCGGATTATAACCAATTACCAGCTTTTTGTTATCCACAAGAATCGGACGTCGCAATAGCTTCGGCTTCTCGACTAAAAGTTCCAGCACCTCATTTACCGTCATCTCTTCGATGTTTAAGTTTAAATTTTTGAAGGTTTGGCTTCTTGTCGCTAAAATTTCATCAATTCCTTCTGTCGTTAATGATAAGATGTACCTTAATTCTTCCACTGTCGGGGTTTCTCTGAATAAGTGCCGTTCGTTAAATTCAATTTGATGCGCCTTAAGCCAATGTTTTGTTTTTCGGCATGACGTGCAGCTTGGATATGAATAAAAAATTAATTGTTCCATTTGTATTTTCCTCCTCAGTTAACCATCTCTTTGTAGAATAACTACCCGGATCATTTTTCGTTTAAACCATTTACAGAAACTTTTTTCGGATTAATTTTAAAAGATCATTCATATAATAGAAAACACAATCAAAGGAATAAATTCCATTTGTATATCAATAATGAAAATGTTTACATTTATAGGTGTGATCTATTATAATAACAGTCAGAGGGACTCTCGGGAGGGGATAAAAATGAATCGCATGTTCCGGGTGTTAGGATTTTGGACGGGAATTTTTGCAGTCATGTTTTATTTAGGTGATATGAAAGATGCTTCCCTTTTATTTTTTGGACAGACGATCTTATTTGTATTTCTATCGTATTTGAACTTAACCGAACGCATGTATATTTATATTTTCGGAGCATATTTAACGATTTTCTTCGCCGGCTTTACATATTACTCGATTTTTATCATGATGCCCGGCGGCGGCCATTAAATTGAAAAAGAGACAAACCTTATTGGTTTGTCTCTTTTTCACAATTATTACAATGAAAACCCATTTAAAAACGGATTTTGATCCTGCTCTGTCTGCACGTCTGTTTCAGGACCATGGCCGCTTAACACCAGCGTGTGCTCCGGCAGCGTTAGCAGTTTTTCATGAATGGACGTCAGCAGCGTCTCTTGATCGCCGCCAATTAAATCAGTACGCCCTATGCCGCCTTGAAACAGGACATCACCGGAGATCACCAAGTCTGCATCCTTCACGTAGTAAGAAACACTGCCTGGCGAATGTCCCGGCGTAAATAATGTTTCTATATGAAACGGTCCGATATTCAACTCACCGTCTCCTTCAATCAGATGATCTGCAGGCTTAGCAGTAACTTCTATCCCTCGCAGCATGCCTGAGCCGTTTAAAGAGGCATCCGTAAGCCAATTCTTTTCATTCTGATGCAGGTAAACAGGAATATCCCATTTTTCTCTCACTTCATCAAGTGCCCCTATATGGTCAAAATGGGCATGTGTCAGCAAAATGGCTAAAGGCGTCAGCCCTTTTTCTTTTATGTATTGATTGATTTTATTTCCTTCGCCGCCCGGATCAAAAATCAGGCATTGATCATCATTGATGAGAAAATATGCGTTCGCTTGAATCGGCCCCACTGGCATTCGTCTCCATTTCACTTATATCACCTCTTTCTTTTTATGTTCCTATTATGAGGGTTTTTTCAAAAAGATTCAATCAATCGCAATGAAAACGCTATCGACAAACCTATAAAAAACAGGTAGAATAAAAATGGAAAGAATTGCAGGTTTTTCAATGTAAAAGGGGGCTGCGTAATGTTACTTGTTGTGATTTTCGGCCTTGTCGCTCTTTTCGCTTTATGGGGAGTCTTGCGTTCTGTTAAAAATAGAAATATACTTGGATTTTTATTGGCCGGAGCCACCTTATTTGTCTTTGGCTGGTTTACCGTGATGACCGTGATAAACAGCGGCTATCCAACTGCACATTAAAACCTGTATCCGATCGGATACAGGTTTATTTTTTATTGCTGTAAATGTTTATTGACACTTTCTATTTTACTTTCAAGCGTCGTTTTTTTGTCACGCCTATCATCGATGCGGATGTTCGTTGCCACTCTGTGCAGCCCTTTTTGAAACGGCGCTTCGTGAATGGCCTGTATGACTGTGAAAAGGTCACTGAGTTCTCCCTCGATCAGCGTATTCATCGGTGTCAGCTGATATTTGATTTTCCCTTCAGCTTTATACTCTTCTAAAATCTTTTGCACATCGGCCACGTAAGCACTTACACTAGGTGTTTCCGTACCAATTGGGATAATAGTCACATCTGCGATAGCCATCGTTATTCCATCTCCTTTTGATCAATGATGAGTTGCTTCGTTTCATGTGATTTCAATAAAATGATCTTCTCAAAATGAAATCCGTATAATGCATATTTCCCGTTCGGAGAAATTTGAATCGGCTCCATTTCCGGCAGCGAGAAAAGATCTTTTGTCTTTCCCGATGTCACATTGACAGCTGCGAGCTTATATTCATCGCCGCTTTCTTTAAACGTATAAAACAGGCCTTTTCCTTCATCATAGTCATACTCCATCGGGGCCAAACTTGTATATTTCATTTGGAGCGGCCATTCCGCAGTAACTGGCGATTTTGTTTGCGGCGTTTTAAACTGGTACGTCCCTTTTTCTCCGGAAGCTGGTTTGACAGTGAAACTCATTTGATGGAAAGAATCACTGAAGAGAACGTCATCCTCGAGCTTCTGTGCCGTGTTGGAGGCTGTATCAAACGTATATAAAGGCCCTGACTTATCGTCTCTTCCCTCTTTTACATAATCAAATGTGTTTTTGGATGTCCAATGAATAAACGGAACCTGAACCGGGCTTAAGGAAGACACGTCTTTTTTAGCATCCACCTGATATGTATGGAAATCCCAGTTTTCAGTGAATACCGTGACCATCATTTGATAAGGATCATATTGATTCCAAGCAGCCTCGAGCTCATACGTTTCGTAATCTTTTTGGTAAAGTGTCTCTCCTTTTGCATTAAGCAAAACCACTGCTGTCTTTTGACTGTGAGTGATTTGCAGCAGAATCATCTGCTCCCTCGGATTGATTTGAACATCAACGATTTGACCATCCGTTTGATAAAGCTTTTTCGATTTGCCGGTAAAGATACTGTACGCAAAAAGGTCCGTTTTCGTCGGATCAGACGCGGTATACAAAATTGTGCTATTATTAAGCCACCCTTCCGCTCCGTCCGTTTTTTCCGCGGAAAGCGGTATGATGTCTTTTTCCTCATCTTTTGCCGCTGATGCCTGTTTTTGCTGCTGATGAGATGGTTCGCATGCCGATAAACTAAACAGCAATGCCGACAGCAGAATGAAACAAACTGATCTCATCAGCCTTCCCCTCCGTTCATCTTTATTGTCTCATATTTACTTCGGCAGAAAAAAGAAAAAATTTCAGTTACTCATGAAAAAATAACGCTCTCCACAAAATGCCGTTTGTGGTGTTATAAATATGTGAAAACTGCTGAAACGGCAAAGGATTTTGGCCTTTTCCAAGTTCCACCGTATACCCTTCTTTAAAATAATGGTGAATAAACCAATCGCGAAATCCCGCGTAGCTGTCTATATCCCGTATTCCTTTATAAATGTTCCCGCTTACCTTCTCAAAATCCTTTATGACAGCAGCAGATTCTTCAGGTTCGAGGCCTTTATAGCCCCAATAAATTTCCTCCCCCTGAGTATGGAGAGCCAGCAGTCTGTCAGGCGGATTCTCCGTTATCAGCCGGTACATCGCAATGGATTCCGGCTCCGTAAGCGGAGAGATTCCCGGAAAATCGCGGTAGCTAGGTGCTTTCGGTTTGCGGTATTTTTCAATTTCCCATAACGATGGAAATTGTTTATTTAAATCGACCCCATTTATGTTTGCCTTCCATTCATTAAAATTCGGACGATGATCATTTAGCCTTTCAAGCTCATCTTTCCTGGCTCCCATGCCTTCTGATCCGTTCAAGACAAGATCAACACCATCCGGATTCACAAGAGGTACGAGAGACAATGATGTACTGCTGAACAGCTTCATGGGAGAATAGCCGAAAAAAGGCGAGTTGCAGCATAATGATATACAGTATTCCTTAAACCATTTCAGCAGGACAGACGTTGTAATCCACTCATTCGCATGAAATGAGGCGTTCATATGAACCTTATTTGCGGCATGCTCCCCGCCAGTTTTCAGCTCCCAAATTGGCCTGCCGAGTACAGAACGTCCGATTTCTCGGCATGAGACAAACGGAAACACATCAATGATCTTCTTTATTTCCTGATCAACAGCTGAAGCATCATAGATTTTTTCTTGCTTCACCCAGTTATCAGAAAGGTCCAGCTGCCGAGGCTGTAAAAAGCTTATTATGTCCTGAATGGTTTGGAGCTCTTTATCGTTATACTCTTCTATAACATAACCAGGACAATACAATTGATGTTTCTGTGCGGATTGATTTGAACTTCTAAGCAGTACTTCGTTTATCTTCAGCTCTCTCGCCACTCTGGCCAAATTATGCTTGATCTCAGGTTTCACCGTAATCAACGCCATCATCATCCTCCTTTTTTCTTTACTATATGACAGCGTATTAAAAAAAAGAAAGCCTCCCGCCACTTTGATGCGGGAAGACTTTGTGATTACGATGCCTTATCTAGCATTTGTCCTTCTTTTCGTTTTGACGAATGTAGCCTTTTCTGATCATAAAATCGTAACAAATCCCCGTAAATGATTTCATCAGAAAGTAATAGCTCCTGTTTCGCTTTATCAGCAAATGCTTCACATTGTTCTGCCTCTTTTAGCGGCTTTCCGGTTTCTTTGTCATAACAAGCACCATCTGTATAAACAACCTGATCCGTAATAAAGCTCCCGTCCCTCAGTACCGTAAAGTCCAGTTTTTCATCTGAAAGCAGATCATTTCCGAATTGAATGTAATCTTTCGTATCAATTCCTAAAAGATTCATCAGCGTCGGCCTGATATCAATCTGCCCGCCTACTGTTTCAAAGGTTTGCGGCTTTTTATCGGTAATACCGGGAATATGAATGACAAGCGGCACTTTTTGGAGCTGCACTTCTTCAAATGGTGTAATCTCTTTCCCTAAAAATTGCCCCATCGCTTCATTATGGTTTTCTGATATCCCATAATGGTCACCGTATAAAACGATAATAGAGTTGTCGTATAACCCGTCTTCTTTCAGCTTTTCGATAAACCGTTTCAGCGCCTCATCCTGATAGCGCACTGTCGGGAAATATTTATTTAGCGTCTGGCTGCTTGAATCATATTCATCAATCAATTGATCCTCTTCATCAAGATCAAACGGGAAGTGGTTCGTCAGTGTGATCAGCCTCGAGTAAAACGGCTGAGGCAGATTTTTCATCAGTTCTGAAGACTGCTCAAAAAATTCTTTATCCTTGAGTCCCCAGCCTACAGAATTTTTGTCAGTTACGTCATACGAGTTAATATCAAAAAACGAATCATATCCAAATGAGTCGTACATTAAATCACGATTCCAAAAGCTTTTATTATTAGCGTGAAACACCGCTGAATAATAACCGCTCTTTTTCAAAATCTCAGGTGCGGCCATGTATTGATTGCCCGCATTTGTAAAAAACACGGCCCCTCGTCCAAGCGGATACAATGAATTGTCCACGATGAATTCCGAATCCGATGTTTTTCCCTGGCCGGTTTGGTGGTAAAAATTATTAAAGTTGTAGCTCTGCTTTATAAAATCATTCAGAAAAGGCGTAATTTCTTCACCTTTCAGCTTTTCATTAATCACAAAGCTTTGCGTCGACTCTAAGGATACGAGAATAACATTTCTCCCTTTTGCAGCGCCGTATAAGCTTTTGTTGGCATCTTTCGCATTAGCGGTTACGTAGTTTTCAATTTCCGTCAGGCTGTTGCTGTCAGCCAAGGCCCTCTGTGCGGACTGTTTTGACTGAAGAACACCGTCGTAAATATGAAAATTAAACAGGCTGATGTTTTTAACAAGCATTTCCCTGTCAAATGAGCGTGTCAATAGCTGAGGTCTTTCCGCTTCAGACAGGCCTAAATTGAAGAAATAAACAGAAGCAACAAACAGAAAATATGCCGCCCGTTCATTTTTCGTGGAAGGAATGTCCGATCGAAAAGCTTTTTGCCGGATGTGAAGCCATATTAAAATCGCAATATCCACAGCCAATAGGAGATCTGTCGGCTCAAGAAGTGTTCCGATGCTGCTTCCGAGGTCACCCATATTGCTCGTTTGAAAAAGGACAGGGATCGTTAAGAAATCGTTGTAAAAACGGTAAAAAACCATATTAGCCAGCAATACAAACGTGACAAGACAGCTCATCGCGATAATGTAGCGATTTCTGTTTTTGCCTTTTAAAAACAGGCTGAAGCCAAAGATGAGCAGCAAAAAGCTCAATGGGTTGATAAATAAAATAAACTCCTGCGTTAGATTGTCAATTTTAATATGAAAACTGGTTTTGTAAACAGCATACGTTTTCAGCCACATCAATAAAATGGCAATCAGCATAAACGAAATCTTCGAAAAAAACGTTTTTCGCATTTCACCCTCCTATGCAGCACGCTCAAAAAATCAGTCTATTCCCAACATTCTCATTAATACATCAAATTAAATCTTAACCTGAACATAACAAAAAATCAATTTCATTTACACAATTTTAACAATTTTGATGTTTCAGCCATTCATTTTTAGCGATCCAAGCGCCGCCGATAACGCCAGCATCATTTCCAAGTGCAGCAATTGAAATATCAGCCGCTTCAGCTGCCCGCGGAAACGCACATTTGCGGAATGTTTTCTCGACTTTGGATCTCAGCAGTTCTCCGGCTTTCGATACACCGCCGCCAAGAACAATTTTTGAAGGATTAAGTGAGCTTGCCAAATTTCCCAGCACCAAACCAAGATGCTTGGCCACATAATCAACCACTTCAAGGGCAATTTCGTCATTTTTACCCGCCGCTTCAAATACATCCCTAGCTGACAATTGTTCAGTTGCTTTTAAACGTGTCGTCTGCTTAGCATTTGCAATTTTCTCTTTTGCAATTCTTACAATTCCGGTTGCCGACGCAATCGTTTCGATACAGCCCGTTTTGCCGCAGTTGCAAGGCGCCCCGCCTTCAGGAATGCTGCAAATATGGCCGATTTCCCCGCCGGCGCCATTTATGCCATGTGCAATTTCACCATTTACAATAATGCCGCCTCCAACTCCTGTGCCAAGCGTTACGAGAATGACGTCTTTGGCGCCATCACCCGCTCCCTTCCACAATTCGCCGAGCGCAGCAATATTCGCGTCGTTTTCTATAACAGCCGGGATTCCGGTTTCTGTCTCGAGATGGTTCTTTAAAGCATAGTTTTCCCACCCCAAATTTACCGTTTCATAAACGACTCCTGCCGCCATATCTACAGGGCCTGGTGCGCCCATTCCGATGTATTTGATGATATGCTTCGGTTTTTGCAGCTCATCCAGCTTACTGTCGATTGTTTTTGCAATTGTAACAGTTATGGTGTCGCCGCTTTTATCAGTTGGAACTTCCCACTTATGCTGAATTTCACCATATTGATTAATAAAAGCGAGTTTAATTGTCGTTCCTCCTAGATCAATGCCCGCAAACCATATTTCATCCATTTTGATCACCTTAGCCTTTACATAAATCTCTTCCGTTTTTTTGTTTGTTCCAATTCTTTTCGAAGAACCGCTGTCGCTTTGGCCCACTGCTCCTTCTCGATCATGTGGTTCATGTATAATTCCTTTAATTCATCTAGCATAAACTCAATTTCAAGCTCTCTATCCCCAAAGTAAACAATGTGTCCAAACGTTTTTAAAAGCTGCTGCACATCATAAAATGTATTCATTTTCCTCACCATTCTTAATCTTAACTATCATAAGCGTATTCATATGGAAGCGGCCAGTCAAGAAGAAAACGCTGACAAAAAAGCCAGCCTCCTTCCTTGGCATTTTGCTTCCTTATAATTCTTTATTGTTTTCAATTCGCTGCTGCTGCTCTTTGTAGCGCTGCTCCTTCGGCTTCAATTTTACAGCCGACTTGATAGCCGTTTCTGCTTGATCAAGCTCATTTTTTTCCGCATACAGCAAGGCTAAATAATAATATGAGGCATGGTCTTTAGGGTCTTTTTTCACTGCCCTTTCCAAAAGGGAAGCCGCCTGACCATATTCGCCGATTTGAATATCTGAAACAGCCAGAATTTTCAATAGATCGACTGAGGCATTCTTTCGCTCCGCTTCTCCGTTGAGCAATTCCGTTACTTCTTCATACTTTCCTTCCTGATACAGCTCACTTGCCTGCTGAATCAGTGCTGACTCTTGGCGGGAAGGCGAATGCAATCCATAGTATAGAAACCCGGCCGCCAAAACAATCAGTAAAACTGCTGACAACACTCTTTTTCCCCAGGCTCCGGCTTTAGGCAATCCGAGTGCGGCAGCAGCGAAAAAGCCGCCAATCAAGCCGCCAATATGTCCCGAATTGTCTATATTCGAAACCGCAAAACCAAAGACAAGGTTGATCATAATGATGACAATAATATTGGTTCCAATGGTTCTTAAGAACATTTTCCGATTTGACAAAGCAACATACAGCAATGCACCTAAGCATCCGAATATGGCTCCTGAAGCGCCCGCTGAAGGATACGGACTGAACACAAAGCTCGCGATTGAACCTGTAATGCCAGCCGCCAAATAAATTAGCAGAAATCTGACTGATCCGTACATCCGTTCAACCGCTGTACCAACCGACCATAAAGCAAGCGTATTAAACGCTAAATGCACTATGCCAATATGAAGCACAATCGGAGTTAGAAGCCGCCACCATTCTCCGTCTGCAATCAGACTGTTTTCCTTTGCTCCAAAAGCGACCAGCGTCTCCGTATTCGTGCTGCCCCCATTTAATTCAAGCAAGAAAAACATGAGGACCTGAAACGCGATGAATATATATGTAAAGATTGGTTTTCCATTTTGAAAAACCGCTGCTGCATTTTTTCTCTGTTCTTCTTGCTTCAGTACGAGCGAAAGGAAGCGTTCTCTCGCCATTTGCACGTCTTCAAACGAATTATGGGCTTCTGTGCATTCTTCTGCAGGAAATGATGGGAAAACAGCTTGAAGATCATCACAAAGCATCGTTCCCCTCACGAGCGCCGGCTTAACTGACACAGTTCCGTTCTCAAAAGGCTTTTCGGCAATCTCTTCCCAGTCATCAACAGGGGCTTCCGCTGAAAAAAATACATTCAGCAGCTTCATCTTGCGTCTGCCAAATTGCTTTCTGACTCGTTCTACCCGCTCAGCCTGCTCTTCGATATCTCTTTCTATTTCTTGACTGAAATCAAGGTCATGCTTATAAAGGCGAACCAGATCATGAGAGGACTTGTCCGGTGCTTCCAGCCATATTTCATTTGACTCACCGGCTTGTATGACGCCATACCCGCCTTTCATTAGGTGCGCCGCGATATTCCAATATGTATACTCCAGCAAATACATGTTTACCGCTCCAATGGTTTTTTCTCATTATAACAGCTGGCGCTCCGAACGCCTACTGAAAGCAAAAAATCCCGTTTTTCACGGGATTTTAGAAAGCTTGCTGTATAAACTTATTACGGATAAACGGAATTTTTAGAAATAAATGGATAAAAGACCGCCTAATGCCCGGCTGGCTGAGGACGGTATTCATAAGACGATAGCGATTTTGATAAAACATGACGGCAGAAACAGCGAAAATGGCATAAATCATAATTTTTTTCATTATATCCCTCCTGCCAATAGGGTTTGTCATTCTTTCTTATTTATTCTTGAATAAGGACCAGGAAAGTTATGAAAAACAAGAAATGATCTGATCCTCTGTTATCAGCTTATGTACCGGGATGTCATGCGGCTGACGGGGAACGTGCGCAAACAACTGGCACTCCAAAAGCAAAGAGACTGTCTTCCCTTTATAATCGCTTAAAAAACGGTCATAATAGCCGCCGCCAAAGCCAATCCGAAACCCGTCAGTATCGAAACAAACACCCGGAACGATTATCAATTCAATTTGTGATGGTTTCATTGCTTTTGTTTTTTCAATCATCGGCTCAAGAAGTCCGGCGTAAACGGTTTCGAGCTGATCATCGGTTTGATATGTGCGGAACTGCATGTTTTTCGTACCAGGGTCGCATTTGGGAATACAAACTTGTTTTCCTTCTTCCCAAGCCTGCTCAATGACTGGACGCGTCGGTATTTCCAGCCCTCTGGAGATGGTGACGGCAATGGTGCTGGCATTTTGCCATTCCGGCAGTGAAAACAAATGCTTGTACATACGTGCTGTTTTTTGAATAAGATCTTCACTTGATACAGCAGATAGTGCCTCTATCGTCTTTTTTCTTAATTGTGATTTCATTTCTCATCCCCCTCGGAATAGAAAAAAAGCCAGAACCTTTTTCAAAGCTCTGGCTTTTTTCTCACACCTCAAACAGCTAGGCTGTTATTTTGTTTCACGGTGTAACGTAGATTTTTTATCACGTGGGCAATATTTTTTAAATTCAACGCGGTCTGGATTGTTGCGTTTGTTCTTTTTAGAAATATAGTTACGCTCACCACATTCAGTGCAAGCCAAAGTAATATTAACGCGCATTATTTTCCCTCCAAACTAAAATCATTTACTTATTCAGACTTATATATAATACCACTATAATGGACGGAATGCTAGGCTGTTTTTCAATGAATTGCTGAATTATTGTTGATACGCTCATAAAGTCGTAATTATGATTCCGTGATGAGCCGGGGATGGTGAAGTTTGATCACCTGTTGGCGGCCGGCTTCTTTTATCCGGCGGGCTTTTTCCCGGTCTTTTAAAAACCTGTACAGCAGGTCAGCCGCTTCCTGTGCGTGCGTAAAATCCACGGCGATTGCCGTTTTGTCATGAAAGGCATAGTCACAAAAGCCGCCCGACTGAGAAACGGCAGTCAGCACACCTTGTTCCATGCTTTCCTGCGCGGCAAGCCCAAACGGTTCATATTTGCCCCCTCACTTCCTCCATAGATGCAGGGCTCGGGATAACGGTTAAATTTTTCCGTGCTGCCTTATCAAGAGACCGTTTCATAAAAGTGCTTAATACAATCAGTTCATCAGCGGATTTTATAAGGAGCCGTTCGGTCTGAAGTCTGTATGGATGTGGTGCTTCTTGACAAGCCTTCTTCCTTTCGCTTTCAAGACCGTGGATTGTCGCAGCATACGGAAGGCCAAGCCGCTGTTTCAAATCATAAGCAGCGGGAGCTGTCATGTCGTCATGGGCATGAATAGATCAAAGCGGTTATTGCAGGATAATACATGTCGAACCATAGTAAAGTTGGCATCAGCTATAAAATCTTCAAACTGCGCATATGAAAACAGCGGCCTGCTTGGAGTACAAACTGTAATGTTTATGCAGTTTCAAATAGGAAATCAGACGGTTTAAATGGACACCGAGCCCGCTTTTCGGCTCATGGGGATGTTCGAGTGAAAGCATGAGAACGTTCATCGTTCTTTTTCTCCTCTCCCATAACATGTGTAGGCAGAAAATTGCTTTTCCCACCTGATGTGCGCATCATTAGTCTGAAAGCTGTTTATATCACGAATCCCATTTTCCGCAAGATAGATGTCCTTTGTACCAGCGAGCTTGAGAGAGACATTCATTGAGTTTACAATTCTATATTCAGCCCGATATATAGCATCACCAGCCGCCTGTCCAATTGTCCAATCCCCTTTACGATACGTTGTGCGCTTTGTCCTGACAGCTTCGATGTCTTTTCTTTTGATGACAATGCGCAATTCTTTTATCATATCCTGCGGTTTTTCAAAAAGTACCGCTTCAGCCAACCGCATTGTTTCTTCCGAGATTTCCCAGCTTACAGTCAGGGTGTAAGCGTTTTGAATGATCATGTCGAATGTGTCCCTAAAAAAAGAAAGCTTATGTCGTATATTATAGGGAAATGGGTATTTATCCATGGAATTCTAACATTCTCCTTTCTATCGTTCACTCAGTGCTCCTATTAAACCATTACATTGAGGCGAAGCAAAGAAAGATTTCTCGACAAAATCTCGTTTTTTTCGCGAATGCCTTTAGAATCCATTGGTTTTATGGTATAAAAAAGAAGGATAAAAAAAGAATAGAAGGTGATGAAACGTGGAAATTGCTATTATTGCGTTGTTTATCGTCAGTATAGCGCTAATTGCATTCTCATATTCTCAAAGAGATCCGATGAAAGATGTAGAACAGGAGCTCGAAACACTGCAGCTTTCTGCGATGCAGGAAATCTACAAGCTCAAAAAGAAAATGACAGTGCTTGAGGAAGAATTACTGGAAACAAACCTTGTCATCCGCAAATCAAAGCATAGCGACATTAATCAAAAGATCGCTAAACAAATACTTTCTAAATATAATAACGGCATGTCCGCAGAAGCCATTGCTAAAGCTGAGCATGTATCAGTAGAAGACGTGAATACGATTATCAAAGATAACGAGAAGGTGCTCGTATGACAAAACGGGGCATTCAGGCATTTGCTGGCGGCATCATTTTAGCGACTGCCGTTCTTGCAGCTGTTTTTTATCTGACAGACGAAGATCAAGCCGTTGCAGTAAAAGAAAATAAAACAGTAACCGAACAAGACGTGAACAATTACCTTGATTCTAAAAAAATGGTTTCTGTTAACCGTGATGAATATCAAAAACTTCTCGATTCAAAAGAGAAATCCTTGAACGATGACAGCAGCTCAGACACGAAAACAGAAAAAGTCAAAACGTACAAGCTTACTATTAAAGACGGCATGAGCACTGCAGATGTATCTGCTATTCTTGAAAAAGAAGGCATTATCTCCTCGGCTCAAGACTTTAACGACTATGTCATTGATGCCGGCTATCACAAAGAAATCCGCGCCGGCAACTTTACAGTAAAATCTGACATGAGTTTCAAAAAGATCGTAAAAACGTTAACACGATAAAAAACAGGCTGACTGTCAGCCTGTTTTTTTCATCCGAATTTTCCTGTAATATAATCGAGAGTTCTTTGATCCTGCGGGTTAGAGAACATTTTATTGGTATTGTCGCATTCAACAAGCTCGCCCATGTAGAAAAAGGCGGTTTGATCAGAAACCCGTGCTGCCTGCTGCATGTTGTGCGTAACGACAACAATCGTATATTTATTTTTCAGCTCAAGAATGAGTTCTTCAATTTTTCTCGTTGAAATTGGATCTAACGCAGATGTCGGTTCATCCATCAGCAAAATATCAGGATTTGTCGCAAGCGCTCTGGCAATACAAAGGCGCTGCTGCTGGCCGCCTGATAGCGAAAGGGCTGATGAATGCAAACGATCCTTCACTTCATCCCATAACGCCACGTCTTTTAATGACTTCTCCACAATATCCTGAAGCTTTTTTTTATTTTTAATGCCGTGGACTCTCGGCCCATAAGCGACATTATCGAAGATAGATTGCGGAAACGGATTCCCTTTTTGGAATACCATGCCGATATTTTTTCGTAAATCCACGATATCCACTTTACCCTTTAAAATGTTGCTGCCATTATAGTTTAGTTCACCTGCAAGTTTTACATTCGGCGTCATTTGAATCATTAAATTCAATGTTTTAATGAAGGTCGATTTCCCGCATCCTGATGGTCCGATAATCGCCGTGACCTCGTTTTCATGAATGCTCAAATTGATATTTTTCAAAGCATGATGCTGTCCATACCATAAATTCATTCCATTGACTTGATAGACTTCCTGTTTTATTACAGCTTCGGTAGCAATACTCATTGCTGCCCTCCTATCCGAATTTCCCGTTTATATAATCCTCTGTTTTTTGCTGCTTCGGACTGGTGAAAATCTGTTCAGTCTGCCCGTATTCTACAAGCTCGCCGTTTAGAAAGAATGCTGTCCGGTCAGAAACCCGCAGAGCCTGCTGCATATTGTGCGTGACAATAATAATCGAGTATTCTCTTTTTAATTCTGTAATTAATTCCTCTATTTTTGCGTTTGAAATCGGATCTAGCGCTGAAGCTGGTTCATCCAGCAGAAGAACGGCCGGCTTCATCGCAAGTGTTCTCGCGATACATAAACGCTGTTGCTGGCCGCCTGATAACGAGAGTGCAGATGAATGCAAACGATCCTTCACCTCATCCCAGAGCGCAGCTTTTGTTAAGCTTTCTTCCACAATTTCATCTAAAACAGCCTTATTCCGCTCCCCGGCATATTTCAATGCATGTGTGATATTCGCATAGATCGATTTCGGAAAGGGATTCGGTTTTTGGAAAACCATTCCGATTTCTCTTCTTAAGCTGACAACGTTAATATTGCCACCCAGTATATTTAATCCTTCATAAAGGATTTCACCTTCAGCTCTTGCAGACGGAATTAAGTCATTCATTCGATTAATATTTCTCAAAAAAGTTGACTTTCCGCATCCTGACGGCCCAATTAAAGCGGTCACCGCATTCTTTTCAATATCCATATTCACATGGTGTACCGCTTGTTTAGTGCCGTAAAAAATAGACAGATCTTTCACTTCGAGCACGTGGCGCTGTTTCGGAACGAATACAGTACGCTCAGGCTTTTCTATTACCATTTGTACAGACATGTTTTGTCGCCTCTTTCCGTTCTAATTTGCCGTAAGCTTTTTGTAGATCATTGTGCCAAGCCATCTTGCTGCGAGATTAAACACTAGAACAGAAATCACCAGCACCGCAGAACCTCCGTTGGCAATTGCTTCAGCATCCGGAATGATTCCTTGCGTATTTACGTTCCAAATGTGGACCGCAAGTGTTTCAGCTGGCCTGAAAATATTAAGCGGCGATGTTTCAGAAAATGGGTTCCACTCCGTAAAATTAAGACGCGGCGTTGTCAAACCGGCTGTAAATAATAATGCTGCCGCTTCCCCGAACACCCTTCCTGACGCTAAAATTGCTCCTGTGATGATAGAAGGAATCGCACTTGGAATTAAAACCGTTTTTACGGTATGCCAGCGTGATACACCTAAAGCAAGAGAGGCTTCCTTCAGATCTTTAGGGACTGAACGGATCGCATCTTCAGTCACACGCACCATGACAGGGAGGTTGAAAACAGTTAACGCAAGCGCCCCGCCTATGATCGTATATCCCCAGCCTGTTAAGTTGACAAACATCAATAATCCAAACATCCCAATGACAATAGACGGAAGAGATGAAAGCACCTCTATACATGTTCTGATGAAATCAGTCACTCTGTTATTAGGCGCGTACTCAGCCATGAACACTCCGCCGCCCACACCGAGCGGGATTGTAATCAGCATCGTAATAAACAAAATATAAAAGGAATTAAACAGCTGGTCGCGTATTCCTCCTCCAGCTGCAATGGCGCTCGATTTTGTCGTAATAAAGTCGAAGCTGAGCTGAGAAACACCGTTTATAATAATATAGGAGAACAAGCCTACTAGAATTGCAGCGATAATGGCTGCGCACAACCCAAACATTCCAGTCGCCAGTTTATCTGTTATTTTGCGGTTCATTACACTTTCCTCCTAGATGACAAGTAGCGAATAAGCAAGATGAACAAGAATGACATTACCAGAAGCACAAGCCCCATTGACCACAGCGTATTGTTTTCAACACTGCCGTATGTGGTGTGGCCCATATTCAGCGTGATGATCGTTGTCAGTGTTCCAGCAGTGTCAAACAGGCTTTCTGGCAATACTCTTGTATTTCCAATGACCATCTGAACAGCCAAAGCTTCACCAAACGCCCGTGCCATACCAAGCACAACAGCCGTCATTAATGTTGGAAAGGCTGCAGGCACTAATACTTTTCTGATCGTCTGCCATCTAGTCGCACCTAAGGCGTAAGAACCTTCTCTTAAGCTCTTCGGAAGGGAAGCTATCGCATCAGCAGAGATCGATGTGATGGTCGGCAGAATCATGATAGAAAGAACAATCGTTCCCGCCAATAAACTGTGCCCTGTTCCGCTCGATTTGAACTGGGCGATAAATGGTACCAATACTGTAAGACCTATGAATCCATAAACAACAGATGGAATGCCGACTAAAAGCTCAATTACCGGCTGCAGCACTTTCTTTCCCCAATTCGGCGCAATTTCTGTCATGAAAATCGCACCTGCAATGCCAAGCGGCGCCGCAATGAGAGCAGAAAGAATCGTTACTGCAAATGATCCAAAAATAAATGGCAGCACGCCATATTTCGGATCGGAATCTGTAGGGTTCCAATTTAGGCTCGTTAAGAATTCAATTGGGCTTACACCATTTACAAGAAAAGATTGCAGCCCCTTAACGCCGAGGAAAATAGTGATCGCAACAGATGCCGCAATCATAATAAGCGCACAAGCTGTCACAATCATTCTTCCTCGGACTTCATCCAATTGCTGATTTTGCCTTGAGCTGATCAAACGCTCGCTCACAGACATATTTTCTCTATTGTTTATCATTGTTTTACACTCCTATGAATGTGTTAAGAGGAGAAACGGTTGTCCCCGCACTCCTCTTTATATTAAGATCAGCTTTGCTTCCCGTTGGCATCGCGTGTCACTTTCATATCAGTAACCGGAATGTAGCCTTGGTCAGTAACAATGCTTTTTTGAATGTCTTCACTCTTTAGATAATCAAGAAATTCTTTAGCTAAATCTGTCGCTTCACCTTTTGTGTAAGAGTGCTGATAAGCCCAGATCGGATACTCGCCAGCTGCAACATTTTCCGCTTCAGGTTTTACGCCGTCAATAGATAGAGCAGTTACTTTGTCATCTGTTAAATATGAGAATGCAAGATATCCAATTGCTCCCGGAGTGTCAGCAATGATCTTTTTCACTGTGTTGGAAGAATCTTCAGTAATGCCTTCTGCAGGTTCTTCTCCGTCAAGCGCATATTTCACAAATGTTGCACGTGTACCAGAAGAATCAGGACGGTTTACAAGTGTAATCTTTTGGTCTTTGCCGCCAAGCTCTTTCCAGTTTTTGATTTTGCCAGTGAAGATTTTTTTCAATTCATCTTTTGAAATATCCTTTACACCAGTATCAGGGTTTACAGCTGCTGCCATGCCAACTACTGCGACTTGATGATCGACAAGCGCTTTTGCATCGATCCCTTCTTTTTCTTCAGCAAAAACGTCTGAATTCCCGATCTGAACAGCTCCTTCAGAGACCTGAGAAAGCCCTGTTCCAGAACCACCAGCTTGTACCTGTATATCTGCATCAGGGTTTTCTTCCATAAATTTTTCTGCGGCTGCAAGTACTAATGGCTGCATAGCCGATGAACCAGAAATGGTTAAAGAACCTGATGCCTTTCCTTCTCCTTTTGCAGAATCGCCATTCGATTTTTCACTTTCTCCTGCATTTCCGCATGCAGCTGCAATCATCATAAAAGCAGCCATCAGAAGCATAAGCACCAATTTGTTTTTTTTCATTTCTTGAATTCCCCCTGCGTATAATGTGTAATTTGTCCTACACGTCTAGAGTAAAGGTTCTGTGTAAAAAGGGTTTGAATCGGATGTTAAGGTTTTGTAAATCAATGCGTTTTTTTGTATAAAAAAACGCCCACATCATGTGAGCGTTTCTTTTAGTTATCAGAAGACGTTGTGTTTTCTGCATTCTCTTTGATTTTATCTTTATTCTTTTGCTGTGTATCTTCTTTGTCCTGCTTCGATTTCAGCTCAAAATATTTATCCAATACCTCTCTGCCGATTTCGTTGGTAATGGTATATTTAGCGCCATAATCAATATAAGCCCAAGGTACTACGACAGAGATCGCAATCTCAGGATTATCAGCCGGCGCATAAGCGACAAGTGTCGTATTATAAGTCCCTGTTCCTGTTTTTGATTTATCAGGCCCATCATAGAAGGATTGTGCTGTTCCTGTTTTGCCCGCAGGCTGATATGATGCTGAAGCAAATTGGCTGGCTGCTGTTCCTTTTGTCATCACTCGTCTGAAACCAGCCTGTACTTCTTTAATGTATTCACTCTTCATGTCGATTTTATTCAGCACTTCCGGCTGAACGGATTGCACGACAGCACCTATCCCTTTTTCAGCATTAGGTTCTCTGACTTCCTTTACAAGCTGAGGCTTCAAGCGGTAGCCTCCGTTTGCAATCGTTGATACGTATTGCGCCAATTCCAGCGGTGTATACGTATCGTACTGGCCGATCGCATAATCAAGCAAGAATCCCGTCAATCTGTTTGTTCCTTTATAGCCTGTCATTTCATTCGGAAGATCAATACCAGTTTTGACACCCAATCCAAATTGGCTGAAGTAATTCCGGAATGTATCAAAGGCCGTAGTATCAATCGGTAAAGCTTGATGCGGTTTATATTCGCCTTTTCCGAGCGCGATTGCAGTTTTAAACATAAATACGTTAGAAGACTGCTCTAAAGCTCTTTGAATATCAACGTAACCTAAGTTTTTCCATGACTTTTTACCATTTTTATCTTGTCCGATATACAAAGGTTCATCCTGAAAAACCGTATTCAAATTAATAGCGCCGGTTTGCAGGCCGGTCAAAACAGTTGCACCTTTGACAGCTGATCCCATGGCATAGGATGAAGTCATATTTCCTAACGCATAATCATCAAACTTGTATGCTCCGTTTTCTCTTTTAATTTGCTTGCCCGCCATTGTCAGCACTTCACCGTTTCTTGGATCCATCATGACGACGAATGCCCGGTCTAACAGTTGAGTGCTTGGTCTTGCTTTAGCAGATTTGAGGTTTTTCTCAATAATTTTTTCCACTTCTTTTTGTAGATCGATATCAATCGTAAGCACGAGATCTTTACCGGCTTTTCCTTCAGAAACCGTTTTTGTTCCCGTCACATTTCCGTTTGAATCTGTAATATTTTCAACTTTTGCTTTTTGGCCCTGCAGAAGGCTTTCGTATTGGTATTCCAAATAACTTTTTCCAACCCTGTCATTTCGGCTGTAACCAAGAGACAGATAATGGTCGAGCAAGTTGGACGGCAATCCTTCATCAGAGCTGGAAACACTTCCGAGCACTGAGCGAAGAAGGTTTTTATACGGATACTCACGTTCCCAATCGGACGTGACATCAACACCCGGCAGTTCGTCTAAATGTTCACTCACTACTGCCATTTCTTTCGCTGATACATCTTCGTTTTTGATATATTGAGGGGTTAATGCATATCCTGAATCCATCTGTCTTTTGATAGCGAGAATCTGCATGTCTTTATCGGTCAGTTCATTGAGCTGCTTATCAGTAATGCGTTTTAGCTGCAGCTGATATAAATCGTCATCGGATAATTTTTTGTCTTCAACCTGCTGTCTTTCTTTAGAGGTAATCAGCTTTTTCGCTTCTTTCGGTCTAGTCAAAATCCAATAATCTTTTTTATCCCGTTCTGTTACTTTTTTCGTGTCAACTTTAATCATTTCAGACAGCTTTTTAGCGATCTTTAAACGCTGCTCTTGCGTGGTCGATTTAGATCTGGTGTATGTAATTGCATTTAGAGCCTTATTTGTCACAATTGCATTAAAGTTTCGATCATAAATTTTCCCGCGCGGCACCGCCGAGCTAACTTCACTTTGTTCCTGCTTATTAGCTTGATTTCTGTAATCATCGCCTTGCACGATCTGCTTGATGCCCAGTTCCACAATGATCCAGGTAAATATGACAAAGGCAGCCAAGAATAAAATATTCAGCCGGATCGGAAGCGACTTCTTTTTCTCTTTATGTTGCTTTTTTGGTTTATTTCTCCTCATAACATCACCTTTTTCTATTTACAGAAAGAAAAGACACTCAAGTAAGAGTGCCAGTTTTCATTCTAAAGGTTTTTTCGACTTTTTTCTACAGATAACCCCTTTTTGACAAAAAATTATCTTTCTCCTTTTAAAAGATTCGGTTCAGTTACCCGTTTTTGGCCGTCTTCTTCCATGGTTTCATTTTCCTCTTCTTTCTCCTTAAAACGGATATCCTTGATAAAATAATAAATCAGCGGATGTCCTATGCCCAATATCGCAAGTGACAAAGGAATTCCCACATCCTCTTTCAGCAAGGCCATAATGAGGAGAAAACATAAAATAGAGACGATCCTGCCGGCATTTAAATACAATTCCCTCAGCACGATATATTCAATTCTTGCTTTTCTGGCATGCCTCGCCCTACCTATCACATCATATGTAAGTGATACATATGGCACGAGCAAAAGTGGATAGCCTATAGCAATAAATACGCCGTACGTCAATAATGTCGTAAAACTCATATGAAACAGAATCAAAAACAGCGCTCCATACAGAATAAGTCCGCCCAGCAAAATTGATTTTTTTCTGTTTTTTTTCTTAATCAGCCTGGATGCAAAGTAGTAGGCAAAGAAGGAAACAGCTGAGTTGACGAGACCAAATGTGCCGAGGGCCAGTTCGCTGTTTGTCTCAATAAATACAAATACGCTGATTAAAAAGATAAAAATCCCTTCTCTCAAACCCTGAAAAAAATGCGCATTCGTAATTCTCCGCCAGTTCATATTGCTATGACGCTCTCCAAATACTTTGCTCAGCATAAATCGGCCCTTTGATTCTCTCCGCTTTAAAAAAAAGCTCATCACAACAGCCAAGGCAAATAAACTCAGGGAGAGACTGAAAATCACTGTATAACCCGTATTATTTTCAAGCCTCGAGATTACGAATCCCGCTACAATCGGACCGATCATTCCTGCAGAGGAAGACAGAATGCCCATAAATCCGTTGAAAAAGTCCCGGGTATCCGGCTCTGTTATTTCAAAGGTCAGCACGTTAAACGCAAGCCAATAAAAGCCATAGCCCACTCCGAGCACCGCACCGATCAGCACAAGCCGGCTGGCCGCCGTTTCTCCGGCTAAAAGAACACTTAAATAAAAGGCAGCTAAAAAAATCACACCGAACCTTAAAATGAACACTCTGTCTATTTTTTTGGCTAATCGTCCAGCGAAATAAAAGGTTATCGGCTGCATTGTCACAATCGATAAATTATATATCGCCAAATCAATAAATTTCCCTGACTGCTTCCAAAGATACACATTAACAAATGTGTTGGACAGTGCAATTCCCAGCGAGTAAAGCCCGCCAATGGTCAGCAGAAAGAGTAACCCTTTGTTTACGTCTACATCGCCAATCACTTTTTTTAGTTTGTTCATTACTGACTCCCCTTTACTATCCCTTAGTCTGTCTCACTCAAACCGAGATATGTAAAAAGAAGACATAAAAAAACAAGGCCCTATATTGAGGACCTTGCTTGTGTCATTTATTTTGCTTCGCTGTATAGACGAGCCACTTCGTCCCAGTTTACAACATTCCAGAACGCAGAAATGTAGTCAGGACGGCGGTTTTGATAATTAAGGTAGTATGCATGCTCCCAAACATCAAGACCTAAGATAGGCGTTTTGCCTTCAGAAAGCGGAGAATCTTGGTTTGGCGTGCTTGTGATTTCAAGTTTGCCGTTGTTCACAACAAGCCATGCCCAGCCAGAACCGAAGCGTCCAGCTGCTGCAGCTGCGAATTGTTCTTTGAATTTGTCAAAGCTTCCAAATACACTGTTGATCTCATCAGCAAGCGCGCCAGTCGGTTCGCCACCGCCGTTTGGAGATAAAAGTGTCCAGAATAATTTGTGGTTCGCGTGTCCGCCGCCGTTGTTGCGGACTGCAGTGCGGATGTTTTCAGGAACAGAATCAAGATCTGCAACAAGCTCTTCAACTGATTTGTTTGCAAGAGCAGTGTTTCCTTCAACCGCTTTGTTTAAATTTGTAACGTATGTGTTGTGGTGTTTCGTATGGTGAATAGTCATAGTTTCCTTGTCGATATGCGGTTCTAAAGCATCGTACGCATAAGGTAATTCTGGAAGTTCGTAAGCCATGATAATTCCTCCTTAATATATATGTACTGAAATGCCGCTTCACAGCAAGCCTTTCTTCATTCAATGTAACAAAAGAATGCTTTGTAATCAATGAAAATGCTCACATTTTGGCTCATTTCAGCGGACATATTTCACTTTAACCGATAATCCGCCCCATTAAACCTGCCGACTACAATTCTTATAGGACAGTCCATAAAAAATACCCGATCATCAAGAGCTGTATGATGCCTTTTGCAATAACCCCTGTTAAAAAGCCTATGAGCGAGCCGAGACCGATTTTAAACGCTGACTTTAAGTCCTTTTGATGGACGATAAGTTCTGCACAAACCGCTCGATAAACGGCCCTAAGATAATCCCCGCAACCGGAATGACAAAAGGCCCGATTAATAAACCGATCGTGCTTCCCCATATAGCGGCTTTGCTTCCGCCAAACCTTTTGACGCCGAGCAGATTAGACACGTAATCTGCGGCGAATAATACTGCGGCAAAAACAGCTTCAATAAGCCAGAATATATAAGAATACGGACCGAATGAAAACAAAAATCCATACAATACAAACCCGGCAACGATAAATACTACACTTGGAATAACGGGATACACCAGTCCGATAAAAGCGATGATAAATACCGCCGCAATCACCAGCCAATACAACCATTCCATGACATCCATCCTCCCTTTTTACATCCATCTCCCTCATGTCTTCCTTGTATTCACACGCAGGCAACGATACAATAAGCAACATATATTAGTATAGCTAGGAAGTGAAGATAATGAATGTATTTCAGCTTTTCATCAAAAGTACATACTCTCCCCGTGATATTGCAAAAACAAGATTTCAAGGAATCGGAAAAGCGATTCTTTATGTATTTTTGCTCTCTGTCCTTTTTGCAATACCAACCGCTTATTATGTAAGCTCAGGGACCATAAAATCGATGAACGGCTTTAAAACCGTTTTAAACAAAGATTTCCCTGATTTCACAATTTCAAACGGCAAACTTCAAACGGATGAGAAAAAAGCCATGGAATCGCAGGCAAATGGTTTCGTTATCGTGTTTGATCCGACAGACGCCTACGGCACTGAACAAATTGAAGCAAAGCAAAACGCGATCGGCCTCCTTCAGAACAAATTTGTTTTAGCCATTGACGGACAAGCCCAAGAGATGCCTTACTCAATGATCCCGTCAGATTTAAAGAAAAAAGATATCATTGCTGGTTTAAATCAAAATAAAACGATGATCGTAACTATTCTCTCGGCTCTCATTTTCCTCGTAACAGCCGCAGGGAAATTTATTGAAGTTTCCTTTTTAGCGCTTATCGGGGTAATCATTAAGAATTCACAGAAAAAACATCTGTCTTACCATCAGCTCTGGAAGCTTTCTGCTTATTCCATCACTCTTTCAACTGTATTCTTTACGATTATGCGTGCGTTAGAAGTGACAGTTCCTAGTGAATTTTTGCTGAACTGGTTTGTCAACTTTGTCATCCTGTTTCTTGTTTTAAAAGAAATTCCTTCCAAAAAAGCTGCTGTATAATCCGAGACTGCCTTGGCAGTCTCTTTTCTTTTGTCATGAATCTAATTGGACAAGCATACTATGGTATAAAATTTCGTATGCGGGAGGAAAAGCGATGAAGCGTCTCACTTTTGTAAGCAGCTTTGTTTTTATTCTTTTTATTCTTTTTTATGATCTTAAAATTGGAACGATACCCATTCAGGACCTCCCTGTCTACGAAGCATCAGCAAAAACGGCGGCACAAGAACCATCATATAAAACAGTAAAGGTAAACCCGGGTGATACAGTTATGTCGATTGTCGGAACAGCAGGTTCTCCAGACGACATTGTAAAGGATTTCGAAGCACTGAATCCGAATGTGAAAGCTAACGCCATTCAAGCAGGAACAGCGTACAAATTCCCGGTCTACCCTTAATTAACGTTAATTTCTTGTCAGTTTGGCGAAGACACTGTTACAATATAATTTGTAAACTATATTCACATAAACTAGAATTGTTATATCTAGAAGCGGCAACTACAATGAAGGAGCGATTCAAGTGAGTGAAATCACACATCGTACAAAAACGCGTCCCGTCAAAGTGGGACCTTTAACAATAGGCGGCAACAATGAAGTTGTCATCCAAAGCATGACAACAACAAAAACACATGATGTAGAAGCAACAGTGGCGGAAATTAACCGTTTGGCTGAAGCCGGTTGCCAAATCGTCCGGGTAGCATGTCCGGATGAACGGGCGGCAAACGCCATTGCGGATATTAAAAAACGCATTTCCATTCCGCTCGTTGTTGACATACATTTCGATTATAAACTTGCATTAAAAGCCATTGAAGGTGGCGCAGATAAAATCCGAATCAACCCCGGCAACATCGGCCGCCGCGAAAAAGTCGAAGCGGTCGTTCAAGCGGCGAAAGAAAAAGGGATTCCGATCAGAATCGGAGTAAACGCCGGTTCACTTGAAAAACGGATTTTAGAAAAATACGGTTATCCGACTGCTGACGGAATGGTAGAAAGCGCACTTCATCACATTAAAATTCTTGAAGATCTTGATTTTCACGATATTATTGTCAGCATGAAGGCATCTGACGTGAACCTTGCAATCGAGGCTTATGAAAAAGCGGCGAAAGCATTTGACTATCCGCTCCATCTCGGGATCACCGAGTCAGGAACACTGTTTGCCGGCACAGTAAAGAGCGCAGCAGGACTTGGCGCGATTTTAAGCAAGGGCATCGGGAATACCCTGCGCATTTCATTAAGCGCAGATCCTGTGGAAGAGGTAAAAGTAGCAAGAGAGCTTCTGAAATCTTTCGGTTTAGCTTCCAATGCTGCCACGCTCATCTCATGTCCGACTTGCGGCCGTATTGAGATTGACCTAATCAGCATTGCCAATGAAGTGGAAGAATATATTTCTAAGATAAAAGCACCGATTAAAGTTGCTGTTCTCGGCTGTGCCGTAAACGGACCTGGTGAAGCAAGAGAAGCTGATATCGGCATCGCCGGAGCTCGCGGCGAAGGGCTGCTGTTCCGGAAGGGGAAAATTGTCCGTAAGGTCCCTGAGGAAACAATGGTAGAGGAACTCAAGAAAGAAATCGACATTCTTGCTGAGGAACACTATGCAAAGCTTGAAGCTGAAAAAGCAAAATCAGAAGAGACACAAAAAGCTTGACGGGAACCCGTCAAGCTTTTTTGTGTTAGAAGAAAGGAATAATAAATATTCCAAGCACTAATGAGATGACACCGATACCCATCGCCCAAGCTCCAAGGCCTTGGGCACCTCTTCTTCTTGCGATATAGCCGACAATAATACCGGCAGCTCCCAATAAAACAGGCAGTACAAACAATGAAATAATGGACAAGGCTAGAGCAATATACCCTATTCCCCGTCCTTCATTGACATTGCCGCCGCTGCGGTCATTGTCTCGGTCATTGCTGCGGTCAGCAGCACGGTAAGGTTCGGCGACTTCAGCTGCCGTTTCCTCAAAAAAACCATCATTGTCGCGGGTTATATTTGTTCCTTCAGAACCTTGATCAACATAGTAACCGTTGTTATCACGTTTTTCGTAATCGTTTGCCACCTTCAATTCCCCCTTCTGTTTTTATTAAAGGAGCTTTTATAGTTTGATCTATTTCGCCTGATTCATGTTTGCTAAACTTTTCTGTTAATGTCAATTGTTTATGTTACACTTGAAGGGATGAAACTGAAGGAGTGTGGGCATGTTACGCTTAGGAATAGATATTGACGGCACAATTACGGCTCAGGATACATTCGTCCCATATTTAAACCGCTCGTTTAATCTTTCCATTTCATTAAACGATATGACGGATTATGATTTAACAAAGCTGTTAAACATTTCGCAGGAAGAATTTTGGGAATGGATGAATCAAAATGAAGCAACCATATATAAGGAAGCATTGCTTGCACAGCATGCAAAACAGTCACTTGACCTCCTCAAAGAGGAGCACAAGCTTATTTATATTACAGCGAGACGGACTCATTTAACTGATATTACCTATGAATGGTTTGAGAGGCAAAACATTCACTATGACCACATCGAACTCGTTGGCGGTCATCATAAAGTTGAGGCAGTTAAAAATCATAACATCGACTTGTTTTTTGAGGATCATCACGGAAACGCGATGATGATCGCGAAAGAAGCCGGTATACCGGTCATTTTATTCAATTCCCCTTATAATCAGCTTCCGATTGATTCAAACATCATCAGAGTAAACAACTGGCTAGAAGCCGTTCAATGGATCAATAAAAACAAACATCACTTCATACGGGTCAGGAACTGAAAAAGGAGCCACACTGGGCTCCTTTTCTCATTGCAATTACGCAGTCGTGCTTTCTTGATTTTCCGCTGTACAATCAGGGCATGTGCCGTAAATCTCAAATTTATGCCCGCTGACCTGATAGCCATCCAAATCATCACAAAGCTTGTCCATCGGGCATGATTCAATTTCCTTTGTTTTACCGCAGGCAAGACAGATAAAGTGATGATGATGATGGGTAAATGAACACTTAAATCGGAAGAGTTTTTCACCCGACAGCTCGGTTGTTTCCAAAATACCAAGTTCTTCATATAAAGAAAGATTCCTGTAGATTGTATCAAAGCTTAAGCCAGGATAATCATCATTTAATGCAGATAGTACGTTTTTAGCGGTAAGATATCTGTCTGAATCAGCAAAAAGCTGCAGCATATCCTCCCGTTTGTTTGTATATTTATATCCATTTTCTTTCAATAGGTTCAGCGCTTCTTGTACGTTCATGAAGGTTCCCCCTTTTCGCTATGCTCTTAAGAACGTATCACATGTATGAAAAAGAAAATGGCAGCTGTCTGACCAGCAAGCCATTTTCTCTACTGTAGATAAAATTATACCCATAAAATGAATAAAAGTAAATGAAAGCCTAGTGGATTGCGTTTTTGAATTTCCCGCCTCTCGTTTCATGAGTATTCATAATTGTTATGAAAGCATTTTGATCGACTTCAAATACGATCGATTTTAGCTTAGTCACTTCCAGCCTTGTGACAACCGCGTAAATCACGTCCTTTTCTTCGTCCGTATATCCGCCTTTCCCCTTCAGCTTGGTTGTCCCGCGACCGAGACGGTGCAAAATCGCGTCGGAAATCTCATCATACTGATCTGATACTATCATAACAGCTTTTGTTTCATCAAGCCCCTGAATGACGGCATCAATTGTTTTCATCGCTATATAATATGTCATGAAAGAGTACATTGCTTGCTCAGGACCGAACACAAAAACAGCCCAAATGAAAATGAATACATTGATGAGCATAACGAACTCACCTACTGAAAACGGCAGCTTTTTCGTCAGCAAAATACCGAGAATTTCTGTACCATCCATTGAACCTCCGTTTCGAATAACGAGCCCGACTCCAAAGCCGAGTAAAAGACCTCCGAATACAGTGGCCAAAATAGGCTGAGTTGTAATGGCTTCTACATGGTGAAGCGATGATTCAATAACGGCAAGCCCAACAATCCCAATCATCGTAGAGACAAGGAAGGTCTTACCGATATATTTATATCCGAAGATCATAAAAGGAATGTTTAACATGACAACAAATAAAGCGAAATTCAGAATTGGGGTTGACTTAAAGAGGTGGTCTAAAATTAGTGATACACCGATGATCCCGCCATCAATAAAATCATTGGGGATTAAAAATAATTCTATACTTACAGCCGCACATGCAGCTCCTGCCAGAACCATGAAAACCCTGAAAATAAAGTGGGAAAATGTTTCTCTCTTATGTTGTTTTGTTGGGGTCATAAAATCTCCTTTCCTGCAATAACTATTTTAAATACATTATAAATCTATTTTACCATTAAACACTGACACATTTTATTGTTTTGCCCATACATTAAGTCTGGAGGTGGAATGGTCGATGATTTTATTTCAAAGAATTATTTTGCAGCGGCTTAATCAGGCTACTGCTGACGATTTGCTCAAGTACTCAAAACAATACGGAATCAGTTTAACAAGACCGCAGGCCATTGAAGTAGCAAACCTGTTATACGGAAAAAATGTGAACATTTTTAATGAGAGTGAACGAATGCGGCTGCTGAAACAAGTAGAGGCAATTACATCAAAAGAAACAGCCCAAACTGTTAATGAACTATTCAAACAATTTACAACCTAAAAAATGGGGGATAGCTCCCCCATTTTTTATTGCTGTAAAATCTTTTCAAGCAATGTGTCATCAAATTGTTTTTCTTTCAGCATTTCAATCTCAAAACGGTATGGCGGTTTTTTATTCTTTTTATCTTCACCGACATACGGCGTTTCAAGAATTTTTGGAATGTCTTTTAACTGCTCATGGTGAACAACATATTGCAGTGCATCAAATCCGATTTCGCCAAAGCCAATGTTTTCATGGCGGTCTTTTCTTGCACCTTTGACATTTTTGCTGTCATTGATATGAAGTACTTTAATACGGTCAATACCAACGATTTTATCGAACTCATTCAGCACTCCGTCAAAGTCTTCGACAATTTGATATCCGGCATCATGTGTATGGCACGTGTCAAAGCATACTGACAAATGCTCATTGTGCGTAACGCCATCGATAATCTGTGCAAGCTCCTCAAAGCTTCTGCCGATTTCTGATCCTTTTCCTGCCATTGTTTCTAATGCAATTTGGACATTTTGATTCGGATCAATCACTTCATTTAAACCTTCAATAATTTTTTTGATGCCTGCTTCAGCTCCCGCTCCCACATGAGCGCCAGGATGAAGGACAATTTGCTTCGCTCCGATGGCCGCTGTCCGTTCAATTTCAGAACGAAGAAAATCGACACCTAGCTCAAAAGTGGACGGATTTGTCGTGTTGCCAATATTAATAATATAAGGCGCGTGTACAATAATCTCGTCAATGCCGTTTTCTTGCATATGTGCCCGGCCAGCTTCTATATTTAAGTCTTCAATTTTCTTTCGGCGCGTATTTTGCGGTGCGCCCGTATAGATCATAAACGTGTTTGCTCCATAAGAGACTGCTTCCTGGCTAGCTGCAAGAAGCATATGTTTTCCGCTCATAGAGACGTGTGAGCCTATTCTCAGCAACAGGTTCCCCTACTTTCTTTTGTTAGATTGGTTTCTTCTCTGTTTTTTCTTGATTTTCTCCATCTCGTAGCTCATTTTCTTTTTATATCCAGGCTTTACCTTTTTCGGCTTTTTCACAAGACGATGTGCAATTTCATCCGCTTCGTTCGTCGTTTTTTTGCGTTTTTTGCGGCGCTGGCGGTCATCGCCTTTTTTCCACTCGCCCTTTTCAAGCTCTAAGTAATCAAATTCGATGCCCATTTTCTCAAGTCTGGCTAATGCATCCTCATCAGAAAGCTCGTAAATGGTCATCGCTTGTCCTGATGAACCGGCGCGAGCCGTTCTGCCCACACGGTGAATATAGAAATCGAGATCATCCGGCAGCTCATAGTTGATAACATGACTGACACCTTTAATATCAATGCCTCTTGCGGCAAGATCAGTTGCAATGACATAAGTAAATTCCAAATCATTGATTTGCTTCATGACTTTTTTTCGTTCACGAGGCGTTAGTCCGCCGTGCAGCAGCCCGATTTTCAGACCTTTACCAGTTAAATATTGAGCGATATGGTCAGCAGTGTTTTTCGTATTGGCAAACACAATGCCCAAGTATGGATTCAGATGAGACATGATGTCAAAAAGGAGCTTGTCCTTGTCACGATGTTTTGAAGCAATGAGAATATGCTCGATTTTCGCAGCAGTCACCTGTTTCGGCTCCACGTGGGCGTATTTCGGATTTTCCATATATTTTTTCAAAAATGGTTTCAGCTTTTCCGGTATCGTTGCTGAGAACACAAGCATCTGCAGATCCTCAGGCATGCGGGAACCAATATAATCTACATCTGCAATAAATCCCATGTCCAGCATTAAATCCGCTTCATCAATGACGAGAGATTCTGCTTTATGAACACTTAACGCCTGTTCCTTGATTAAATCGGCAATCCGGCCGGGTGTACCGACTACAAGATGCGGCTGTGTCTTCAATTTATCAATCGATTTTTGTTTATCTGTGCCTCCGATAAAACATTTCGAGCGAATCTGGCTGCCTTCCTCACCCTGTGTGATTTTAAGCGCTTCCTGATGAATCTGGTTGGCAAGCTCTCTAGTCGGAGCCGTAATGACAACCTGAACGACATCCTTGCCAGGATCAATTTTGTTTATTAAAGGAAGTAAATAAGCGTGCGTCTTTCCAGTTCCCGTCTGTGACTGGCCGATGACGCTTTCTTTTTTTAACACTGCAGGAATCAGCCTTTTCTGAATATCAGTCGGTTCGTAAAAACCTAGACGGTGTACTGCATCTATAATAAATGGTTTCAATTCATAAAGTTCAAATTTCGTTTCTTTCATTTTTCCCAGCTCCTTAAAGCGGCACATTATGTGTCCATCATCACATTATACCCGATTTTGCTTAAAAACACCACGTTTGCAAGGCGTTTGTTTTATTCAGTTATGTAAAGCAAATACCGCAGCCCATGCATATTCTAATAGCAGAGAGAGCTGAAAGGAGGTACAAGTATGTTTTCACCGCAGCAGCCGATGAGAAATTATCCGCAGCCTGGACCGCCCCGCCCCATGCCAAATCAGCAAATGATGGGCAGAAGACCGCCTAATATGCCAAGACCTTCATTTAGACCGCAGCAGCAAGGTTTTCAGCAATCCGGACAATTTCTTCCTCAGGCAAATGCCGGGGCGAGAAATGGTGCCGGCGGAGGCTTAAAGGGGATGCTGTCAAGGTTCTTACCCGGCGGAGGAGGCGCTGGCGGCGCCGGAGCACCAGGAGCAGGCGCAGCAGCGAGCGGGGGAACAGGTCTGCAAAGCATTCAAAATATCGCCAATCCTGCATCTTTATCCAGTATGCTTGGGAATGTGCAAAAAGTGCTCGGCATGGCACAGCAAGTCACCCCCATGATTCAGCAGTACGGCCCATTAGTCCGCAATCTGCCGGCAATGATGAAGCTGTACAGCCAATTAAGTAAAAGTGATGATACTGAGAACAATGTGGAAAATGAAAATCAAACAGATTCACAAGAAACCTCAAAAACAGAGAACGAGGTTCAAGCCAAAATCTCAGATGGGAACAAAAAATCACAATCTAAAAGTTCTTCTCTATCTAAGAAATCAAAAACATCTGCTCCGAAGAAAAATGAAGATGCCTCTCCTTCTCCGAAAAGAACATCAAGCAGTTCAAAGCCAAGATTATATATTTAACATTCTTTGATATCTGAAGTAAGATTGGCTATAATGAAATTAGAAGAATGCAAGAATAGAGCCGTTTGATTACGGCTTTTTATATTGCCTTTACTCACTTCAGTATTGGAGGACAACCGGAAATGGACGTAATAAAAATTTCGCCGCGCGGCTATTGCTATGGCGTAGTTGATGCTATGGTCATTGCCAAAAACGCGTCACTAGATAAAAGCTTGCCAAGGCCCATCTATATACTCGGGATGATTGTTCATAATAAACACGTCACTGATGCGTTTGAAGAGGAAGGAATCTTTACTTTGGACGGTGCTAACCGTCTGGACATCCTGAAGCAGGTTGAAAAAGGAACTGTTATTTTCACTGCGCATGGTGTTTCTCCCGAAGTCAGAAGAATCGCTGAGGAAAAAGGATTAGTCGCAATTGATGCTACATGTCCAGATGTGACAAAAACTCACAATTTAATTCTAGAGATGAAAGATAAAGGTTACCACGTGATCTATGTCGGCAAAAAAGGGCATCCAGAGCCTGAAGGAGCCGTTGGTGTAGCGCCTGAGATCGTTCACTTAGTTGAAACAGAAGAAGATGTGAAAAACCTTGATATCAAAGCAGAGAAATTAATCGTGACCAATCAGACAACGATGTCTCAATGGGATGTTCACGACATCATGGAGCTTGTCAAAGAGAAATATCCTCATGTCGAATATCATCAAGAGATTTGCCTCGCTACTCAAGTACGGCAAGAAGCTGTATCAGAACAAGCGAAAAAAGCTGACTTAACAATCGTTGTCGGCGATCCGAAAAGCAACAATTCAAATAGGCTCGCTCAAGTGTCAGAGGAAATAGCCGGCACAAAAGCATACCGAATCGGCGACCTAAGCGAATTAAAGCTCGAATGGCTGAAAGGCGTTAATACCGTTGCAGTTACTGCGGGGGCTTCAACACCAACTCCGATCACAAAAGAAGTCATTCGCTTTTTAGAGCAATATAAGCATGAAGATCCATCAACTTGGACAACGGAACACAATATACCGCTCAAAAAAATACTCCCGAAAGTAAAAGCAAAAAACTGAGGCTATATAAGCCTCAGTTTTTTTATAGAAATGCAAATGGATTTGTATCTGTTTCAGAAACAAAGATATTTACGTCCAGCTTTTTATCCTTGCACATTGACGTCAATTTTCTCGTGACGCCTTCTTTCATGATTTTTTCCGCATAATGGCCCGGATCAACAACATTTAGGCCTAGCATCATCGCATCATGAGCAACATGGAAGTATAAATCTCCTGTGACGTAAACATCGGCGCCCTTTCGTTTCGCATGATGAATATACTTGTTCCCATCTCCGCCTAGAACAGCTACCTTCTTCACCAAGCTGTCAGCTTCACCCACCATTCTGACGCCATTCACTTCAAGCTTGTCTTTTACAAATAAAGCGAATTCCTTAAGCGTCATCTCATTTTTAAGTGTTCCGACACGGCCGAGCCCTTTTTCGGCAGGAGACTGTTCGACAGGATAGATGTCGTAAGCGACTTCTTCATATGGATGGCTTTTTATCATTGCCTTTATAACAGCTTTTTCGATGCTTTTAGGAAACACAGTCTCTAGCCTAACTTCATGAACAAGCTCAAGCTCTCCCACTTCACCGATAAAAGGCTTAGCGCCGTCCAATGGCTTAAAGCTGCCGATTCCTTCAGATGAGAATGCGCAATGGCTGTATTCGCCGATATGGCCGGCTCCCGCATTTCCAAGCGCTGTTCTGACCTTCTCTTCATATTCCTTCGGCACGTATACGGCCAGCTTTTTCAGAGGATCAGTATAAGTAGGAACCAGCACCTCCGTTTCACTCAGCTCTAATGCTTCAGCAAGCAAGTCATTTACGCCGCCGTCCGCAATGTCTAAATTTGTATGGGCTGCATAAACAGCGATATCATGCTTCAAACACTTTTCAATTAACCTACCTGCAGGCTGATCTGTTGAAATATGCTTGAGCGGCCTGAAAATAGGAGGATGGTGTGCAATAATCAAATCAACCTCTTTTTCAATCGCTTCATCAATAACACTCTCCAACACATCAAGTGTAACCATCACATTTTTAATCGGTTTATTTAAAGTGCCGATTTGCAGGCCGATTTTATCGCCTTCGACCGCATAGGCTTTCGGGGAAAATTGTTCAAACAGTTGGATAATCTGCTGTCCATTTTCGCTTTTAGCCATGATTGATAACCTCCTTTAGCAGTTGCATTCGATCGGCGAGCTCCTTTAATTTCTCTTTATTTTGCTCTGTACTTGCAGCTCGGCTGATCTGTTCATATATGTTTTGCGTGTGCTGAAGCTCTTGTGTCCATTTTTTCAAAAAGACAGCACTCTTTTCTTTTGCCAAGAAAGGGCCGACGAGCATACCAGCTGATAAAGAAATACCGGCATAAGCCGCATCTCTGTCTCCCGCTTCAGCGACAAGCACCTCATAGCACTTTCCGTCTTCTTCCAAGATCGCTTCATCTGTCAGCGCATATCCTTCTTTATAAAGCCACTCCCTGATATGAACAGCATGAATATTCGGCTGTAAAATAAGACGTTCTTTCCCCGTTAATTTGTCTTTACCCGCTTCTAAAATGTGAGCGATTAAAGAACCGCCCATTCCTGCAATCGTAATGGCATCGGCTTCACCTTTTTTAATGACTTCCAGGCCGTCTCCCTGTCTTACAGAAATGTGCGTACTTAAACCTGATTTTTCAACCTGCCGCTTGGCAGACAAAAACGGGCCGTCTGTTATTTCTCCCGCAATTGCCCCGCTGGCTTTATGATTCAGCACTGCATAACAAGGAAGGTAAGCGTGATCAGACCCGATATCGGCCATCACCGCTCCATTCGGTATGTATTTCGCTACTGTTTGCAACCGTTTAGATAAATTTAATTCGTTCACTTTTCATCACAACTTTTCTCAATCATTTTTTCCTATACTATCATATAAAAAATCAGCCCGGAATCCAAGCTGAGCGAACGATTTTCAGTCTTTTCTTTTCATGTGTGTCTACATACGCAGACAAAAATAAAAGGCTGTCGAGAACATCTCGGCGGCCTGAGAACGTATTAGGAGAAAGGTAGATTTTTTATTTAATTTTTGACACCCACTCTGCCATATCATCTAGCTTATCAGCCGGAACAAGACCGGAAGGCATTCCATTGCCACCTTCTTCGATCTTTGTTTTAATGTCACTGACATCTTTTTTATCCCCTACACCTTTTAAGCTCGGACCGGAAACACCTTCATAATTTTCACCATGGCACGAGATACAGTTTGCCTTGTAAATATCCTCCGGTGAAGCGTTTGCATCTTCCTTTTCAGCAGATTTACTTTCTCCGCCGCTTGCAATCTCCCGAGAGTCATCAAGCCCCTTTACTGATAAAAAGAAAGTTAGACCAATTCCTAAAACAGCGATTAATAAAAATGGAATAAGCGGGTTCCATTTCATTTCCCTTCCCCCTTTTTGATCCTTCCCCCTATGTAAACACTTCTAATTCTAACTTATTTTTACAAAAAGTAAATGGATTGCTATTCAAAAGTTTTTTATTCACAATTTATACAAAATTGAATAGAAACATGCCTATTTCTCTGATATCCATCTTATTCTATTGTATAATGCATTGTATACGCTTACAATAGAAAATATGGAATCATATTTGAAATTTTTCATCACATTGTCCATTTGCAAATGACATCATTTTTCAGTAAAATAAAGGCATATTATCCATATACATTTTTGAAAAAAAGAAGAACGGATCTGCAAGACCCGTTCCATCTTATTCGAGGAAATCTTTCAAACGTTTACTTCTGCTAGGATGTCTTAGTTTCCGCAACGCTTTGGCTTCGATTTGTCGAATACGCTCTCTCGTTACTCCAAATACCTTGCCGACCTCTTCTAATGTTCTTGTACGGCCGTCATCAAGACCGAATCGAAGACGCAATACATTTTCTTCACGATCAGTTAACGTATCAAGTACATCTTCCAGCTGCTCTTTCAATAGCTCATATGCGGCATGGTCTGATGGTGAAGTTGCTTCCTGGTCTTCAATGAAATCACCAAGATGCGAATCATCTTCTTCACCGATCGGTGTTTCCAGCGATACCGGCTCTTGTGCGATCTTTAAAATTTCACGTACTTTTTCAGGTGTTAAATCCATATCTTCCGCAATTTCTTCAGGTGTTGGCTCTCTGCCTAAATCTTGTAGCAGTTGACGCTGCACACGGATTAATTTATTAATGGTTTCAACCATATGAACGGGAATCCGGATCGTTCTCGCCTGATCGGCAATGGCGCGAGTAATCGCCTGTCTGATCCACCATGTAGCATACGTACTGAATTTATAACCTTTACGGTAATCAAATTTTTCAACGGCTTTCATCAGACCCATGTTACCTTCCTGGATCAGATCAAGAAACAGCATTCCGCGTCCGACATACCGTTTTGCGATACTGACAACAAGCCGTAGGTTCGCTTCAGCCAATCTGCGTTTAGATTCTTCGTCACCCTCTTCAATCTTTTGAGCGTAGGCGATTTCTTCTTTTGCAGAAAGAAGGTTAACCCGGCCGATTTCCTTTAGATACATACGAACTGGGTCATTGATTTTGACGCCAGGCGGTACACTTAGGTCATTAAGGTCAAATTCTTCTTCGGCTTTGGCAAGCTGCTGAATATTAGGATCTTCTGTTTCTTCATTCTCACTAATTAATTCAACACCTTGTTCACCTAAAAATTCATAATACTCATCCATTTGGTCTGATTCAATTTCAAAGCTGGACATACGCTCGGCAATTTCTTCATATGTCAAAACGCCACGTTTTTTACCAGACTCTGTTAATTGCTCTTTCACTTGGTCGAATGTTAATTCTGTCTCGTGGGTTTGTTTATCAGCCATTATGGATCCCTCCTTCCAAAGCTTGCAACGAATTCTATAAGCGGTATGATTCTTATTCGGTCCATTCAGGCGTTTTCTATGTGAACTGCCTTTAATAATGTGCGAATAATGAAATGACAATTCATGATGAGGTTAAGCGATCTATTTGCTCCTCCGCAAGGAATCATTGCCAATAAATGCTCCTCACCGGTTTTTCAGTTATTTTAAAGATCGGTTCAATGTAACGATTTCTTGAGCCAGAGAAGCAGCTCTTAAAAAATCTTTTTGTCTTTCGGCTTCGGCTCTTTCCGCCTCTTTTTCTTTTATCATTGACCAATTTCTTTGATTCAACACTTTTTTTACATAATCTGATAACTCGGCTTCGCTGAGCTCTTGATTAATCTGAAGCATTAGTATATCTGACAAGAGCTGGCTAATTTGATCATCCGTCACCCTGGCCATCAGATGCTGAGGCGTCAACTCGGCACCTTCTTCATAAAAAGCGTAAAGATAGGCGGCTAATGCGCGGTGCTCATCAATGTTAAATTGAAAGCCTACGCGGTCGATCACTTTTTTGATAACGCTCCGATCTCGAAGCATATGGGCGAGTAACAGCCTTTCTGCATTTTCATACGCCGGACGCAGACGTCTTTGCCTTGCTTTTGTCGTCAGATGCGCTCGCCGTGTTTTCGTTTCACCGCCATTGTCAGCAGGTTTATTTTGCTTGCTGAAAACAGACAGCTGCTCGGTTAAAGACTCCTGTGAAAGCGAAAACTCTGAAGCAAGCTGTTTTACGTAGACTTCCTGCTCAAGGGACCCTGAAAGCGTGCTGATTTCTTTCAGTACGTCTTTAATGTAAGCTAAGCGGTCTCCTTCATCAGACAGGTTCTTTCCCTTGCGGAAATATTGCATTTTGAACGCCATTACGGTGACACTGGCGTCGATAATGTCGTTTTTAAATTTTTCCCCGCCGAACTTTTTGATGTAATCGTCAGGGTCCAATCCGTCAGGAATCATTGCAACTCTGACTTTGCAGCCTTTATTTTGCAGAAGATCTGAAGCTTTTAAAGTGGCTTCATAACCGGCTTTATCAGAGTCATAGCAAAGAATGATTTCTTCGACATTTCTTCTCAAGATCTTGACATGATCATCTGTCAGAGACGTTCCCATTGTAGCTATGCTTTCTTTTACACCCGAGCTTACAGCCGATATGACATCGGCAAATCCTTCAAATAAGACCGCTCTTTCCTGCTTTCTGATATGAAGGCGGGCTTTATAAAAATTGTAAAGCAGTTTACTTTTATGAAAGAGCGGTGTTTCAGGACTGTTCATATACTTAGGCTGCTGGCTGCCAAGAGCCCTGCCTGAAAAAGCAACAACAGCTCCGTGATGATCATGGATTGGAAACATGACGCGGTTTCTAAAACGGTCAAAATATCCGCTTCCGTCTTCTCGTCTGATCAGGAGACCCGCTTTTTCCATTTGCGCCTCACTAAAGCCTCTCTTTACGAGAAATTTCGTAATGAAGTCCCAAGAATCAAGAGCATAGCCGATCTGAAACTCATCAATCAGCTCTTTCGTAAAGCCTCTTGAAAGCAGATAATCCAGCGCCTCTTGACCTTCTTTTGTATTTATTAACAAATGATGGTAAAATTTCTTCAGGAGCTCATGAGCCTCAGCCATTTTTTGTTCTCCAGAAGACTCTGGCCGGGCCCCGGAATGGACTGTTATATCATCTGGAAAATCAATTTGGTATTTGTCAGCAAGGTGAGAAACCGATTCGGCAAATGAATAGCCTTCCATCTGCCTTAAAAAAGAGAAAACATTGCCGCCCGCTCCGCAGCCAAAGCAATGAAAAATCTGTTTGTCGGGCGATACGGAAAACGAAGGTGTGCTTTCTCCATGAAAAGGACAGAGTCCAAAGTAGTTTCGGCCTTGCTTCTTTAATTGAACGTAATCACCTATGACTTCAACGATATCTGCCGACTTTTGCACCTGATCCACAATTTCATCTGGTATCCGATTTCCCATCTTATAACACTCCGTCGTACATTATTCGATGCTTTAGTGCAAAATCCCTTCATCATTCGACAGGATTTTTTGCAGCAGAGTAATAAATCGTTCTCGATCTTCTTTATTCAATTTTTTAGGCCCTTTGGCGTATATGCCTTTTCTCCTTTGTTTGCCGGAAAAATGACGGCTCTCAAGAGCAAAATCAATCGTGCCTTCTTTGTAAAGACGCCCTCTTTCCGACATGACGGAGACATTTCTGTTCAACAGCAGGGATGCTAACCCGATGTCCTGCGTCACAACAATATCTCCCGGTTTTACGTGATTTGCGATATATAAATCAGCAGCTTCTTTATGAGGATCAACATATTTCCATTTTTCTTCATTGCTTCTGGAAAGCTGATAATGTTCAAATGAAGCGACAAAAAGAACTTCAACTTCATACTCAGATGCTGTTTGTAAAATTTCATCTTTTACCGGACAAGCATCTGCATCGACAAAAATCGTCTTTTCTTGTTCATTAAGAAGAGTAATTCTCCATCCCTCCATTAAACTCCTGCATAAAAGCAAGCAAAATCGCACATCCTTTATCAATGCGGACGTATATGAATTTGTCGAAAAATTTCCGGGAGAAATTCTTGACATCTTACCCATAATAGTTTATTCGTATCACACGAACCTTAAACCTAAAATTAATCATTTTATCACAATTTTTTATTATAATACAAACTTCACAAAGATGCTATTATTTTTCATTATTCCCTATTTGCATAGCCAAAAACCCAGGATAGAGCGTCCTGAGTTACATATTTTTTGTTTTGAGATGATGGATAATATTTGCTGTTTCTTCAACCGCTTTATTTGAAACATCAACAACCTGGCACCCGATCCTGTCCACAATTTTTTCGAAATATTCCAGTTCCTCTTTGATTCTGTTGATATTTGCATAGATCGCTTTGTCATTAAGCCCAAGTGATTTTAACCGTTCTTTTCTGATATGATTCAGTTTATCTGGGCTAATCTTTAAGCCAATGCATTTTTTCGGATCAACGTTAAAGAGTTCTTCCGGCGGGTCAACCTCGGGAACAATCGGAACATTTGCAACCTTCAGGCGCTTGTGGGCGAGATATTGAGACAGCGGGGTTTTAGACGTTCTGGATACCCCGATCAAAACGATATCAGCTTTTAAAATCCCTCTTGGATCACGTCCATCATCATATTTAACTGCAAACTCGATCGCTTCCACTTTTTTAAAATAGTCTTCATCAAGCTGGCGCACCCGCCCCGGTTCGTATTTCGCCGTTAAACCGTAGGCTGTTTCCATTTTATCAATTAACGGGCCGATAATATCATAATATAAAACATTTGCTTTATCCGCTTCGGCAATCAAATATTCTCTGATTTCGGGCACAACTAGTGTGAAACAGATAATGCCGCCGTCTGCCTTTGCAAGTGAAATCACTTCATTGATAGTGCCTATATCTTCAACATAAGGAATTCTTCTGACATGTGTATCGTCCGCTGAACCGTTAAATTGGCTGAGCGCTGCTTTTACTACCAATTCAGCTGTTTCACCGACGGAATCCGATACAACATAGATGATGCGGTTATTCATATTATCCCCCCGTTAGTTTGCGATCTTATAGGATTTCATTTTCAGATAAACTGACAAGTATTTTTGTCATATTTGTTTTTGTCACTCTCCCGATTACTTCAAAGCCTTTATCGGTATCTTTGATGACAGGCAGTGCATCAATTTGTTTTTCTATCAAATGCTTTGCAATGTCCATCACATAATCCTCGCGTCTGCACACCGTAATATTCGGCATCCTTGTCATGATGATGTGAACAGGGACAGATGTAAGCTCCTGCTGGCCTATGCTCGCTCTCAGCAAGTCTTTTCGTGAAAGCACCCCGACTAATACAGCATCACGGTCCACCACAAACAGAGTACCTACATCTTCTAAAAACATGGTGCAAATCGCATCGTACACAGAAACATTTTCATGAATCACGACGGGGATAGATTGAAAGTCTTTCACCTGAAGCTTTTTGAGTTTATCCGCCAAAAGCTGTGTTCCGGTTTTTCCAGTGTAGAAATAACCGACTCTCGGACGCGCCTCAAGGAATCCTGACATGGTGAGTATGGCTAAATCCGGACGCAATGTTGCTCTGGTTAGGTTCAGCTTTTCTGCAATATGCTCCCCTGTAATCGGCCCGTTTTCTTTTACAATCTGCAAAATATGTTCTTGCCGTTTATTTAGTTCGATCGTACTCACCACCTTTTTACTTCATATCTATGTAAAGAAATAATAATCCATATTATATCGTAAATATCTTGTAATCAAACAAAAAACTTATAAATGGGGAAAAGACGATTACCGATTACACAGCAACCGCCTTTTCTATCTTTATTTTACAATAAGGGCATTCATATTCGCAAAGGACTTGATCTCATCCGCCAAGCTTACCATTTGCGCCAAACGGTTTGCCTTTAATGTCTCATTATCTGCTATAACCATTGTATGATCGAAGTAAGCATCGATCGGTTCTTTTAAGGCTGCAAGTGAAGCAAGTGCCGCCTCATAATCTTTTTTGCTGAAGTTTTCCTGCAGGTTTTGCTTCGCTGTTTGGTAGGCATCAAACAGTTTGGCCTCGTATTCATTTTCAAACAAATCAGGCTGAATGTCTCCTCGGACTCCTTTTTTACTGATAGAGATCACTCGGCCTAATGCTTCAGCTGTTTCCTTAAATCCCGGTGCACCAAGCTTATGTTCCAGAACTTGTGCTTTATGCAGCGCTGAGTACGGCTCAAGCTCAGAGCTTTCCAGCACGGCATCGATGACATCGTGTTTGATCTGTTCAGCATTTAAGACATACTTCAGACGCTGAGTGAAGAAATCAAGCAGTTCATTTTCTTTATCCGTTTGTACAAAAGTAAGCAGCTCTTCAAACGAAATTCCCCAGTTGCGGTCAAGAAGAATCGCAACAATACCGCTCGCTTGGCGACGCAGCCCATAAGGATCCTGAGAACCGGTCGGAATAACACCGATAGAGAAGAATGAAACGATTGTGTCTAGCTTATCCGCCATTGCTACAACAGCTCCGGTGAAAGTAGAGGGCGTTTCTCCGCCTGCTGATCTAGGCATATAGTGTTCGTTGACTGCCACAGCCACAGCTTCATTTTCGCCAAGCATTCTCGCATACTTTTCACCCATAATTCCTTGAAGCTCAGGGAATTCGTATATCATATGCGTAACGAGGTCGAATTTAGAAATTTCAGCAGCCCGCTTCACATGTTTTAATGTATTTTCATCAGCCTGTAGACGGCCGGCAAGCTTTTCTGCGATTGAAGTAACTCTTCTAACCTTATCAGCAAGAGAACCAAGCTCTTCATGAAAAACAATGTTTTCAAGCTTCTTCACATTTGCATCAATGTTTAGTTTCTGATCTTCCTTGTAGAAGAATGAAGCATCAGATAAACGCGCACGCAGCACTTTTTCATTGCCTCGGGCCACATTTTCGATCGCGTGGCTGTTCCCGTTTCTGACTGTGATAAAGTGAGGGAGCAATTCTCCGTTCTTGTCTTTGACTGGGAAGTAGCGCTGATGCTCTTTCATTGTCGTGACAAGCACTTCCTCAGGAATGGACAGAAACTCAGATTCAAATGAACCGTAAAGAGCTGTTGGGTATTCTACTAAATGATTCACTTCATCAAGAAGATCTTCGTCAACTGGAATGCTCCAATTGTTTTCTGCAGCCATCGCTTCCAGCTGAGATTGAATCATTTGTTTCCGGACGTTTGGATCAGCAATAACGTGCTGTTCTTTCAGCTGCTCTTCATAAGCTGAAGGTGAGTCAATTGACACTTCATGTCCAAGGAAACGGTGTCCTTGTGTTGTCCGTCCAGACTCAACGTTTGTGATCGAAAATGGAATGACCTCCTGTCCAAATAAAGCGACAATCCATTTGATTGGCCGGATATAACGCAAATCCTCATTTCCCCAGCGCATGTTTTTCGGGAAATGTAAGCTAGTAACCAAACCGCTCAGTTCCGGCAGAAGCGATTTCGTTTCTTGGCCGGCTTGGAACTTTTGCACAAATACATACTCTGTGCCTTTTACTTCTTTGATGTACAGATCTTTAACGTCTGCGCCTTGGCCCTTTGAAAAGCCGATTGCCGCTTTTGTCCAGTTGCCGTCTGCATCAAGGGCAATTTTTTTCGCAGGCCCTTTCGCCTCTTCTTTTATATCATCCTGCTTTTCTGCTACATCCTTTACGAAGACAGCAAGGCGTCTTGGTGTATTGAAGAGCTTCACTTCACCGTGTGTGATATTTTTTTCTTTAAGCCAGCCTGTCAGCTTCTCACCAAGCTGAACCATGCTATCATTTAAAAAGCGCGCCGGCATTTCCTCTAAACCGATCTCTAAAAGTAAATCCTGTTTACTCATGAGAAGAACCCTCCCCTTTAAGCATTGGGAACCCTAGTTTTTCTCGTTCCTCATAATAGGTTTTTGCTACTTTTCTCGCTAAATTTCGCACTCTTGCAATATAGCCTGTCCGTTCGGTAACAGAGATCGCACCTTTGGCGTCAAGCAGGTTGAAGGTGTGCGAGCATTTCAGCACATAGTCATATGCAGGATGAACAAGTCCGTTATCCATTTGCTTAATCGCTTCTTTTTCATACGTGCTGAACAATTGGAACAGCATATCAACATCTGACGTTTCAAACGTATAAACGGAATGCTCGTATTCCGCCATCATGAATAAATCTTTTACTGTAAACCCTGACGTCCATTCCAAGTCGAAAACATTTTCTTTATCCTGGATATAAGACGCGAGACGCTCAATTCCGTACGTAATCTCTACAGAAACCGGTTTACACTCTAGTCCTCCGACCTGCTGGAAATACGTAAATTGTGTGATTTCCATTCCGTCAAGCCATACTTCCCAGCCAAGACCTGCGCAGCCTAAAGATGGGTTTTCCCAATTGTCTTCAACAAAGCGAATATCGTGCTCAAGGGGATCAATTCCAAGAGCGCGCAAGGAATCTAAATACAGCTCTTGAATGTTGTCAGGAGACGGTTTAATAATGACCTGAAACTGATGATGCTGATACAGTCTGTTCGGGTTCTCCCCGTAGCGGCCGTCTGCAGGGCGTCTGGAAGGCTCTACATAAGCCACTTTCCACGGCTCCGGACCGATACTGCGCAAAAACGTATACGGGCTCATCGTGCCGGCCCCTTTTTCTACATCGTAAGCCTGCATAAGCACACAGCCCTGACTGGACCAATGCTTTTGCAATGTTAGAATCATGTCTTGAATATTCATTTCAAGCACCTCCACTTTTCCTTCATAAAATGACTGCGGCAGCAACCAAAAAACTCCCGTCTCTATGCTTGCCAGCCGCAAACATAGGGACGAGAGTTCTCCCGCGGTTCCACCCTAGTTGCTGAGAACAAAATCCCAGCCTCTTTTTTTGAAATTGCTCAAGAATGCCTTTCGTTGCGTGCTCATCCTTAGCTTACACCGTCCTAAGGTCGCTTTCATGAGGTAAACGCAAGTACTTCTTTCTCTCACTGCAACATATTTTATAATAAATGATCATATAAAAAGATGGACCAGATGTCAACTTTTGTTTTCACCCATTAGATGTTTCATGCTTTCCATTTGATCTAAAAAGCGCTTTGACTTTAAATATAACCCTGAATATTCTTCGTAGTATAAATCAATTACTTGCTTTAACTCAGCTTTTGTTTCCTGCTTTAAGGACACATTGCCCAGCCTAGACAGATCGAAGTAATAAAACAGTCTCAAAAGCCTTGCCGTTGGCGGTTTAATTGGAACCCTGTAAGGATCTTTTTCAAAGCAGCGATGGCAAATAAAACCGTTATCACGAACAGAAAAATGAAAGGTCCCGTCCTGGCTTTTGCAAAGCACACAGTGATTCAGCTCAGGATACAGCCCCATGACACCGAGCATCTTCATTTGAACAATGAAGGTGATGACATCCGGATCTGTTCCTTCATCCAGCTGTTTAAACGATTCTAAAATAAATTCAAACAAATAAGGGTTTGGCTTCTTTTCTTCTGTGCCTTTGTCCACTAGCTCAGCAATATACGCAGCATATGCTGTTAAAAATAAATCTTCCCTGATGCCTCTCATGCTGAGGATCATTTCACCCTGCTGAAGGGTTCCGAGGCCCGATGTTTTTTGCATTAGGAACGAACCATACAAAAAGGGCTGGCTGACTGCTGATAAACGGCTGTTCGGTTTTTTGGCGCCTCTTGCCATAACACCTATTTTTCCGTGTTCTCTTGTCAGTAATGTAACGATTTTATTCGTCTCTCCGTAATCATTTGTGCGAAGAACGATTCCTTCACATTTTGTCAGCATTTCCGCACCTTCCTAAAGCAGGAGCGGCCAAGAGGTTTATAAAATTGGATAATCAAATCGGGCTAGCTCATCTTCTAGTTCTTCGGGTCTTTCCATGTTCTCTTTTTCCAGTTCTTTAAAAAGAAGATACGTATCAACATTTCCTGTTTGAGAAAATACGTTCCAGGTAAAATTCAACACAAGAAACCCACCTTTCTGTAGTTAAACTAGCTTACCTAAATTCCAAATTCTTACCTTTATCTTGACCAGATGTCCTCCATTTCATGTTAAACAATATTTGCTAATGTATCCCTCTTGCTGTGAGAAAATGACACAGCAAGGAGATTAATATTCGTCCTCTTTAAAGCCAAAATCGCGAAGCTGGGACATTTTATTACGCCAGTCTTTCTGCACTTTGACCCACAATTCAAGGTAGACACGGGAGCCTAACAGTGCTTCAATATCCGCTCTCGCTTTTTTTCCAACCTCTTTCAGCAGGCTTCCTTTTTTTCCAATCACAATGCCTTTTTGGGAATCCCGTTCGACCACAATCGTTGCCGCTACGTGCACAGAACCGTTGTCCTGTGCTTTGATGGATCCGATGGCTACCGCAATGCTGTGCGGGATTTCTTCTCTCGTCAGATGCAGTACCTTTTCCCTGATTAATTCAGAAATGATAAAGCGCTCTGGGTGGTCGGTTACCTGATCACTCGGATAGAATTGCGGCCCTTCCGGCAAATATGCTTCAATCTGAGCGAGCAATGTTTCGATATTATTTCCTTCTAAAGCAGAAATCGGAACAATTTCCTTAAAAGGATAACGTCCGCGGTATTCGTCAATTAACAGAAGCAATTGATCGGGATGAATTTTGTCAATTTTGTTTACGATTAAAAATACAGGCGTAGACATCTTCTGCAATTTCTCAATGATGAATTCGTCGCCCTTCCCGTAGCCTTCCTCGGCGTTGATCATAAACAAGATCAAATCAACTTCTTTTAATGTATTTTGCGCCACTTTCATCATAAAGTCCCCAAGCTTATGCTTAGGTTTATGAATCCCTGGTGTGTCAATAAAAATCGTTTGTGATGTGCCTGTCGTCAAAACTCCTTGCACCTTGTTTCTCGTCGTTTGGGGCTTATCGCTCATAATTGCGATTTTTTGTCCAATGACTTTGTTCAAGAATGTAGATTTTCCTACGTTTGGTCTTCCGATAATGGATACAAATCCTGATTTAAAGCTTTCGTTCGTCATGTAAATCCTCCGATGAAAATGCGCCTGGCAATAATTCTTCCACAGTCATTTCTTTTATTTGTCCTTTTAAATTAGTCAGTACAACAATAACATCCTTTGTGCAAAGCTCAGAAATCACCTGGCGGCAGGCTCCGCACGGAGATACCGGTCCTGGGGTGTCAGCCGCAACGGCCAGCATCTGAAACTCTGTATCTCCTTCGGAAACAGCTTTAAACAAAGCGGTACGCTCAGCGCAATTGCACATGCTGTATGCCGCGTTCTCGATGTTGCAGCCTCTGTACACTTTTCCATCCTTGGTAAGAAGAGCGGCTCCTACTTGAAATTTGGAGTACGGCGCATATGCCATATCACGTGCTTTTAAAGCTTCTGTTATTAATTCTTGTTTGTTCATGTGTACATGTTCCTCTCTTACCTATAATGGTACCGCTATCACTTTATATTTTACATAATCGCGCGCTTTTTTTCACGCCCATTTCTAAAAATGTAAAATAAATGTAAGAATCTTCAGCCATTACAGCTTTGGCAAAAAAATAAGTAAGCCAATGATACCCGAAATGACGGCAAAAACGCAAACAGCCCCGGCGGCAGCGTCCTTAGCCGCTTTAGCAAGAGGGTGATGTTTGTCTGTAATTAAATCAACCGTATGCTCAACGGCTGTATTTAAAAGCTCCAGCGAAAACATTCCTCCGATCAAAAAGAAAATAATCACCCATTCAATCGGGCTGAGCTCCACGAGGAAGCCGCAAATAAGAACAGCGCAGGCGGCTGCGAGATGAAATTGGAAATTCCGCTCCGTCCGCGCTGTTTCCCAGATGCCCCGGCCTGCATGCACGAAGCTTTTGAAGAACCGCTGCAGCTCATTTCTATGATCTCTTGAGTCCATAGGCGTCCAGCAAATCCTTTTGCTTAGTAAACATCTCCTCTTCTTCCTCTTTCGTCATATGGTCATATCCTAAAAGATGCAGAAATCCATGCACGGCAAGAAATCCGAGCTCTCTTTTAAAAGAATGATTATACTCCTCTGCCTGCTCCCTTGTGCGATCCGCACTGATGATAATATCACCTAAAACCGGCGGCATTTCTGCGCCCACGATTTCAACCTCGTCTTCTCCCTCTTCTTCAAGAGCAAATGAGATGACGTCTGTCGGCGTATCCTTTCCTCGGTATTCTTTATTGATCTGCTGAATGTCTTCATTGGTAACAATCGTGACAGAAACTTCAGCCTGATCCTGAACGCCTTCACGGTCAGCGGCAAATTGAAGCAGCTTTTCTACTTCTTTGAGCATCTCTTCAGAGACACTCCCCGTTTCATCAACGATATCAATCAGTAAACTCATCTATTTCACCTTCTTAGTAGCCTCCGGATATTCAATCCGGGAGTGGAAAATTCCTTTTAATGTTGCACAGAGCGTTTTTGCGATTGTATCCAGCTCCTTAAATGTCAGATCGCATTCACTGAACTGTCCGTCCTGAAGCTTATCGGATATAATACCCCGGACAAGCTTTTCAATTCGTTCAGGATTTGGATTATGCATGGATCTGACGGCCGCTTCAACACTGTCAGCAACTGATATAATCGCGGCTTCCTTTGACTGCGGCTTTGGTCCTGGATAACGGAACTCTTCTTCAGTAATCTGGTCTCCTTTTTCCTTCGCTTTATAATAAAAGAACTTTAAAAGCGACGTTCCATGATGCTGCTCAGCAATGTCGACAAGCTCCTTCGGAAATTTATAGCTTCTCAGCATATTCGCACCGTCAGTGGTATGAGAAATGATGATATTTTTACTCAACTGAGGAGACAGCTTGTCATGCGGATTGTCTATATTCATTTGGTTCTCAATAAAATATTGCGGACGCTTTGTTTTTCCAAGATCATGATAATACGCGCCGACTCTTGCAAGCAAACCATTGGCTCCAACAGCCTCACAGGCTGCCTCTGACAAATTGGCGACCATTACACTGTGATGATATGTACCTGGTGTTTCTGTTAATATTTTTCGCAGCAGCGGGTGGTTAGGATTAGACAGCTCAAGCAGCCTCATAGTGGATAAAATGCCAAAGCCTGTCTCAAAAAACGGCATCAGGCCGATGATCAATACAGAAGAAGCAAATCCCGACACGACGCCCATCAGCATTAGCGTGCCGATTTCAAGTCCTGATAGCGCAGTGTTTTGGATCAATAACAAGGAAAGAACGACAATCATATTAATAAACGCTACGAAAAGCCCAGTCTGCAAAATCTTAGATCTTGCATTGTGTTTTCCTAAAAATAAAACACCTGAAATCCCGCTGATCAAATAATAAATCCCTATGACATAATTGAATGTTCCTGTCACACCCTGATTAAACATCATACTTCCGCAAATCGCAAGAATGATACTTCCTAAAATGGCAATGCGTTCATTCATCAGCAGTTTGATTAAGATCGCGCCGGCCGCAATGGGGACCAGATAGCCGATATTATGATATTCCATCTTCTGGAACAAACTGACAACCTCCATAATAACAAGCAAAAGCGTTGTGATAATGGAGAACAGCAGGATGGATTGGTTTTTAAACTTTAGGTTTTGTTTCTGTTTTTCAAAATAATAGACAAGCGTTGCAATGAAAAGTCCGATCATAATCAATAGGCCGCTGATCGGTTTAAAGAGATTTGAGTTATTTAATAACCCGGTCAGCTCAAGTTTTCTGTACACTTCTCGATCAATGAGGTCATTTTCTTCCACGAGCACCTGCCCCTGTTTGATCTGAACCTGCTGGACATTGTCTGACGCTTCCTGCCGCTTTGCCTCTGTCGCTTTTGGATCGAAGACGTAATTCGGGATAATAGCAAAACGCCCGATTTCTGTCGCAGCTCCCAAGTATTTAGATGGGATAGAATTGCCCTTTAGCTCTTTTTCCACTTTATCCTTTGCATCAGATAGTTTATCCGATGAGATTTCACTGCTCATGACCGTATTCACTGCTGTGATGACCGTATCTCTGACAAAAGAAAAGTCTTCACTGTTTGCTTTCAGCAATGTCTTGATGGAATCCTCTGATATGGAATCATTCACATCTGACGTTAATTTGTTCTTCACAGACTTAACCATTGCTTTTTCCGATGGTGATTTACTGTCTTCTTCTGATGATTTTTTCACTTCGCTGATACTGTCAAATATAGATGTCACAAGGTCAATCCGATTGTCTGTATATTCTTTTTTTAAGGTATATTGATCTTCAACCGCGTCCTCAGCGGCTTGCTTTTTTTCCTCTGTGGCTTTTTGATCTTCCACGGTTGCCGGAGCATAAATGGTCTTGTCGCTGACTGAAAATAGGTCTAAATCAAGTGTTTCCGGCTTAACATGTACAAAGAGCAAAGCAAACATAATGGCAGCCAGCAGAAGATACAGCAGTACATGCATGGAGCGGGCATTTTTAAAGCTGCTCCATTTTTTTGAGCTGCTTTTGGTCTTCCCCTTCTTTTTCAACACAAGAACCTCCTCTTGAAACATCAAGCCCATAAGCAATCATAAAAATGACCCGATAACGCGCGATCGGGTCATTCAGCATTAATTTTGCTTATCGTATGCTTCAATAATTTTCGCAACAAGCGGATGTCTGACCACGTCTGTCTGGTCTAGCTCAATCATAGAAATGCCCTCTATTCCTCTCAGCATCTCCTTCGCTACTGCAAGTCCCGATTTGACGCCTTTCGGCAGATCAATTTGGCTAACGTCACCTGTAATGATCATTTTAGAGCCAAAACCCAGTCTCGTCAAAAACATTTTCATTTGAGCAGGCGTAGTGTTCTGTGCTTCATCAAGTATAACATAAGCATCATCAAGCGTCCGTCCCCTCATATATGCCAGCGGAGCAATTTCAATAATGCCTCTTTCCATCAGACGTTCTGTATGATCTGCCCCAAGCACATCATGAAGAGCGTCATACAGCGGGCGCAAATAAGGATCTACTTTTTCTTTGAGGTCACCTGGGAGAAAACCGAGGCTTTCACCGGCTTCTACGGCAGGCCTTGTTAAAATGATCTTTTTGATATGTCCATTTTTTAAAGCATGGACTGCTTTTACGACAGCCAGGTACGTTTTCCCAGTTCCCGCCGGACCGATGCCGAATACAAGGTCATTCCGCTTCATAGCGGCCACGTACTCCCGCTGCCCCATCGTTTTTACACGGATTGGTTTGCCTTTTGCGGTTTTTGTAATTTCTTCTTCATACATGCTTTCAAAGTATTCAAGTTCATTCTTCTTTGCCATTTTGACGGCGTAAATCACATCACGTTCAGAGATCTCTATCCCCTTGCGAATTAAAGCGAGGAGCGATCCCAGCAGCTGGTCTGCAATGTGAAACGATTCTTCATCGCCTGAAACATAAATCGTTTCGCCGCGCGTAATGATATTTACATTCAGATCTTTCTCCATCAATTTCAAAAAAGAATCTTGGTTCCCGAACAGTGAAAGCGCCTCGTCCGGGCTTTTCAGTTTTTGATTCATCGCAAGTAAATGTTCTGTCATTCTTCAGTCTCCCTGACAATAGGTGTGGTTTGAACGATATCTTCTATAACTTGGTAGAGAATAATCAACTTTACTTTACCATTCTCAACAGTCTGGTGCAAAACTTTTTCACTTTTCACTTCGCCGTCTTCGCCTATTTTACCCTCTACATCCTGTTTACCCAATTTAATGCCTTCCTGAACTGCTTCTTCTCTTGTATATTTTCGCAAAGCCTCTTCACTTTCTCTCGTTTGCTCTTTGATATAGGATACAGGGAGCTTAAATCCAAGAAAATTCAGGGAATGCTTTTCTTGTTCTGTTTTTTGGTGCTTCATTTCCTCTTTTTTAAACGTCATTCCCCAGATTGGGATTGCCAAAGAACCAAAAGAAAGCTTGTGCTTTGTCCTTACTTTGCCCGTATAGACGTTAAATAATGTCTCAAGAGGGACCGTCACTTCGGATCTGTACCAGGTTTCTCCGTAAATTTCTGCTTTTGAGGCGACTTCCTGCTGATGCTCTTCACTGCCGATCAGTCCCGAAACAAGCAGCTGTCCCTTTTCCACATGATCGTGGATTGCGGCTATCGGCTGACCTTTTTGCACATACATTCTTGTAATGGTTGCTTTCTTTTTGGCGACAATATCGCGGGGGCTAACATACTTTTCTTTTTCGGGCTCATTTTTCTCCACGACTTTCATATGAATAGTCGTCCCCTTGAGATCAACTCCGACCCAGGTGATATTGTCTATTCCATTGGTTAATGATTTTTGTATTTTTTCAGGCGACATCATTAAAAACTGCAGACGCCCCCTCTTGACGCCGATTTCATTAAGATGTTGCATCATTTGATGTTCCGTTTCAGGCTTAGCGCCTGTCACATCAATCTTCCACACCATATTGGAAAGCAAAAACAAAAGGATGAAAAACATTGCAAAACCAATCGTAAACCCTATATTCAGCCTTGATTTCAGCAACAGGAAAGGAAAACCCTGCCGATTGATAAATCGGGCTTTACATTCGAATTTTCTTCTCACCCGCCGAAAGGCATGTACATCCTGAAGCTGTATATATAACAATACGGCTTCTTTCTTTTTTTTGACAAGAAAGACCGGGATTCCCTGTCTTGTGCATTCATTAAGGAGCCGTTCAATACCTCTTCCCGTCAATTCAAGCTGGACCTTCCCCGAAAAAAAAGACAGCCATTTATTTTTCACAACATTTCCCCCTCGGCTTTATGACTCAACATATCGAACGACATCAATCGTACCCTCCAAAAGAATTTCTTCCGGAAGAATCGCCTTGATGACAAAATTTTTACCAGATATGATGCACTGGCCCTGCTTCAGCATGAGCCTCACTTCATTCTCACTGAAAAGCAAAAGGCCTCTGTGGTTTTCTATGTAGATATGAAGTCTGCCAACCATTGTAATCCGCGGCAGATCCATCATAACGTCCGGGGGAATTTCCAATGCTCTTGTCAGCCAAGCTTTCATACGATTCTTTCTTTGCCCCATACAAAAAGAACCCCCTTTCATCTCATATGTATGATTTGAAAGGAGGTTCTAACACTTTAATTTTTACGGGCCGAGCGCATCGTATGGTGAGGTTTTTTTGCCCTTGGAGGTCCGAATACCTCTCCTAAGACGATTCCCTGTACCACAGTGTCTTTATTAACCTGGAGCATTTTTTGTTTTGTGTATACTGCTTTTTGTTTAACTGCAGTAAGATCACGTTCCAGCCCTTTCAGATTTCTTTCTGTTTCCTTGCGTCTTTCTTCCGCTTCCCGTCTTACCTGTTCTATTCGGTTAGGAATAGGTATAGGAGCTTCTTCTTTTGACTGCTTCTGTTGAGGAGAAGCAGTTTTCACCTGCTGAGGATTATTTCTGTTTTGGCTGTTTTTATTTTCCTCTTTGCTCTTTTTACCGAAAATCATAGAAATGATTCCGATAACCGCTGCGATAATGAGCGGATTGGTCAGTATCTCTTCCATCAGATTTCTCCCTTCTTAGAGAGATTATGATTTGCCATCTTCATCAGACGAATCTTTCGTCAACTTGCCGAATGAATCACGCATTTCTGTATCAGCATCGATGTTTTTGATATTCATGTAGTCCATGACGCCAATATTCCCTTCACGCAAAGCTTCTGCCATCGCAAGCGGCACTTCCGCTTCGGCTTCTACCACTTTCGCGCGCATTTCCTCTACGCGAGCGCGCATTTCCTGTTCTTGAGCGACAGCCATCGCACGGCGTTCTTCCGCTTTTGCCTGCGCGATGTTTTTATCAGCCTCGGCCTGATCGGTTTGTAAAATCGCTCCGATGTTTTTGCCAATGTCAACATCCGCAATATCGATCGAAAGAATTTCAAACGCAGTTCCTGAGTCCAATCCTTTTCCAAGCACTGTTTGAGAGATCATATCAGGGTTTTCAAGCACTTTTTTGTGACTTTCCGATGAACCAATTGTCGAGACAATCCCTTCGCCGACACGAGCCACAATGGTTTCTTCCCCTGCTCCCCCAACGAGACGGTCGATATTCGCTCTTACTGTAATTCTTGCTTTCGCTTTTACTTCAATCCCGTCCATAGCCACACCAGCAATAAACGGTGTTTCAATTACCTTAGGATTAACGCTCATTTGAACGGCTTCCAATACGTCGCGGCCGGCAAGATCGATAGCGGCACAGCGTTCGAATGATAGTTCAATGTTGGCTCGCTGAGCAGCAATCAGCGCGTTGACGACTCTGTCAACATTTCCTCCGGCGAGATAATGGCTTTCAAGCTGATTGGTGGCAACATTAAGCCCAGCCTTATGCGCTTTAATCAATGGGTTCACCACTCGGTTTGGTATAACGCGGCGAAGCCTCATTCCGATTAAAGTGAATATGCTAATCCTCACTCCGGCTGCTAATGCTGAAATCCAAAGCATAACAGGCACAAATGTAAAAAATACAGCTAAAACAATGATCCCTACTACGATAATAGCCAGAATCATAAGTGTTGATGGATCCATATCTATTCTCCTCGTTTCTGTTTAAATTTCTCTCACGACGATGCGTGAGCCTTCCACTTTAACTACTTTTACTTTCTTATCCTTTTCTGTAAACGATCCCTCTGAAACAACGTCAAGGCGTTCATCATCAATAATAACGGTACCGGCAGGACGCAAAGGTGTACAGGTTACACCTACTTTGCCTATTAAGTCCATGCGCGTTTGATTTGATACGTAGCCGCTCTCCGTATTTGTTGAATCATTTAATACAAATTTCTTAAAGAATTTCATACGCTTTCCCAACACCCTTGTCAGTAAGATGAAAGCTGTAATAGAAACAGCTGAGGCGATCAAGAGAGAAACCGCCATGACAGTGAAGCTCCCCGCTGCTAAAAACAGGCTCGCAATAATCGCTCCTAAGCCCAGTAATCCAATGATTCCTCCCGGAAGGAATATCTCAAGCAGGATGAGGATTACCCCTGCTATAAAGAGAAGAACTGTCTCGTATCCGGCAAAGCCGGCTGCAAGATGCCCGTAAAAGAACAGCAACAAGGCGATAAATCCAACCGTCCCAGGAATGCCGACGCCTGGGGAAAAAAGTTCTACTGTCAGACCTAAAAAAGCAATTGTCAGCAGTATAGGAACAATAACCGGGTTCGTCAGCCACCTTGCTGTCTTTTCTGCAAAGCTTTCCTTTGCATAGATGGTTTCCGCCTTTTCGAATCCAAGCTTCTTAACGAGCACAGATAAATTGTCAGCCGTGCCTTCTGTATAACCTACATCAATTGCCTTATCAGCGTTAAGTGTCAGCAGATCTCCCTTCGGCGCGCCAGCTTCCTTGGCATCTATATCCGGGTCAGCCATTGCAAGAGCATATTTTGGATCGCGATTATTTTTCACTGCGGCATCTTCCAGCTCTGCCAGCCAAAGTGATTCAGCTTTTTGGTCAGCGGCATTGCCTTTACCGTCAATAATCGCGGCGGCTCCCATTTTTCCGCCGGGCGCCATATAAATGTTATCGGCTTGCAGGGCAATATATGCACCAGCTGACAATGCACGTTTGTTTACATATGCAGTTACGGGTATCTCGCTTTCGGTTATCGAGTCCGCTATATCAATAGCTGATTTGACCAATCCTCCCGGCGTATTGATATCAAGAATAATATGATCTGCATGTGCTTCTTTTGCATCCTGTAACGAACGGGACAAAAACGAGGCGAGGCCCTGTTCGACATTTTTCTCAACCGGGATCACATAAACCGTTTGGTTTTCTGCTTTGGCGTTCAGCTGTACGCCTAATAAAGAAAGTAAAAATATACTCAATAGAGCAGCACGGAATCCTTTGGTTTGAAGCAAGGGCGGTGTATCCCTCCTTCCATTTTTAATAGGTGCCTTTTCTTCATACGTAACAAATGTATCAAAGGTTTCATTTTTTTATATATAAAAAAAGACATCTCTCTTAGAAAGATGTCCTTTTTTACGCCATTTAAGACAATTGACTGCTGACAAGCTTGTTAATTAAGCTTCCGTCAGCTTTACCTTTTACTTTAGGCATAATTGCACCCATTACTTTTCCCATGTCCGCTTTTGAGCTCGCACCAACCTCAGCAATGGTTTCATTTACGATTGTAAGCAGTTCTTCTTCTGACAGCTGCTCGGGTAAATAAACTTCTAAAATGTCCAGCTCTTTTTGAACTTTATCTACTAAATCTAAACGATTAGCGTTTGAAAATTCCTGGAGGGAGTCTTTACGTTGCTTAAGTTCACGAGAAAGGACAGTGAGTTCCTCATCCTCGGTCAAACTGTCTTTCTTAAGCTTAATTGCTTCATTTTGAAGTGAAGCCTTAACCATTCGAACGACAGTCAGTTTGTCTTTCTCACGGTTTTTCATATATAGCTTCATATCCTGGTTAAGACGCTCAAGAAGACTCATAAATCCACCCTCTTTTAGAATTTGCGTTTTCTAGCAGCTTCAGACTTTTTCTTGCGCTTTACGCTAGGTTTTTCATAAAATTCGCGCTTTCTTGCTTCTTGCAAAGTACCTGTCTTTGATACACTGCGTTTGAAGCGACGAAGAGCATCTTCAAGCGATTCGTTTTTTCTAACGACCGTTTTTGACATTCTCTTTCCCTCCCTCCGAATACACCAATCGACTACCTTTAAGTTACACATATAAACATGTACTTTGACATTATAATATAAGCCATCAGTCAGGTCAACTAAGTGAATTCACTTTTCCGTCATGTGTGGGACTGCCTGTCTATATAATGATAGAAAGGGGTTGGTGAATAGGATGTCTATTCTTATTAGCTTTACTGCTCTTATATTATTCTTTCTCGCAGGCATGAACATGCTTCGAAAAGGCTTAATTTCAATGGCATACTCAAAAATTGAAGAACGTTTGCTTTTATTTACGGACCATCCGTTAAAAGCGTTTCTAATCAGCATTGTATTTACAGGGATTCTTCAGAGCAGTTCAGCCTTTATGGTTATTGTCATCGGCTTTGTCAGTGCGGGCGTTCTTTCTTTTAAGCGTTCGATACCGATGATACTCGGAACAAATGTCGGATCTACCTTTACAACTGAATTTATTGCTATCAAAATGGATGTTTTGATTTGGATTCTTTTGATAGGCGGTTTATTGTTTTTTCTGACTGGCAGGTATCCTTTGAAACAGCTTGGAACGAGCTTCCTCGGTCTCGGCATCATCTTTTTTTGCATCAGCGGGTTCAGCCATCTAGCAGGACCGCTCACAAAGCTGAAAACGGGAGCTGATGTTCTATACCATGTTAACGATTCAAACTGGTCCGCCTTGTTTATCGGTATGGTGCTAACTGCAATCATCCACTCAAGCTCTGCCTGTATCGGCATTTTGATGAGCTTTATGAATGAAGGTATGATCGGACTGGCACAGGCGATGAGCGTCGTGCTTGGTTCAAATATCGGGACATGCATTACAGCTGTCATGGCTGCTGTATCCGGCGGATATGCGGCGAAACAGACAGCGTATGCCCATGTGGTGTTTAACGTGCTGGGCGTAGCTCTTTTGTTTCCTTTTTTGGCGGCAGCGACCGGCTTTGTAGAACGGTTATCACCTGATCCCGCACAAAGGATCGCCCATTTCAGCCTTTTATTTAACGTGGTGACAGCTCTTTTATTTCTTCCGCTTACAAACTTGTTTTACCGCTTGATTCACTTTCTTATTCCAGCTAAATAAAAAACCGGTACATGTAGATGCACCGGTTTTAGATTAAGAAGACAAACGCATGTGTTCAGTAATTTCATCCTCAACAATACGGACAAATTGCCCTTCGTTGTAAGGATAGCCTGCTTTTAGGATTTTGACTTTCACGATTTTGCCGATCATATCTTCCGTCCCTTTGAAAACAACCTTCATATAGTTGTCTGTGTAACCGACAAACATGTTCTCTTCTTCCGTTTCCTTATACGCTTCCTCAGGGATGATCTCAAGGACTTCACTTTCATACTGAGATGCATATTCCTTCGCAAGCTGGTCAGATAGAGCAATCAGGCGGTGTACACGTTCATTTTTTACGTTTTCATCCACTTGGTCTTCCATTCGCGCGGCTGGCGTTCCTGTACGTTTACTGTAAGGGAAGACATGCAGTTCAGAGAATTTATGTTCTTTAATAAAGTTATAGGTTTCCATAAATTCTTCTTCTGTTTCGCCAGGGAAGCCTACAATAACATCAGAAGTAACAGCTAAGCCTGGCAGTGCTTTTTTCAGTTTGTTTAAACGGTCTGCAAAAAACTCCATCGTATATTTACGTCTCATCCGTTTAAGCACTGTGTTGGACCCGGATTGAATAGGAATGTGCAAATGATTCACAATCTTATCTGATCGGTCTAAGACCTCGATCACTTCGTCTGTAATTTGGCTGGCTTCAATTGAAGAAATTCTGATTCGTTTCACGCCTTCAACACGAGTGTCTAATTCGCTTAAGAGCTTTGCGAAGTTGTAATCTTTCATATCTTCGCCGTAGCCGCCTGTATGAATACCTGTAAGAACAATTTCTTTATATCCGGCATCGACGAGCTGCTGCGCTTGTTTAATGACTTCTTCAGGGTCACGGGAGCGAAGTAGGCCGCGCGCCCACGGAATGATACAGAATGTGCAGAAATTGTTGCAGCCTTCCTGTATTTTCAATGAAGCTCTTGTGCGGTCAGTGAATGCAGGAACATCAAGCTCTTCATACACTCTTGCTTTCATGATGTTGCTGACACCGTTAATCGGCTGGCGTTCTTCACGGTATTGGTCGATGTAGCCGAGCATTTTTTCCCGGTCCTGCGTTCCGACTACAATATCGACACCAGGGATCGCCATAATCTCAGCAGGCGAGGTTTGCGCATAGCAGCCTGTGACACAGATGACACCGTCAGGATTTTGACGAATGGCGCGTCTGATCACTTGGCGGCTTTTTTTATCCCCCGTATTTGTTACCGTACATGTATTAATGACATATACATCAGCTGTTTGTTCAAAGTCTCTTCTTTCATAGCCCGCTTCTTTAAAAAGCTGCCAGATTGCTTCTGTTTCATAATGGTTGACCTTACAGCCAAGCGTATGGAAAGCAACGGTTGCCATTACTGATCACCTCTTAATAACTCTGTTTGATAAGAAATCGCACTCAACGCGTATAGCGGAGCGGTTTCTGTCCTTAAAATTCTCGGTCCAAGGCCGCACGGCATACTGTCTTTCTCTGTGAGCCGTTCAACCTCCGCTTCTGTTAAACCGCCTTCGGGACCAAATACGATCAAAAGGGATGATCCTTTCCGAAGGCTTCTTAGAACTGCGCTGAATGCGCTTATTTCACCTTTCTTCGATGACTCCTCGTATGCAACGACACATTTATCGAAATCTTGCATCCGTTGAAGAAGCTGCTGAAAAGAATGGACATCCAACACTTGCGGCACTTCGTTACGGTACGATTGTTCAGCCGCTTCCTTTGCAATTTTCGCCCATCTTTCCCGCTTTTTCTTTGCCTTTTTGTCATCCAGCTTAACAACAGAACGCGCGGCTTGAAAAGGAATAAAGGCGTGAGCTCCGAGCTCTGTCCCCTTTTGGATAATCCATTCAAGCTTATCTCCTTTCGGGAGGCCGCTCGCAATATAGACCTTTATCGGAAGCTCTCTGTTTTCATCCGTCCATTCTACCACAAGGCAGCACACATTATCTTTGGAAACAGATTGAAGTTCACATTTTGCCTCGAAGCCGTCCTGAGAGCAGCAGATAATCTGATCTCCCTCATTCATTCTCATCACGTTCACAATATGATGAACATCTTCGCCGGTAACCGAAAAAGCCGGCGCTTCCTCCATATGCTGCTTCGTGAGCTCGATAAAATATCGTTGCATACGCTGTGACACCTACTAACTGTTATTTTTTCGCAATAATGCTGACCCAATCTTCCATTGAAAGAATTTCTACAATGGTAAAGCCAGCTTGTTCCAGTGCTTCTCTAACTTCTTGTTTTTTATGCCCGATGATTCCCGACGTAATAAAATGGCCGCCTTCTTTTAACAGGCTGTACGCTTGTGAGGTAAAGCGAAGAATGACTTCAGCCAAAATGTTGGCAACAATCACATCATGTTCCCCTTCAATCCCGTCTAACAAATTGTTTTGCTTTACTTGAGCAATATCGCTCACTTTGTTCAGCTTGAGGTTGAGGCGTGCACTTTCTACAGCCACGGGATCAAGATCATAAGCATGGACCAATTCAGCCTCAAGCATTGCAGCCGCAATACTTAAAATTCCGGAACCTGTACCGACATCAATCACCTTATCACCCTTTTGCACAATGCGTTCAAGCGCCTGAATGCAGAGTACGGTTGTCGGGTGTGTGCCTGTGCCGAAAGCCATACCAGGGTCCATTTCTATAATCAGTTCATCTGTATTGACCGGCGTATATTCCTCCCACGTTGGTACAATCGTAAACTTTTCAGAAATTTTCACAGGGTGGTAATACTTTTTCCAAGCAGTCGCCCATTCCTCTTCATTCACTTCGGAAATCGTAATATGGTTTCTGCCCAAATCAATATCATAAAGGAGCAGATTATTAATTGTTTCTTTAATGCCCTCTACCGTTTCTCCAAGAAAGCTGTTGACCGGCAGATATGCTTTGACAATGACACCCTCGTTCGGATAATCATTGGGGTCGAGCTGGTAGATTTCCCCGTACACATTCTCACGTTCTTTAATTAAATCAAGCGGGTCCTCTATCACAACCCCACTCGCACCAGCTTCATGCAATATATTTGAGATAGGTTCGACCGCTTCATGTGTTGTGTGAATGCTTAATTCGGACCATTTCAAAACTACCAACTCCTCATCCAATAATTAATCGCCTTTAAACGCGCGTCTTACCTTATCAAAGAAACTCATTTCCTGTTCGTCAGGCAGGTTTCCGCTGACCTCGGCAAATTCGCGGATAATGTCTTTTTGTTTATCTGTCAGGTTTGTCGGTGTGACAACACGGACGACGATATGCTGGTCACCCTGACCATAGCCTCTGACATTTTGAACGCCTTTGCCTCTTAATCTGAATTTTGTTCCTGTTTGTGTACCGGCAGGAATTTTCAATTTCACTTTCCCGTGAAGCGTCGGAACTTCCACTTCATCTCCAAGAGCGGCTTGAGCAAACGTTAACGGCATTTCACAGTAAATATCATCTCCGTCACGCTCAAAGAATTCGTGGGCTCGCACATGGAACACGACAAATAGATCCCCGGCAGGGCCCCCGTTTACGCCTGGTTCACCCTGTCCTGAGAGACGCAACTGCTGCCCGTCATCTACACCGGCTGGAATTGTCACGTTAATTTTTTTGCGTTTTTTAATTTTTCCTTTGCCGCCGCAATCCGCACATTTGTCTTTAATAATTTTTCCCGTACCTTCACAGTGGTGACAAACCCGTCTGTTCACAACTTTTCCAAACGGCGTATTTTGCTCCACGTTTAACTGGCCGGATCCTCCGCAGTGCGAGCACGTTTCCGGTTTTGTTCCAGGTTTTGCACCTGAGCCTTTACATGTATCACACGTTTCCTCGCGCGGAATTTCAATCGTTGTTTCTTTACCGAAAACGGCATCCTCAAACGACAAGGTCATCGTATATTGCAAATCTGCACCTTGGCGCGGTGCGTTTGGATCTCTTCGTCTTGTGCCACCGCCGAAAATACTTGAGAAAATATCATCGAAACCAAAACCGCCGAAATCGCCGCCGCCAAAACCGCCGCCACCGAAGCCTTGGTTAGGATCAGTATGGCCAAATTGATCGTAATGAGACCGCTTTTGATCGTCAGACAGCGTTTCGTATGCTTCTTTGACTTCTTTAAACTTTTCATCTGATCCGGCTTCTTTGTTAATGTCAGGATGATATTTTTTTGACAGCTTTCGATAAGCTTTTTTAATTTCATCCTTTGAAGCGCTCTTACTTACTCCCAGCACTTCATAGTAATCACGCTTACTCATCTCGCTTCACTCTCCCGAATTTCTCACATAAATTAGATTGTATCATTTTGAATTATGATTTTTCAATTCCTTTTATCCCGGGCAAGAAAAAAAGTCAAAGCCAAGAGATGCCTGACTTTGACTTTCTAACCATTGAATCAGATTATGAAATATGTTTTTTGTCAGCCAGCCCAAAAGCGGGCTGACTCAGAAAGAAACTTATTTTTTGTTTTGGTCGTCGTTTACTTCTTCGTACTCAGCGTCGACAACATTGTCATCAGCTTTGCCTTCAGCATTTGCTCCGCCTTGAGCTTGCTGTGCTTTAGCAGCTTCTTCGTAAAGCTTCATAGAAAGCTCTTGAACGATTGCTTGAAGCTCATCTTTTTTCGCCTTGATCTCTTCAAATTCGTTTTTCTCAAGCGCTGCTTTCAAAGCGTCTTTGGCATCGTTGGCTTTTTTCACTTGTTCTTCGTCCACTTTGCCTTCAAGATCTTTTAATGTTTTCTCAGTTTGGAAAACAAGCTGATCTGCTTCGTTGCGGACTTCGATTTCTTCTTTTTTCTTCGCATCAGCGTCAGCATTTTCTTCCGCTTCTTTTACCATGCGTTCGATCTCATCATCAGAAAGACCTGAAGAAGATTTGATTGTGATGTTTTGTTCTTTTCCTGTGCCTAAGTCTTTTGCTCTTACGTTTACGATACCGTTTTTGTCAATATCGAAAGAAACTTCGATTTGAGGCACGCCGCGCGGTGCTGGCGGGATATCAGTAAGCTGGAAGCGGCCGAGTGTTTTGTTGTCGGCAGACATTGGGCGCTCACCTTGAAGAACATGGATATCAACAGCTGTTTGGTTATCAGCAGCAGTTGAGAACACTTGTGATTTGCTTGTCGGAATTGTTGTGTTGCGGTCGATCAGTTTTGTGAACACGCCGCCCATTGTTTCAATACCGAGAGAAAGCGGTGTAACGTCAAGAAGAACTACGTCTTTTACGTCACCAGTGATAACGCCGCCCTGAATCGCAGCACCAAGCGCTACAACTTCATCCGGGTTTACGCCTTTATGCGCTTCTTTTCCAGTTTCTTTTTTGATTGCTTCTTGCACGGCAGGAATACGAGTTGATCCGCCGACAAGAATGACTTTGTCGATTTCGCTTGCAGAAAGTCCTGCATCTTGAAGCGCTTGACGGACAGGACCCATTGTGCGCTCTACTAAATGAGAAGAAAGCTCTTCGAATTTAGCGCGAGTTAATGTAAGTTCAAGGTGAAGCGGCCCTGCTTCTCCAGCTGTGATAAACGGTAAAGAAATTTGCGTAGAAGATACGCCGGAAAGATCTTTTTTCGCTTTTTCAGCTGCGTCTTTCAAACGTTGAAGCGCCATTTTGTCTTTTGACAGGTCGATGCCGTTTTCTTTTTTGAATTCAGACACAAGGTGATCGATGATCACTTGGTCAAAATCGTCACCGCCCAGACGGTTGTCACCAGCAGTTGAACGAACTTCGAATACACCGTCGCCAAGTTCAAGGATGGAAACGTCGAATGTACCGCCGCCAAGGTCGTATACTAGGATCGTTTGATCTTCATCTGTTTTATCAAGTCCGTATGCTAACGCTGCTGCAGTCGGCTCGTTGATGATACGTTCTACTTCAAGACCTGCAATTTTACCAGCGTCTTTTGTCGCTTGACGCTCAGCATCGTTAAAGTAAGCAGGAACTGTGATAACTGCTTTTGATACTGTTTCGCCAAGATAGCTTTCAGCGTATGATTTAAGGTGTTGAAGGATGATTGCAGACACTTCTTGAGGAGTGTAATCTTTTCCTTCAATTTCTACTTTGTAATCAGTACCCATATGGCGTTTAACAGACATGATTGTGTTAGGGTTTGTGATAGATTGGCGTTTTGCCACTTCCCCTACTTGGCGTTCGCCGTTTTTGAATGCGACAACTGATGGCGTTGTGCGGTTTCCTTCAGCGTTAGCAATAACTTTAGGCTCGCCGCCTTCAAGTACTGCCACACATGAGTTTGTTGTACCTAAGTCGATTCCGATAACTTTACTCACTTGAATAACCTCCTGCTATGTAATTATTGATTCACTTTAACCATGGAAGGACGAATGACGCGATCCTTCAGCTTGTAGCCTTTTTGCATTTCCTCAACAACAATGTTGGAGCCATAGTTTTCATCTTCAGCCTGCATAACGGCCTGGTGAAGGTTCGGATCAAATTCCTGCCCTACAGCTTCGATGGCTTCGACGCCTTCTTTTTTCAAGGCTTCTACGAGCTGGCGGTGGACCATTTCCATTCCCTGGAGCAAACTTTTCGTCTGTTCATTGTCGGCCTCGACCTGAAGCGCTCTTTCAAAGCTGTCTATAGCCGGCAGCAATTCACTAACGATGTTTTGAGAACGGTATTTCTGGGACGCTTCCATCTCTAAACGGCTGCGTCGTTTATAGTTTTCAAAGTCTGCTTGAACACGCAAAAGTTTGTTTTCCTTTTCCTCAAGCAAACCTTGCAATTCGTTAATTTGATTTTGAAGAAGTTCGCTTTCATTTGTTTCTTCCTGCTGTTCTTCAGCAGCAGCTTGTTCTTCAATGACTTCTTGCTCTTCTGTTTCGTTTTGTTCTACGGTTTGTTTTTCTTCTGACATTGTGTTCACCTCCCTCAAAGTGTAAGGAGAAGGGCGGGTGCTGCCCTTCGATAAAATTTGCCAAAATTCCCTTATTCATCATACAAATTTGTTAATGCTTTTGACAAGTCCGAAGTCACATGCTGAAGCAGGCTGACAACCCTGGAATAATTCATGCGCGTCGGACCGATGATCGCAATTGAGCCGATTTGCTTCTGATCAACGGAATAAGAAGCCGTAATCAGACTGCAGTTTTCCATCTCTTCATAGTCGTTTTCTTTCCCGATTTTAATTGAAATCCCCGTGTGTGGGGATTGAACGAGCTTTAAAACATCCTGTTCTTTTTCAATTAAAGAGAGCAGCGACCGAACTCTGGTGATATCATGGAACTCCGGCTGGTTCAGCATATTGATTTTTCCGCCGAAAAACAATTTTTCAACGTGATTCGTGGAATGAAAGGTTGAACGAAGCGCGTCAAGCATATTGTCATAGTTCTTAATGTGCTGTCTTAGGTACATGACGACTTCTTTAAATATGCGCTCATTCAATTCATCCATTGGAACGCCGTTTAAACGGTCGTTCAATATATTTACCAGTTTTTCAATATCAGACAGATCCATTTTGGCTGGAAAATTAATCGTTTTGTTTTCCACATGCCCTGTATTGGTAACGAGAATTGCTACCGCCATATCGGGCTGAATCGGTATGATTTGAATCTGTTTAAGATAATTCTCACTCAGCTTCGGCCCGAGTACGATGGATGTGTAGTTCGTCAGATCGGACAAAATTTGCGCTGATTTTTGAACTGTCTTCTCCAGCTCGAAAATTTTCTCTTTGAAGAGCGAGTGGATTTGGTCCAGGTCGCTCTTTGTCAGTTTGACGGGTGAAAGCAAATGGTCAACATAATACCGGTACCCTTTTTCTGACGGAACACGTCCTGAGGATGAATGGGTTTTTTCAATGAAGCCCAGTTCTTCCAAGTCAGCCATCTCGTTTCTAATTGTTGCAGAGCTAAATGTGATTTCATCTTTTTTCGAAAGAGTTCTTGATCCTACCGGCTGTGCCGATTTAATAAAATCGTTGATTATGACCTGAAGGATCAGCAGCTGACGATTTGTTAACATCATCATCACCTCTGTTAGCACTCTCGATAAGCGAGTGCTAATTCTATAACAAAAGTATCAAACCACAAGAAAAATGTCAATTATAACTCACCTAAAAAAGCGCCAAAAACTTCATTGCCTAATAATTTCCCCTGATGTGTCAAACAAACAGCAGACTCCGAATTGTGAATCAGCCCTTTTTCAGTGAGGTCTTTTAATACATGTGGAAAAAGTTCATCCAGTGAACGACCATATTTATCTGCAAATCGTTTTTTGCTGACACCGGCTGTTTTTCTCAAGCCTAAAAACATTTCTTCTTCAATTTGTTCTTCTGTTGTCACTTCATGTGTATCTCTGTACGGAAATCCTTTTTCGGCTATCAGGTCAATGTAATGTTTGACAGGTCCTACGTTGACTGTCCGTGAGCCTCTGATATATCCGTGGGCCCCTGCTCCGAAGCCGAAATATTCCTCGTTGCTCCAATACGTCAAATTGTGTTTTGATTCCAAACCCGCCTTAGCAAAGTTGCTGATTTCATATTGATGAATGCCGTGAGCTTCCATGCGCCTCATCACCATTTCATACATTTCGGCTTCCTGCTCCTGCGGCGGAAGATGAAGCCGCCCTTTTTGCATCAAATTATAAAATACCGTTTTCGGCTCTACAATGAGGGAGTATACAGAATAATGCTCGGCATCCAGCGCTAAAGCAGTATTTAAAGAATAATCCAGATGCTTAAGGGTTTGTCCCGGGAGCCCGAACATTAAATCAAGACTGATATTGTCAAAACCGATTTCCCGCGCCCTTTCAAAAGATGCAAACACATCTTTTTGTTTGTGCACCCGGCCGATTTTTTCTAACAGATCGTCTTCGAACGTTTGGACACCAAAGCTGAGGCGATTTACACCGGATTCTTTTAAAATGTTTAATTTCTCTGCGGACAAGTCGTCCGGATTCGCTTCAACCGCAAATTCCGATAAGGCGCTTGAGGGCTTCAGCACTCGTATGATCATGTCCATCAGCTTTTTGAGCTGTTCCTCAGAGAGAGAGGTCGGCGTGCCTCCTCCGATAAAGATCGTTTTGAGGTCAGGCTCCCCTGTTTTTCCTATTGTATTTATCATTTCCTGTTCGAGCGCGTTTAAATACTCGTCAACAGGCTGGCTTTGAATAAAATATTTATTGAAATCGCAGTAGTGGCAAATATGCTCACAAAATGGAATATGGATATAAGCTGATTTCAATGTATTCACCTTCTTTACAGAAAGAAGCCGCAGTACAGGACTGCGGCGGCTTCTATTATTTTTTCTGACTGTCGTCCATTTTCAGGACTGCCATAAATGCTTCTTGCGGCACTTCAACAGAGCCGACCTGCTTCATTCGGCGTTTTCCTTCTTTTTGTTTTTCAAGAAGCTTCCGTTTCCGCGAGATGTCTCCGCCGTAACATTTAGCCAATACGTTTTTACGCATCGCTTTAATGGTCGAGCGGGCCACAATTTTCTGGCCGATCGCCGCTTGAATCGGTACTTCAAAGTGCTGGCGCGGAATGAGCTCTTTCAGTTTTTCTACAATTACTTTTCCGCGTTCGTACGCGTAATCGCGATGCACGATAAATGAAAGGGCGTCAATTTTTTCTCCGTTCAGCATAATGTCCATCTTGACAAGTTTAGACGGTTTGTAGCCAATCAGTTCGTAATCAAAGGACGCGTAGCCTTTTGTGCTTGATTTCAGCTGATCAAAAAACTCATAGACGATTTCCGCTAATGGCATGTCATAAACAATGCTGACGCGATTAGCGTCTAAATATTGCATGTCGATAAAATTGCCGCGTTTCCCTTGGCAAAGCTCCATCACTGCACCGACATAATCGTTCGGCACCATCATTGTCGCTTTTACATAAGGCTCTTCTATCCGTTCAATCTTTTGAGGATCAGGCATATTTGACGGATTATCAACCACCACTTTTTCCCCGTCTGTCATATACACATCATATATAACACTAGGTGCTGTTGTGATGAGGTCGATTTTAAACTCACGCTCAATCCGCTCCTGAATGATTTCCATGTGAAGCATACCTAAAAATCCGCAGCGGAAACCGAATCCGAGCGCTTGGGATGTCTCTGCTTCATATTGAAGCGATGAGTCATTCAGCTCAAGCTTCTCAAGAGCCTCCCTTAAATCGTTGTATTTGGCCGTATCGATTGGATATAAACCGCAATACACCATCGGGTTCAGCTTACGATATCCAGGCAATGCTTCGGCAGCCTGATCAGCCGCGCTTGTTATCGTGTCACCGACGCGTGTGTCACCGACATTTTTGATCGCAGCAGTTAAAAAGCCTACATCGCCGACGGTCAGTTCATCTGTCGGAGTTGCTTTCGGCGTGAACACACCGACTTCTGTCACTTCAAACTCTTTGCCGGTTGCCATCATTTTGATTTTTTGCCCCGGCTTTACCGTTCCTTCAACAACTCTGATATACGCCACGACACCGCGGTAAGCGTCATAAAGTGAGTCGAAGATCAGGGCTTTGAGCGGCGCCTCCGGATCTCCGGTCGGAGCGGGCACCTTTTCTACGATCTGTTCTAAAATCTCCTCAATCCCGATACCGGCTTTTGCTGAAGCAAGCACGGCTTCTGATGCGTCAAGTCCAATAACATCCTCTACCTCTTGGCGCACGCGTTCCGGCTCGGCGCTCGGCAGATCGATTTTATTGATGACTGGAAGTATTTCAAGATCGTTGTCAAGCGCTAAGTAGACATTGGCGAGCGTCTGCGCTTCGATTCCCTGTGCTGCATCCACGACAAGAATCGCTCCTTCGCAGGCAGCTAGGCTTCGGGATACTTCGTACGTGAAGTCGACGTGTCCCGGCGTATCAATCAAGTGAAAAATGTATTCCTCTCCATCTTTTGCTTTGTATTTAAGCTGAACAGAGTTTAACTTAATCGTTATGCCCCGTTCACGTTCAAGATCCATAGAATCGAGCAATTGTTCTTTCATTTCTCGTTGAGTGATTGCCGACGTTTTTTCTAAAATACGATCCGCTAAGGTCGATTTTCCGTGGTCAATATGGGCAATGATAGAGAAGTTCCGTATTCTCGACTGCCTCTCTAAACGCTTTTCTTTATCTGTCACAATCTATCACTCCTACTATTAAACGCAAAATACACTAGCTTAGATTATATCAATAGGATTGTAAAGATTCAATGTAAAACAAGAAAGAGAAAAGTTCCCTGTCATACCTGGGCTGCTTTTCTCTTTCACGCACCTATTGATTCATATCGCGTATCCATTCATACATTGACTGGGCAGTGTTGGTTACGGTATCAGAAAGCGCTTTTCCGGCTTTAGAAAACAAATTGAACGTTTCAACCTGTTCCAGCTGTTTTTGTTTTTCTTCTAAATCTTTCGCTGTGACTGTTTCTCCTAAGATCGACGCTTCTTTTTCATTATTTTTTCCGTCGGTGAGCGTAAACGCCCCCTTAAGTGACGGGTCATGATAACCCTTCATACTGAGCATCCCGTTATTCGCCTGCTGCATGCCGAACAGAACGCCTAAAAACATGATCGTGACAAGCAGCAAGCATTTGCCAAAGTAAGCAATCAAATCAACCACCTATTTCTTATTGTTTTTTCGTCTCTCCGCTCTCCGCGTTGACCTTTTCAGCATCCCAGTACATTTCGCTGAATACGTCCGCGGCTGCGTCAGCCGCATGCTGCAGCTCTTCAAGATTATTATCTACTCCGCCAAATTCGAGCAAAAGCGCTCTGTCGGTTAAATCCTGATTGTATACACCATTATCGCCTGGCGAGCCTTTTGAAAAGACACCTGTACTGAGTCCGGGGTATTTTTTCTCCATCAGCTTATGAAGCTCGCTCGCAATTTTATAGTTTTCTTCAAAGTTTTTGCTTTTTTTGCCGACGACAAAGGCTACGCGGGCATAGCTTTTCCCTCTAATCGTTGCCGTCGTATCTTTTTTGCGCCTTGAATCTCTATGGATATCAATGATATATTGCAGATTTTTGTTTGAGGCGAGCGCATCTTTGACGACCGGTCTTGATTCATCATAGGATCTGGCATAGTTTAAACCTTTTTTGCTCAGCTTTGCCTGTATATCGGTTTTGTTTACTGTGGAACCGATGCCTTGGGATTCTAGCGCTTTTCCGAACATATCTCCTACGAGCGTGACGTTAGCTTTAGAATGGCGCGCCATATCAGGATCGGTCTCGCCTTTTAATAGCGGGAGATATGATTCCGTATTATGCGTGTGATAGATAAAGACAACCTTTTTATCACCAGTTGTTTGTTTCGGCGGATCTTTTTGCGCATTGTCTGATTGTGTTTGCTGTTTTTCAATTTCCGCCAAATTCGCTTCTCTTTCTTCCTCCATCACCTTAGATGGCGGCGGAGATTCCGCCGGCATATTCGTATAGTCCGTGCCTTGTCCAGCCAACAGAATCTCGGTATCAAATTGCGCAAACCCCGGAAGCTCCCGGCCGAGAAAGCTCCGCGGATCTTCGAGATTAATACTTGTCGCCAGCTTCAAAGAAAGACGTGAAAGATGAAATGAGCTATCGGTTTGAGAAAGATCAGAAGCGAAATAATGGTTTTCCATCCGCAGCAAGTGTGCAAACACGTCACCCGGCAATTCTTCAGCAATCCCATAAAAAGAGTCAGACGAAGGCCTGAGTTCCGGCCGGAGAGACGTCAGCACACCGGATAGAACAAAAAGCACGATTAGGCTTACGATAAATAGAAAGATGGCTTTTACCGCTTTCCCGCCATTTACCGCAACAACAATTTGTCTGTTTCTGCGTTTATTTCTCATTGAATCCCTCCAGCGCTTGTCTAGTAATTACTCTATGAACAAGCTAGAGGAAGTAGAACTTTTTAGTGATTGTAGGAGCCTTTGTTTTCTTGTGACACTTTTTCGTGAAGCGCTGTGTTTAACCCATTTGCCAGCACATTTGCCATATCGTCGATAAAAGAATCCACTTCCTTTGGCGTAACCATTAAGTTGTGGCCTAAAGGCGAAAGCACCTCGTGAATGAGCTGTCGTTTTTCATCTTCTTGAAGGGTTCCGACAATGCCAAGGAACGATTGACGCTGCTTTTGATCGGGAAGATCCCCTTCAGTGAGCACTTTCTTTTTCCCAAACGTCATGCCGGCCGGAACAAGCGATCTTGACGGCCTGTTATCCTTCATTTCTCTGCCAAAATGTTTTAATATGTAGTCCACTGTATCGCTGGCAATCGTCACAGCATCCACGACCGTGGGAACTCCGATGGCAATCACCGGTACGCCAAGCGTGTCTTTGCTTAAATCTTTTCGTTTATTCCCCACCCCTGATCCCGGATGAATGCCTGTATCCGATATTTGAATGGTAGTGTTGACCCTTTCCACCGCCCGCGCCGCCAATGCATCAATAGCAATGACAAAATCAGGCTTCGATTGCTCAATCACCCCTTTAATAATGTCGCTTGTTTCGATTCCCGTAATCCCCATCACACCAGGTGCAAACGCACTGACAGGCCTGTAGCCTTCCTGCACATTTTCCGGCTGAAGCTTAAACAAGTGTCTTGTTACCAATAGATTTTCTACAGCCATCGGTCCCAGTGCGTCAGGTGTTACGTTCCAATTGCCGAGCCCGACGATTAAACAGCTCGCATCTTTTGAGATATCAAGGCTTTCTAGAAAAGCCGAGAATTCCTCCGCAAAGACAGCAGAGACCTTTTCCTGCATTTCCGAATCATTTTCTCTGATTCCTTGCGCCTCAAGCGTTAAATAGCGCCCTTCTTTTTTTCCCGAGAGCTCCGCGCCTTCCTTTGTAATATCAACAGTGCGGATTTTAATGCCTCCGCGATCTCGTTCTTTTTCAATAAAACCTTTAATTTCTTTTGTCGGCACAGCCTGCTGATTGGCCATCGCTTCCTTCGTTTCAACTGCTAAATCGGTACGTATCAAATACTGATTAACATCCAGCTCACTCTTTTTCATCAGGGGGCCTCCTTCACATTAAGTACCTATATTGTTGCCATTTGCTGAATGAATCATGCTAAAAAGAGACCCTTCAATGAAAAATACTTTACATTTATATTGCAATCTAAAGATGTGTTTGATAGAATACAATTTGTTCTATTGTGAAGAAGATTTAACCTTAAGACACTGTGCTACAGGTTGTATCTTAGGAGGTGAAACACATGCCAAACATTAAATCAGCGATTAAACGTACAAAAACAAACAACGAACGCCGCGTTCATAACGCGACAATCAAATCTGCTATGCGTACTGCAATCAAACAAGTTGAAGCTTCTGTTGCCAACAACGAAGCTGACAAAGCGAAAACTGCTCTTACTGAAGCAGCTAAACGTATTGATAAAGCAGTGAAAACAGGTCTTGTACACAAAAATACCGCAGCTCGATACAAATCAAGACTAGCGAAAAAAGTGAACGGACTTTCTGCATAATATAAAAACGATCCTCAATAATGAGGATCGTTTTTTTCATTTCTTTTTAACAGCTGTAATAGGAACAGTTCGAGCAGGAGTTGCTTGTCCTTTTTCCCGGTTTTCATCTCATAGTCCATCACGGCAAGCTGTTCAATAATTGACCGCAGCTCCGCCTCTGAAAAAAGCCTTGCTTGATCCATCGCCAGTTTTACTCGAAATGGGTGAACTTTTAAATTAGAAGCGATTTGCTTTTGTCCGTACCCTTGTTCCGCAAAGTATTTTGTTTGCAGGATCAGCCGGAACTGGTTCGAAATAAGCGCCATGATTTTAATTGGTTCTTCATTTTGTTTGAGCAAATCATAAAAAATTTGCAGACTCTCCGTTCGTTTCCTGTTGACGATTTTATTAATCAGCTCAAAAATATTTTGTTCAAGGCTTCTCGCAACAAGCATTTTTACATCATCTAAGGTAATTTCTTCACGATCTCCAATAAACGTGCAGAGCTTTTGAATCTCCTGAAAAATCGATGACAGATGTCCATTCACAAGCAGAACCAAATGCTCTGCCGCTTCAATGCCGATTGTTTTCTGTTCGGTCTTTGCAAGGTTGACAGTAAAATCTGTCGTTTCCTTTGCGTTTAATTCCTTCGCCTCCATCATAAACGCGTGCTTCTTTAATGCTTTCGTTAGTTTTTTCCGCTCATCCAGCTTTTCATACGGGGCAAGCAGGACAAAGACCGTATAAGGCGCAGGCGATTGTATATATGTTTCAAGCGCACTGACGTTGTGCTCAATTTTTTCTTTTTTCTTTTCACCTGTTAAAAAATATGGATTTTTCACAATAACAAGACGCCGCTCCCCCATAAACGGGAACGTTTCAGCATCTGCAATTGCTTGATCCAGCGGGTCTTCTTCCAGATCAAAAACGGATAGGTTAAAATCCTTTGTCTCCTGATCAATGACCGTCTGTCTGATCCTGCTGACGGTCTCTTGCAGAAGATACGTCTCTTTTCCGTATAAACAATAAACCGGATGAACATCTCCCTTTTTCAGGCTTTTCCACACATCAAATACCATTATTGTACGACTTCCTCTCTTTCATCATCCCCTTCTATCCTAAATTGAGTTCGCAAAATAGTAAAGAGGAAGCCTGACTGCTGCTTCCCCATTTATATTAAACGCCTGTTCGCAAGCCCCCGGGACAGCTTTTAAAAAGGCGATAATCACCAGAACAGAAAACGTTACCTTCGCTTCTAGATTTTTCAAAACGATTCCATTATACTTAAATCAGTCAGGAGGGATAAAGTTGAATGATTTTGAAAAAAACGTTCAAAGCAAACGAAATGATGCTGTAGATTCAGCTGTTGGTTTTGTAGTGTCCTTCGGATTTTTCGCCTTCTTGTTTGTCATGGCAACGGTTATTCACCTGGTTGGTTCATAACAGCGACTGCCCGGGCTGCTGATTTCTCAGCAGTCTTTTTTTAGTTCGTCTCTGTTATATCTGATGTATCATATGGAGAATAGACAGAAAAGGTTCCAACTCTGTTTTTATATCTATATTGGATTGTTCCGTTTTGATCGGTGCGGAGCACACGGATGGAATGTCTCTGTAATATTTGCAGAACTTCTTCATGGGGATGATGGTATCTATTGTTTGCCCCCGCCGAGATAATGGCCGTTTTCGGCTGAAGCTGTTTAATGAATTCTTCACCAGTAGAGCCTTTGCTTCCATGGTGACCCACCTTTAATACATCCGCTTTTATGTTTTGAAACACATTCATTACCTCCTGTTCTCCTTCTTTCTCCAGATCCCCCGTCAATATCCAGCTCATACCGCCCGTTTTCATCCACAGAACGAGAGAAGAATTATTTTTGCTAGCCGGATCAGGTGTTTCCGGTGACAGTACATGGAACCTCAGGTCCTTTATTTGCAATACATCGCCTCGCTTCACCTCTTCAATTGGCACTCCCTCCTCTTTGGCAGCCTGCAGCACTTTTTCGTCTTTAGGTTCAGAAACGAACCCTTTCGGAATCACAAGGCGCTTCACTTTATGATGCTTTAGCAGAGTCTCCGCCTCTCCAATATGATCTTGGTCAGCGTGCGTCAGAATTAAAGCATCAAGCTGTTTAATTCCCTTAGCAGTTAAAAACGGAATCAGCACCTTTTCTCCCAGTGAAAACGGGTGCTGTTTTTCCCGCCAAGGCTCTGACAAATAAGACAAAGTGCCGCCAGTATCAATTAAGACATGGCCTCGCTGATGCGGAGCACCTACATACATGCTATCACCCTGCCCAATATCAATCATATCGACCTCTCCTTCAGAACTAAGACGAGGATAAACAATGAGAAGACTGAGCACAGCGCAACACATGCCGCCAGTTACCATCAGCTGTGAAAAGGAGTGTTTTTCAATCGCCATAAGCAATAGGATAATCGTGACCGTGAACAAAAAGAGCAGAGCGGGTGCGGGGCGTGCAATGATGATCGTGAATACATCAATCTCTGCAATTTTTGTGATGAGCTTGTTGGTCCAGCCCATCAAGAAATCAAACCAGCTGAAAACCAATCGACCGGCAGAAACGGAAAGGCTTAATAGAAAAACACCTGCTACAGCTCCCGGCAAAACACAGAATGTATAAAAAGGAACCAGCAACATGTTCATCGGTATGCTGATTATAGAAAACTGCTGGAAATGATATAGGAGAACAGGAAGTGAGCCCAACTGAGCAATCATCGATACCATTGCCAGCTGACCTAGGAAGGTTTTGACTTGCTGAAAAATAAGAGAGGAAAGGATTAAAGAAAAACTGACGGCGAACGACAGCTGAAAACCGGCCTCGAAGAGATAGTAAGGATTGAAGAGCAAGAGAACGATATATGAAAGGCAGACAGCACCGGCTGAATGCACACGCCATTTCACGAGACTTCCAGCTAAGTAAATCCCCGACATCAGAGCGGCGCGAAGCACTGAAGGAGCAGCGCCTGTCAACACCACATAGAGCGGCAGAAATAACAGCAACATGATTGACGCCTTTTCTCTTGTTATGCCAATACGAATCATGATATAAAACAAGCCGGCTGTCAAAATGCCAATGTGAAGTCCTGAAATCGCCAAGAGATGGACGACACCAAGCTTTTGATACGCGTGAAGCACTTCGTCCTCCACATAAAATCTGTCACCGACTGTAAGTGCTTGTACGATCCCTGCCGTATTAGGGGGCAGCAGGGCGTTTGTGAATGATATTATGTATTTTCTCAAACTGAGCAGCTTATACCTAAAATTTGCAGGTTCGCTGCAATTCTGGATCGATGTGACAGAGTAGTTCCAGTGAATATGCTGCCGGTAAAGATATTCGTTATAATCAAATGTACCCGGCACAGTTGAATGTTTCGGTTCTTCTAATGAACCTGTTAATTCACATGCCATTCCTGGTTCTATGTGTGAAATCCGATCTTTTTCATCAGCAGACTGAATGCGATATGATGCGGCCCATTTTTCACTATCAGGCGTCTTAACTACCATAGACATACGGTCACCATCAATTTTAGGAATGCTGTCAATCACTGCCTTGAATTGATAGGTGCCCCGCTGATATAAAGAGACATTCTGGGAGTCTGTGACTGTATACAGTGAAAAAAACAATATAAATGAGAAGAAACAAACTAAAATGAGAAAAGCATGTCTCGTTTTGATTAAAACGATAAGGAGAAAGAGGAAGAAGAGAAAAACAGCGGAGAAATAAGCGGCGGCAGTAATTCCAGCAGTTGCCGAAACTGCCGCCAAAGGCAATAACAAACGCGAATTACGCATGAATCACACGTAGCTCGTGAAAAGTGTATTAGCCTGTTCATGTATCTTTTTCAAATCTTCCTCTGCTAGACCGGCATCCGCTAGTTTCTCTAATAGTCCTGCTACAAATGAAAGCTTTTCTCTGTTTTTCAGATCAACGATCATTTCATCGAGTTCAACCTGTTCAACAGTTACACCCGCCTGTTCAAATAATTCCTGTGCATGCGGATTTGTTTTGTAATCCTCAGCATAATAAACCGTTTTGATACCAGCTTGAATGATAGATTTACAGCATTGAATGCATGGATAATGCGTCACATAAATCTCCGCTCCATCTGTCGGCACTCCAAACTTAGAGCATTGAAGAATTGCATTCATTTCCGCATGAATCGTTCTTGCGCAATGATCATCTATCATCAGGCATCCTTCGTCTGCACAATGCACGCCGCCCGCGATTGACCCGTTATAGCCTCCTGCAATCATGCGTTTGTCTCTGACTATAGTAGCGCCGACAGACAATCTCGGGCAGGTGCTGCGCATCGCCAGTAAATGGCTTTGAGCCATAAAGTATTGATTCCATGAAATTCTTTCCACGTTGTTCCCTCCAAATGTTGTGTTGCCTGACCTATAGTTTACCTATCAATATGCATGACCGTCAAATTACTTTACTGTAATGGAAGACTTTATTTTCTCAAACGACTTTTCACCGATTCCTGAAACCTCCGTGATATCTTCAATTGTCTGGAACCGCCCATTTTCTTCCCTGTATGCAATAATAGCTTCAGCTTTGGATGGCCCCACCCCTGAGATGCCTTGTAACTCCTCTAAGGTTGCTGTATTGATATTTACAAGTGATCCCTTCTCTCCATTGGTTTTGACTGCGCCTCCGGTTCCTTGCGACACTGGTGACTCCTCTCCCTTTTTCGGAATATACACCACTACCCCGTCCTGCAGCAGCTCCGCCAAATTCACTTGCATGTCGTCTGCTTGTTCACTGGTCCCGCCGGCTTTTTCAATTGCCTGAGATACTCTGTCCCCTGTTTGCATTTCATAAACACCAGGGTGCTTAACAGCTCCTTTGATGTCAATCACAATCGTTTCGTTTGACTCATCTTTGACTGCTTCCTGCTTTACCTCCGTATTTTCTGTCTCAGCTAATACAGTCTGCTTTATCTGCTCTTTGTTTTTCCCGCTCCCGCTGGCCAGGAAGAAAATAATCGCTATGAAAACAGCGGCAGAGGCCACTAACATAATTGCTTTCTTATGCTGATTCAACCAATTCATCGTGCATGTTCCCCGCTTTCGTCATATTTTATTTTAATAACACATATGGTTTAGAGGATAATAGCTAAAAGGAGGGGAAACCATTGAAGATAGGCTTTATCGGCACAGGAAATATGGGTACGATCCTTATAGAATCATTTATTGAATCAAGAGCAGCCGATCCCTCAAACATGACAATCACAAACCGCACAATTGAAAAAGCGTTGCACATAAAAAACCGCTACAACTGCATAAACGTAACAGAAAGTCTGGAAAAGCTTGTTTCTGAGAACGAGATGATTTTTATTTGTGTTAAGCCGCTTGATATATATCCTTTACTTGCAAGAGCGTTACCTTATTTAAGAAAGGATCATATTCTCATTTCAATAACAAGCCCAGTTCAAACCGAACAGCTCGAACAGTATGTGCCGTGTCAAGTGGCGCGAGTGATCCCTAGTATTACGAACCGTGCGCTGGCAGGCGTTTCTCTCGTCACTTTTGGCACAAGCTGCGGAGAATCTGCAAAAACGAAAATCAATGAGCTGATGAAGCATATCTCTCATCCGCTGCAAATTGAAAGTGACATCACGAGGGTGGCATCAGATATTGTAAGCTGCGGTCCCGCTTTTATGAGCTATCTGATTCAGCGGTTTATAGATGCAGCTGTTTCGGAAACGTCAGTGTCCAAACAGGACGCCATTCTGATGTGTAAGGAAATGCTTGTCGGAATGGGGAAACTGTTAGAAACCGAATTGTATACCCTGCCTGCATTACAGGAAAAGGTTTGCGTTAAAGGCGGTGTGACAGGAGAAGGCATTAAAGCACTGGAAAGCGGTGTGCAGGATATGTTTCACCGGGTATTTCAAAATACTCATTTGAAGTACGAAGAGGATATATCCGCAGTGAAGAAGCAGTTTGATGTGTAGACGAGTATGTCATACGTTTGTCTGTACTGCAAAAACATAAAAAAGCATTTTAAAAAACCATCGTCTTATGAAACGATGGTTTTTGATTTCTGCGCCTTGAAAAATAGGCGTTCTGATTGTGCTGATGGCTCTGAATCCGTAAAATCAGCTGTCACGCGATGAAGCTGAAAACCGCAGCTATTCAGCATTTCTTGGTATTCATCCACTGGGAACGTTCTTTGCTCGTGCGTCTCATCAAAGCGGTCATATGCTTCACCGTTCCACACAAAAAACGACATGTCATGAATGACAGAAAGCTCTTCACTTCCTGCAAAGCTCTGCCAAATATAGCTGATATCTTCGTCCTGGTCAGCAAATGTGCTATCTGGAAAGACTTCGGCAATTTTATAAGATGAATGAACATCAAACAGCAAAATGCCTTCGGGCTTCAATACCCGAAATACACTTTTAAAGGTTTCGATTACATCATTTTTCGTTTTTAGATAATTTAATGAGTCACAGCATATCGCAACAGCGTCAAACTGGCCGTCAAAGCCGGTAATCTCTCTCATATCCTGCTGAAGAAAAAGAATAGGCTCGTTACTAGAGATCTTTTGCTGGGCATAGGAAAGCATTTCTTCACTGAGGTCGATCCCCGTGACCTCGAAGCCTTTTTCGGCGAGCCGGATTGAGATTTCTCCCGTGCCGCATGCTAAATCGAGGATACGACCTTTTTCCGGGAGAGATGCTTCAATCCACTTTGTCCATTGATCGTAAGGAGCGTGTGACATTAACTCGTCATACACGCTTGCAAAGCCTTGGTAAATCATTGGTTCATTCCAGGCTCTAGATCTGCGAGCGGAGCGTCTCCCCACAGCTTTTCAAGATTGTAATAGCTTCTTTCTTCCTTGTGGAAGACATGGACAATCACATCGCCAAGGTCAACGAGCACCCATCTTGCTTCATCGAAGCCTTCCATCTTTTTGACTTGAATGCCGTTTTCTTCAGCCTGATCCTTGATTTCACGGGCGATCGCCTGCACCTGTTTATCTGAATTCCCGTGGCAGATCAGAAAATAATCAGCAACCAGAGAAATGCCTTCCATATCCAGTGCTAAAATATCCTCTGCCCGTTTATCATCACAAGCCGCAGCTGCGATCTTTAAAATGGACTTTTGGTTCATTCACAAATTCCTCCTGTTCAGTTGCCAGACACAAGCCAGTTATACGTTGAAAAAGTGTCTGGAAAAACCGGTTGATTTTTTTTCATAAGAAATATCATTGTATTTTTGATGGATTGAATCAGCGCTTGGTTCAAATCTGTCTCAGCAAGCTTACGCACCTCTTCGACCCCGGGAAATGCCCGATTAGGCTCAATGTAATCGGCAACGTAAATGACTTTTTCTAAAAGTGTCATGCCAGGCCGCCCAGAGGTATGATACCTGATGGCGTCAAGAATGCCTTCATCTTGAACCCCCGCCTCTCTTTGGACCAAATAAGCGCCTACCGGAGCGTGCCACAGCTCCGGGTTATGATCCAGTAAATGCGAAGGCATTTTTTCACGGGCAATAATTTGTTTCATTTCTTCTTTCGGCCGGAATTTGGCGTAATCATGAAAAATAGCCGCTGTTTCCGCTTTTTTAGGATCAGCTCCAAAACGCTCCGCAAGTTCGATCGCCGTGTTCATCACGCCAATCGTGTGGATATATCGGTGTTCGGTCAATTGCTGCTTAACGCATGCAAGTGCCTCCTCACGATTCATATAAACCATTCTCCTCTACATACTTCTTCACTTTATCAGGGATTAAGTAGTCAGTGGGCTTCTTGCTTTTAAACCGTTCCCTTATCATAGTTGATGATACCTCAAATTCCGGAACGTCTGCAAAGAGAAGCGGATAAGGGGTTTCAATATGAAAACCGGGGCGCTTTACTCCAATAAATTGAATGAGATTCAGCAGCTCGTCCAGCTTATACCATTTCGGCAAATATTCAATCATATCAGCACCGATAATAAAGAACAGCTGATCATTCGGATAACGCTGCTTCAGTAAAGAAACGGTGTCAAAGGTATATGAAGGCCCTTCTCTTTCCATTTCAGCAAGCTCCAGCTTAAAGGACGGATTAGACTGAATCGCAAGCTTCAGCATTTCCACGCGATGAAAGCTGTCCGTATAGTCTTCGTCCTGTTTATGCGGCGGAATTTGATTAGGCATAAACCAAATTTCATCAAGCCCCGCTTGATACAGCACCTCATTGGCCATTAAGAGGTGGCCGTTATGCGGAGGATCAAACGTGCCTCCGAAAATTCCGATTTTCTTCATTTCAACCACCTTTAAGGAAGCTCGATTTGTTTATTTTCCTTTGATTCTTTATATAATACAATCGTATTGCCGATTGTCTGGACCAATTGAGAGCGGCTTCCTTTTACTAGAGCTTCCGCTACATCGTTTTTATCTTCTTCGCAATTCTGAAGAACACTGACTTTAATCAGCTCTCTTGCTTCAAGCGCCTCAGCAATTTGCTTAATCATGTTATCGTTTACTCCGCCTTTACCTACTTGAAAAATTGGCGTTAAATGATGCGCTTTTGAACGCAAAAAACGTTTTTGTTTACCTGTTAACATTCTGTTCCTCCTAATTTTCCTATGACAATTGATCTCATTTTTTCAATATCAGGCTCTTGTCCAGTCCATAGCTGGAAAGACAATGCTGCCTGTTCAACAAACATGCCCACTCCATCGAGTGTTTTGAGGCCTTTTTGGTTTGCTTCTTTTAAAAGGGCCGTCTGAATTGGATTATACACGATATCACAAATGACAGCACTGCTTGCGGCACGCTGTAATGAAATCGGCACATCGTTCACGTTCGGATACATCCCCACAGACGTTGTATGGATAATGACATCATACTGCTTAAGCCGGTCTTCTGCTTCTTTTATGCTTAACACTTCTTTATTGTGAAACGAGGGAGTGGATTCTGTAAGCTGCTTTGCATTTTCCAACGTCCGATTGCAAATGTCAAACTTTTTCGGGACATTGCGGGCAATTGTTGTAAAGATGGCTCTTGCCGCTCCGCCTGCGCCGATCATTAAGAATGACAGTTCAGAGATGGGCTTGTCCAATACCTTCATTAACGACTTCACAAAGCCTTCCCCGTCGGTATTGTATCCGACAAGCTTGTCTCCCTCTCTTCTGACCGTGTTTACGGCACCAATCACTTTTGCACTATCATCAATATGATCTAGATAATCCATAATGGAAACCTTATGCGGAACAGTGACATTGATTCCATGTACGCCGAGTGCTTTTATTCCTTTTACCGCATCTTCCAGATCATCCGCTTCTACTTTGAAGGCATGGTAATGTCCGTCTAGACTGAGATCTTTCAATGATGCGTTATGAATATCAGGTGACATGGAATGGCCAATCGGATTTCCGATAACCCCGTACAGCTTTTTCATACTCCTCTCCCCTTTTCATTAAATTAATGAGCGCCGAACAAATACGTGAACGCCTTTTGGCGCATAAGCAGTTACTTTTTTATCGGCGTCATGCACTGTAACCCAGCCTAGCCCTGAGAAAACGATATCTGTCTTTGTGTCTTTTATCGTAAACGTATGGGCGACCAATTCCGGAAACTCATCCATTTCATCTTTTCCTGGAGGTGTGAGCAATTCCCCTGCATGCTTTTCATAAAGCGCATCTGCATTTTCCAGTTTTGTTCTATGAATCATCAGCTCATTCGGCATATAGCAAATAAAAGGAGACCTTTCTCCTGACACATAATCAAACCTTGCAAGTCCGCCGAAATACAGTGTTTGCTTATCGTTAAGCTGGAATGTGCGAGGTTTCAGCTCCTTTTTAGGAGATAGTATCTTCAGGTCCTTTTTATTGACATAATGCGCCATTTGATGGTGGTTGATAATTCCCGGTGTGTCATAAAGCGCTGAGCCGTCGTCCAGCGGAATTTCAATCGCATCAAGGGTTGTGCCAGGAAATTGGGATGTCGTTATAATATCTTCTTCACCTGACACTTCTTTAATAACCCGGTTAATAAAGGTTGACTTCCCTACATTGGTACATCCGACAACATAGACGTCTTTGCCGTTGCGATAATGCTCAATCGCATCAATTACTTCTCTAATCCCTTGGCCGCGTCCCGCACTAACCAAAAACACGTCAACCGGTTTTAAGCCAAGCTCTTTCGCTTCACGCTTCATCCACTGGATCAGACGCTCTCTTTTCAAAGACTTAGGCAAGATATCCGCTTTATTGCCAACCAATAAGATAGGGTTTCCTCCCACTAAGCGTTGCAGCCCATTGATCCAGCTGCCGTTAAAATCAAAAATATCAACAATTTTAACAACGAGAGAATCCGTTTCCCCAATACCGTGAAGAATGTTTAAGAAATCATCATCCGTTAAGGAAACATCTTGTATTTCATTATAGTTTTTCAGTCTGAAGCAGCGCTGGCAAATCACATTTTCTTTCGTAAGCGATGCAGGCGGCGCGTATCCCAGACCTGTTTTGTCCTCGGTTTGGATTGTAACTCCGCAGCCGATACAAACAACCTTTTCCATTTCTTACTCCTCCCACTGAATGTGCCCTTTTCGTTTGAGAGCACTCAGTATTCTGCGTTCGACCTGGCGGTTAAAGCGCGTAATGAATCCGTCAGAAGAAGCCACAGGCACAACCAAAATTGTATGATAGCCGTTTCGATTTCCTCCGAGTACGTCGGTCAGCAGCTGGTCTCCGATGACAACGCAGTCCTCTTTTTTCAGCTCCATATTGGCCACCGCTCTGTTAAAGGCTTTGCCCATCGGTTTTCTTGCTTTATAGATGAATGGGATTCCAAGCGGTTCTGAGAAAAGTTTCACTCTTCTCTCATTATTATTTGAGACAATCGTCACTTTAATGCCGTGCTCCTTCATTTCTTCAAACCACTCGATCAAACGCGGCGTCGCGTTCGGTCTGTCCCACTCAACCAGCGTATTATCCAGGTCGGTAATAATTCCTTTTACATTTCGTTCCTTTAATTTCTCAGGTGTAATATGAAAAATATTTTTTACAAACTCGTCAGGTAGAAAAAACTTTTTTAACAAAACCCGCACCCTTCCCTTTTCTTTCTCTCAACATGATTGTCGAAAACAATCGAACTTGCGCCTGAAGAAAAACTGAGCAAAAAAATTTCGACAAAAATTGGGTTTCTTCACCAGTTGTGGATAAAATTACACACACTATCCACTCTTATTACATCACTCTTTAGACAAATTATAAACACGATACTCACAAGTTATCCACTTTTTGGTGTGGATAACAGAACGATTGTTCTTATATGCAATTCATGGTAGATTAAAGATAACTTTAGCCACAGATGAACGCAACTTATCAATGTATGCGTTAAAATCATGAATGATTCCAACTTTTAAGGAGGTGTCTCTCCCATTAATTGGGTTCCTAGCATGAGAAAACTGTCTGATGAATTATTAATAGAATCTTATTTCAAAGCCACCGAAATGAATTTAAACCGTGACTTTATCGAATTAATTGAAAACGAAATTAAAAGAAGATCGCTCGGACATATTATTTCCGTATCTTCTTAATAGAATTTGTCTATTTTTTCCGGGCGTATTTCCTTTTTTTACTCAGATGACTGATATTATATCACTTCGGTTACGGGCTTTACTACTGTTTTCAGCAAAAAACACCCCTAAAAAGAGGTGTTTTCAAGGGACGGTAACTATGCTAACCAATATATGCCGCCCACAACCAGGAGAACAACAACTAAAACAACGATAAAAGTGTATCCATATGCTCTGCTTGCGCCATACATGTGAAGCGCCTCCTTAAGTAAGCTTTATAACAGCCTATGTAGGAAAAATAAAACGGCCTAGGCCGTTGTCCGGCTCAGTACTTCAAAACCTGCCCATCTTGTATTCCTTCATATACAATCCTTGCCCCTTTAGGAGTCATATGATTGCCTGAAGGATCTATCAGACCGGATTGGATAAGCGCTTCATCAGTTGCTTTTCCGCCGTCTGCTTCTATAAAATGCTTCCAGTTGTCTACAAGAGGGACATTCAGGCGCTTCGACACATCTCTTGTAATATCGTTGTATGAATTGTGCCATTTTCTCGCCCCGCCTTTCGGTTCAAAAGCAGCTGCTTTATATCTCGAATAGTAAAACAGTTGATGCTTCCCGTCTCCTTCAATAATTGGGATACATGTCATTAGGATTGGCTTGATCCCTTGTTTTCTGCTTTCTTTAATAAAGTAAACCAGATTTTCTCTAAAACGCTGCTTCGACACTCTTGGTTTACCTCCAGTCAGTATCGCGGCATCATTCGTGCCGAACATAATAAACAAATGCTTCGGTTTCTGATCCAAAACATCTGTCTGAAACCGCAGACGGGCATCCTCTGTCGTCTGTCCACCGATCCCCGCATTGAGTATATCAAGCTTTCCGCGTTCAGCCGTTTTTAATAGATTGACCCACTGTTGTGCTTTTGGATAATCGCGATAATCCCAATTAGAGCCTCGCGTATTGCTGTCACCAAATGCTACAACGTCTTCATATCCCCTTCCTTCGCACCCTGCTGTAACAAACAGCAGAAGGAAAAGGATGAAAAAATGCTTCATTTTTACACCCCCAAAAGCCTCACCTTAATGTTATACCTCTGTTTCCCTTCATTCAACGAAGAGTTTCTTCGTTATCTCTGTTTTTCCTATTGTTAACGTGTCCCCCTCAATGAAAATCATTCTTTCAATGCGGCATATCAGGTGATTCTTTTCAAATTCCCTTCTTCTCAATCGGAAAAACACGCAATGAATAGGATAGAAAATAACCTGAATCCACACTGGGAACAGGCTATTCCTTAAATCCCACATTCACTTTAACTTCGTTTTAAGCTTGGCCTTCGTTTTAGGTCCATAGACCGTCTGCAGTCAATCCGTTCATGAGCTGAAAACGCTTGACGGCATTCGCTGTTTTCGGTTCATAAACCCCGTCTATTCCATTATTTTTGGCGCCCTTATCAGGATAAAAATGAAGCGTCACTAAAGCCTTTTGCAGTTGCAGGACGTTCGTGCCCTTTCGATAAGGCGAAGTGAGCTTGATAACCCCTGACGGCAGCGGATATGTTGGAGATGACTCTTTTGGAGGTGTATTGGAGGAAGAAATTCCGTTTATAAAAGAACTCCACTGATTCAAGAGTTTTCGCGGACATTCTTTCCCGGACCATTTTTTATGAGGAACGACATGTTTCAGAGGAATATTGTTTTCCTTCATTAGTTTTCGGATCAGCCATTGGGCATTTGCTGTTGCTTTTTCAAAATCGCCGTCTGCATTTTCGCAGATTTCAATTCCAATTGATTTGCGGTTCCCTGTCCCATTTGTACCGTCACCCGCATGCCAGCCGTTTTCATCTAGCGGAAGATGCTGATATATGACTGAATCATCAACTGTAAAATGCCAGCTGACAGATGTGCTTGGATTTTTGACATAATTGGCATGCATTTTCGCATCCGCGCCTTTTGCGGTATTCGCTGTATTATGCACCGTAATGTAAGCAGGAGTCATCGCATAGCCAGGACGATTGTCGTTTGATGCCGGTATAAAATCCTTTTTTATCGTAATCATTTCTATCCCTCCCTACTATTAAGGAATGCAGAAAACAGAAAGTTGGACAGCCTATTTTACAAAATAAAAAAAATTGTGTCCCAATCGAACACGGTTTTCAGTTGAACCGCTGAAATGACACCAGTTATACTAATCCTAGATGACGGAGGTTTTGGCTCCTGACATCACCTTCGTTGGGAGTGACCATAGACATGTTAAAAAAGATACTAGGTATCATCGTGATGATTACTATCATTGCAGTCGGTTTTTTTCAGAAAGAAGCATGGCTTGATGCGATCAAAGCAGGAGGGCTGTTTTCTGTTTTATTCAGTATGCTGCTGATTGCCGCCGATTCCTTTTTCCCAATTGTGCCGTTTGCTTTGGTTGCCGCTTTAAATGGCGCTGTGTTTGGAATAGCCAATGGGATTTCGATTACATTAACCGGCTCAATGCTTGGTACAATGATGCTGTTTTCTCTCGCCAGGTACAGCTTTAGAGACTGGGCCCGAAAAAAAGTTCAGTCCTATCCTGCCATCCAAAGCTACGAGGCTTCCTTCCACAAAAATGCTTTTGCCGCTGTTTTACTAGGAAGGCTCATCCCGGTCATTCCTTCTCTTGTCATGAACGTGATATGCGGGCTGAGCCAGGTTCGCTGGCATGTTTTTTTCTTCGCGTCTTTCATAGGGAAAATCCCGAATATTATCGTTGTCACTATTGCAGGCGCTCATTTTACCAGCAATAAATTGCTGTCTTTCAGTATTTACGGAGCCTACATTCTGATCTTGATGCTGATCATTTATAAAAAGTTCCCTCATCTGCTGAAAGTGCAAAAAAAGTAAGGAGGCCTGTCCGCCCCCTTACTTTTTCTCTGTCGCATGGCCTCCGAATTCATTTCGAAGTGCAGCGACAACCTTTCCTGTAAACGTATCATTTGTTAAAGAACGGTACCTCATCAGCAGCGACATAGTGATCACCGGAGTTGCCGTCTGCAGATCAAGCGCGGTTTCCACCGTCCATTTTCCTTCACCTGAGGAATGCATAATGCCTTTGATCTGATCCAGCTTCGCATCTTTAGAAAATGCTCGCTCAGTCAGCCCCATGAGCCAAGAGCGAATGACAGAGCCATGATTCCACACTCTCGCAACCTTTTCGTAGTCAAAATCAAATTGGCTGTTTTCAAGTACTTCGAATCCTTCACCGATCGCCGCCATTATTCCGTACTCAATGCCATTATGGATCATCTTCAAGAAATGTCCGCTTCCCGCTTCACCTGCGTATAGATACCCATTTTCGACAGCAGTATCCCGAAACAGCGGCTCTACAATCTCCCATGCTTCGGGGTCACCTCCCACCATAAAACAGGCTCCATGGCGCGCACCTTCCATTCCGCCCGACGTGCCGGCATCGAGATAATGAATACCCGCTTCTTTCATTTGATTGTAGCGGCGAATCGATTCTTTATAATGAGAGTTTCCGGCTTCAATGACAATATCGCCTTTGCTTAATAAAGATGTCACATCACGCAAAACAGCATCGACAACGCCATGCGGCACCATAACCCATAGTATACGCGGCGTATCTAATGAAGAAATCAACTCTTTTAGATTCGTTGTCCCCTCAGCCCCATATGCTTTCAGTTCATCAACAGCCGCTTGATTTACATCATACCCGACCGCTTGATGATTGCGGTCAATGAATTGCTTTCCTATGTTTATGCCCATTTTGCCTAAGCCGATTAATCCGATTTTCATGTCTGTTCCTCCTGGTTGTCTAAAAGACCTTTACTCTTTATGTTCCCTTTGAAATGTATTGTGATACGAAAACAACAAATAAGGCTTACAGGATTTCACCGCGTCGATCACAAACGGCTTGTCCTCTTAGGAACAGCCGGATTTGAATTAGCACGGGAAGAAATTGATGAAAGACCAGTAAACGTCGAGAAAGCCTTTATACAGCATCATTACGAATGGTCAACAGATGGTGATCCGTTTAAAGATCAATTTCGCAGGTGGATACCTGATGCACCAGACCTCTCGCCAGGCGCTCATGCTTTATTGAAAGCTCGTCACAATGCATTGAAAGAGCAGGCTCTCTTGCGAGAAATTTCCCGGTACAGACACAGACAGCCTCCCACTCACATACATTTACATATAGGCTTTTGCCTACATACTTTTGTGGAGGTGACGATGGTGACAGGTGTTTTCGCAGCGCTCGGCTTTGTTGTTAAAGAGCTTGTCTTTTTAGTATCTTACGTGAAAAACAATGCCTTTCCACAACCGCTCTCAAGCAGCGAGGAAAAAAAATACTTAGAGCTCATGGCTAAAGGGGATGAACATGCCAGAAACATGCTGATTGAGCATAATCTTCGCTTGGTCGCCCATATTGTGAAAAAGTTCGAAAATACAGGTGAGGATGCAGAGGACTTAATCTCCATCGGAACAATTGGGCTGATCAAAGGAATTGAGAGCTATTCCGCCGGAAAAGGGACAAAGCTGGCGACGTATGCCGCGCGGTGTATTGAAAATGAAATCCTCATGCATTTGCGCGCACTGAAAAAAACAAAAAAAGACGTCTCCCTTCATGATCCGATCGGGCAGGATAAAGAAGGGAATGAAATAAGCCTGATTGATGTACTGAAATCAGAAAATGAAGACGTGATTGACACAATCCAGCTCAATATGGAGCTTGAAAAAGTGAAGCAATACATTGATATCTTAGATGACCGTGAGAAAGAAGTGATCGTCGGGCGGTTTGGGCTTGATTTGAAGAAGGAAAAAACACAGCGTGAGATTGCCAAAGAGCTTGGTATCTCGCGCAGCTATGTATCGCGGATTGAGAAACGGGCGCTGATGAAAATGTTCCATGAGTTCTACCGGGCGGAAAAGGAAAAGCGGAAGAAAGCGAAGGGAAAATGATGTGGAAGAGGCCGGTGACATTCCGGCTTTCTCTCATTCATTTACATGCTTCTATTAAAACTTTTCGAACCTAATGGAGACAGAATATATGAAAGAGGTATAAAAATGTTTCTAGCTAACCGCTTGTCTCACTATCTCAACTCGTCAGCACGATAAGCTCAATTGTCATTTCCGAGAAAGACAGTCAGGATCGTAGCGGATGACTTGACTTATAAGTCCTTTGCTTGCATCCTCCCTCAAGCGATTGAAAGCCGGACGTTCTAAAAGCTCTCCTGTAAATCCTTCATCGGCATACTTCAGCACATCCTTAGTCCCTGCTTTCTTTATACAGGCCTCTATCTGGCTGTCGATGCTTGATCCCTTGATCGCTTGTTCCTCGGTTGATACTCTTACATATATTGCTATCACCCTGGATCTCCTTCCTATAAAGTTTTATTAAATAATGATAGCAATCGTTAATGCATTTGTCAGCTTGTGGTCCCTCGATGATTATTACCTTCATTAAATGCATCACCCCTTGGGTAATGCTATGTAAACTGTTTGTCCTAATGAGGTGATTTTCAATGTGTATAAAAAAGCAGTAAAAAAACCGATAGTTAAAACCATCGTTTTCCAACACCCACTAGGCCCTCAATAAAGCGAAACCGTGTTTTCTGTTACAAAATCTTTATATATCAGTGTTTATTTATTTTGGTTATGTTGTTTTGCAATGATTTATTATATTGTGAAGTAAAAATGGAGTAGTTTTTTTCATCACCAGAAAGTTACATGACATGTCATTGGTGACAAGTCATGAATTCCTATAATAAATATAAAGCAAAAAAAGATACCAATATGATTTGGTATCTCATCTAAATCTTGAGTCCCTCAACATAGTAAATCCATATCATTGGTTATTCTGAATAATTGGTATAGTTATCAAATAGTTACTGCAGCTAATTAATGTTTCTCTATCTCGACTTCCCCAGAAATTTCTTTCTCTTACATGATAGTCATTCATAGATTTCGACACTTTTCATATTCTTTATTTTGAGTCCTTACATAAAGTTAAAGAATTTACTTTTTAATCGATTGTCATATTTCCTCTGACTTTATTTGTTTAGCTATAATGTTAATAACGTTCCTCAGAAATTCCTTTTTTGTTAATGACGCAGTTCCTCCACCTTGAGCTAACGTTTTATTTCCTCCCCCTTTTCCATTAATAAGAGAAAGGCTTTCTTGCATAAGGGTTCTCATGTCCATTTTATTTGTTGATCCTCGCCCACAAACCAGTTGGTAGCGATTATCGTTCTCTGATAAGAGAAAAATAAGGGATCGTTTTTCTTGCTCGGCAATCATTTTTGCTAGCTTTTGAAGTTCTTGGATAGATCGATCTGAAAAGGTTTCTATAATAACTACAGTATCATTTTGAATTGTGCTGTTGGCTAATAAATCATTGGCTTCATACTGAAGTATTTTTTCATTAGATTCTAGAAGCTCTTTCTCTAGCTTCTTTATATTTTCAAGTGAACGTTTTACAGCTTCACTTAATTCCCCTTCAGGACGATTAAGCAATCCAGTCAATTCAACCAATACCTTTTGTTTTTGATCGAATTGGGCTATAACCCGATTACCACATACAAAATACAAACGAATTTTTTTTCTTTGTCTTTCCCAATTCAATACTTTAATTGCTCCGACTTCCCCTGTAGCACTAGGATGTGTTCCACCGCATCCGTTATAATCAAATTCATCGATAATGACAAGACGAATATTTTCTTTTACAGATGGGGTTTTACGAATTGGATAATTTACTAAGTCATCATATTCTATCCACTTTGTAACTATTGGTCTATTTTCCATTATCATGTCGTTTGCAAGCTTCTCTGCTTTTCCTACTATTTCCTCTGTTAATTCTGATATGTCAAGGTCAATGGTAACTATGTCTTTTCCAAGATGAAATCCAACTGTATGAATATCATACAACTGTGCAAATGCCGCTGACAAAATATGCTGACCCGTGTGCTGTTGCATGTGATCAAAGCGTCGTTCCCAGTCAATAATCCCAACGACCTTATCATCTGAATGTGGTAAAGCCCTTTCTATATAATGACGAATTTCTCCATCTACCTCTTCAACGTTTAAAACTTTGACTCCATTCAATGTCCCTATATCATGTGGCTGGCCACCGCCGGTTGGATAAAAGGCTGTTTTCTCTAAGGTAATGTAAACACCTTTTTTGTCCTGTTGTTGTTTCAAAATTTTCGTTTCAAACGTTTTTAGATAGGGATCTTTGTAAAATAGTTTCTGATTACGTATGCTCATGCCTATCCCCTTATATATGAAGTTTTCCAAATACGCTATGGATATTTTTAAAAAGACTCTTCATGCTATAATTATTGAAGTCTGCCTCTAGCCTCAATGTCTACTTCGTCTACAACTTCTCCATTAGAGACTAGATAGGCTTTTTCATGTAAATTAACAACCGGACAAATGTGATTAGGAATAATTTGAACCTTATCTCCTATATTCACTTGGTTTCTAAAGTCTGCATTGTAAATAATAGCATGTTCGTCGAATACTCCATGAATGTAAACGCCCTCGTATTCTTTGATACGACCAAGCCCTTTGGTTGCTGTAAGCCCTTCACTTCGTGTTTGGGCGGTAATTCCCTTTGCCCCTACATCTGTAATGACTCGTTCTTTTGTTGGTTTACTAATCACGGTTGTGAGTACAGAAGCTGCACAGCGATCATACGTACCAATTACATTTGCCTGTGAGGCATCCATAAAAATGTAAGTACCAGGTCTAATTTCTGTAACTCCTTCTGGAATATCAAACTTAAACATGAAGGGAGGGGTAGAGCCAATACTTATTACTTTCGGCTTAAGGTTCATTTCTTCCGCTATTCGAGCAAAATGTAATGTTCGTTCTACACTCTCTCTATAAAGCTCTTTACAATGTTCTATACTTTTCGCTTTATAAGAATGCCCGTCATGTGAGAAGATTCCTTTAAGCTCGACATTTTTACACGTTTTGATTAATTCTAATAAAGTACGAAAATCATGTTCTTCAATAATCCCAGAGCGTTGTTCTCCTACTTCAATTTCCACTAACACCTGGGCTTTCTTTGTGGCTCCTTCAAATACTTCTTCAATCTCATGCACTTGATACACACTGTCAATACCAAAGGAGATATCAATTGTTTCAGATAGTTTTTTAATACGTTCAATCTTTGATTTCCCAACAATCTCATTTGCAATAAAAATATCCTTCAAACCATTTCTGGCCATTATTTCAGCTTCTCCTACTTTCGCCACAGCGATTCCTATAGCTCCCATTTCCTCTTGTAGTTTAGCTAATTTAGGCATTTTATGTGTTTTTGTATGAGGTCGTAAGTTTACTTTCTGTTCATTAGCGTAATTTTGCATATACTTCATATTGCCTTGCATCACGTCTTTATCAATTAAAAGAGCTGGTGTATCTAATTCTATATCATTCATTGTGCCTCCTCCTTTATCGCTGCAATGGCTTCAACTTCAACCAGACATCCGGCATATAAATGATTTGATGGAACAACTACTCTTGCCGGTTTATGATTGCCGAAGAAATGAGCATAAACCTCATTGATATCCGGCCAATACTTTACATCTGGGGTATAAAGTCTGCATAATATCACATCTTCCTTGGCTAATCCCCGTTCCTTGAGGACAAGCTCCATATTTGCCAATGCCTGTTTTGCTTCTTCTTTTATGCCCCCAGCTGGAATTTTCCCCGTTTCCGGATTCATCGACAACTGCCCTGAAATATAGAGAACATCATTGTGTTCCATAGCTGGCACGTAATGGCCTCCATCCCGTGTTGAATACTTAGTGTGTACAGGCTTCAATATAATCTCCCCCTATTCTTAATATTTAAAGCTAGCCTCATCAATCTTCTGTCCAGCAGCCAGCAAAACAGCGAGTTTGATCCTTGCTTTCTTACTGTCATAGCTGCCGCCTAGTATAATTCCGGCATCTGCATATGTTGAAGCACTTCCTTTGAATCCATATACTCCCTTGACTTCACCTTCGTCAGCACTTGTTGTCAGAACGACAGGAATCCCTTTCTCTACGGCTTTCTTTGCACTTTCTAATATTGCTGGAGCCGTATGCCCTCTTCCCGGCGCCTCAATAATGATTCCTGCACTTCCGCACTTAACTGCATAATCTATAAACTTTCCGTCTGATCCAAGTGAACACTTAATAAGTTCTACATTTGGCAATGGTTGAATTAGTTGATACGTCTCACGCTTAATTAATCTTTGATGAATTGCGATCTCATCTTGATCAGCCGTTCCCAAATAACCGAATCCCGGAGAGAAAAAACCATCAACATTTGACGCATGCTGTTTTTTCACATATCGAGCAGCAAAGACCCTCTCATTAAACAACACTGTTACACCTAAGCCTCGCGCATCAGGATGTGCCGCTAATAAGAAAGCTTGTCTTAGGTTCACAAATGCATCTGTACCTTCAAGTGTCGGTCCTCTTTGTGACCCCGTTAACACGACCGGCCTTTCATCAGAAATAACCAGATCAAGGAAATACGAAGTCTCTTCAAGGGTATCTGTTCCATGCGATATCACAATTCCGGCAACATCCTCATTCCGGAAGAAACTCTCTATATTTTGCTTCAGAATGTCAAGGTGATGAAAAGTCATATGACTGCTTGACATTTGAAAGACTGACTTGATTTCAATCTCTATATGAGAAGGCAGTCGACACATTTCAGAAAGCTCTTCACCTGTCATAGCACCTGCTTCTAATAGACCTGTTTCAGGATCAGGCTTACTTGCAATTGTACCGCCGGTACTCAGTAAAATGATTTTCTTGTTTTCCATGATAACTCCCCCATGTTTCTCTCTTCGTTCCTAATTAGATTTAATCCCAGCCCCGCATAATGGAATCACGATTTTTTCATCAGAAGAATGATCGTATTTTAAATATCCTGCATAGTTAGCTGCTGTTGTTGGCTCAACATAAAAGCCTTTACTTGCTAATGCTGTACGAGCTTTTAGAATCTCTTCCTCATTGGTTGTAATGATTTGACCTTTTGTGGCACGGATGGCTTCTAATATTTGAGCAGATCTTGCCGGTTTGGCAATCGAGATGCCCTCTGCAAGTGTTCCCCTGTTTTCGACGGGTTGAGCAACTTGTTGATTGTTGATAAATGCCTTTGCTAACGGCGCACAATTCTCTGCCTGTATCGCAACCAGTCTTGGCATTTTGTCTATACATTTGTTCTCTAGTAATTCTTTAAATCCATAGTAAACCCCAAGTAATAACGTACCATTGCCAACTGGAATAATAAGCGTATCCGGCGCTCCATTCATTTGTTCCCAAATCTCAAAGGCATACGTTTTTGTTCCTTCATAGAAATATGGATTAAAAACGTGACTGGCATAGAATTTTTTCTCTATATTCACAGCCTTTTGCGCTGCTTCGGCCACATCTTCTCTTGTGCCTTCAATTTCGCGAACGTTGGCCCCATGCGCTTTCACCTGCGCGATTTTCTTAGGTGATGTACCCTTCCCAAGAAATATGTCACATGCGATGTTAGCCCGCTTGGCGTAAGCTGCAATAGATGTCCCTGCATTTCCACTGCTGTCAGCTATCACATGCTTCACTCCCAGCTCCTTTGCCTTAGCTATTAATACAGCAGCACCGCGATCTTTAAAAGACAAAGTAGGCATCATATAGTCCACTTTCACTAGAGTGTTCGGCTCCCCGCTGTCTAACACAATTAAAGGTGTGTATCCCTCCCCCATAGTGATGCCGCTCCACATGGTGGAGTCGCGATCAAATGGCATAGCATCAATATATCTCCACATAGAAGGAATATCTTTGATCACTTTTGAATCGGACCATTCTACTTTTTCTTTTACAAGGTCTAACACTCCGCCACACTGGCATTTCCACACCTGTTCAGACACATTGTATTTCGTACGGCAAGATTGACATTGATACTGTTCCATTATTTTTAGACCCTCCTATTATATATTTTTTTATATTTTATATATTTTTTTATATGTTTTAGACAAAAAATATATTACAGACTGGCGATTGCTTCAATTTCAACCTGAAAACCGTAATGCAGCTCGTTCGTCGAAACAACTGACCGTGCTGGGCGATAATCGTGAAAAAAACCCTGACAGACATTGTCAACACGGTCTAACAAATGGATATCGTGAAGATATAAGGTTAACTTCAAAATTTTTCCTTTATGACTGCCGGCTTTTTTTAAGATATACTCTATATTTGACAGTACCTGCAAAGTCTCTTCTTCAATGGTGCCAAATTTCTTTTCCTGCGTGATTGGATCAATGGCAAATTGCCCTGATACATAGACCGTGTTTTGATGAATCACAGCTAAGGCATAATGACCGTTCGATTTTAAATTCCCTGCCTCAAAAATACTCTCCACTCTACTCACTCCTAATGTCCTTTTTTCACTTCATCCAAATAGCTATAGACAGTTACCTTTGAAATGCCTAATTGTTCTGCCACTTTATCAACCGCACCTTTCATGAGGAATATCCCCTTTTCATCCATAAATCTAATCAGCTCGATTTTTTCCGGGCGTTTCATCAGAGAATGTTTGCGGTTCGCTACAATTTGTTCAATTAACTGATTCGTGATCTCTTCTACATTCTGAATGGAAGCTTCCTGTTCCACCGTATTTGGAGCTTGTATTTGATTGTTCTTTTCAATGCCAGGTATAAATGCATCTAGTACTTCTTTCATTTGAATCATGACATTCATATCATAGTTGATGCAAAATGCCCCAATCACCTGCTGGTGGCCATCTCTAATGAGGGTAGTCGATGATTTTATTGTTCTCCGATCATCTGTTTGGATTTCATATCCTGCTAAGTAATCACCTTTAAATTCGTTGGATAAAAGAACCTTTCTCACTAAGTGATCAAAGGATTGGCCAACCTCTCTTCCCGTCACATGGTTGTTCATTGTAAAAATGACGGAAGACTGCGGTGTTGTCAAATCATGAATGACGACTTCACAATTTGGCCCAAACATTTCTCCTATCGTTTTTGCAAAAGGGATATAATTTTCTAAAATCTGTTTTGCTTCAGCCAAAGCTTAAACACCTAACTTTCATTAACCTCAAGAAATTCAATTCTTGAAATGATTATATAATTTTTTATATGAAAATGGAACAAAAATATATTTTTTTATACAAAAAAACATATCCTTAATTTTGATTTTTATCAATTCCCATCTTAAATTCCAATATGGGAAATAAAATCAACAGTTAGCTCATTCGTTAAATGGATAGAAGTCGCATCTGTATGCGACTTCTAGATTTTACTACACATTATATAAATTCAGGTTCTCTTTACGATCTTTCCCTGGAGGCTTTCCGAACATCTTTCTATACTCTCTATTAAAATAAGAAGGGCTTTCATAGCCAACTTGAAAGGCAGCGTCAGCAACCCTCATACCTTTGCCAATAATCAACCGCCTTGCTTCATGAAGACGTAAAGCTCTCTGGTATTGGATCGGAGTCATGGTTGTAACTTGTTTAAAATGGTGATATAAAGCTGATGGGCTAAGGTTTACTTTTTTAGCTAGTCCCTCTATCTTTATTTCATCAGAAAAATGATTTCTTAAATAATCCAGAGCAGCAGCCACTTCAGATAATTTACTCCCCTTGGCAACAAGGCTTTTTACTGTGTGACCGTGCTTCCCCTGCATAATGCGGTATAGAATTTCCTTAATGATTAAAGGTGCAAGTATTTCTGTATCTTCAGGGGTATGAAGTAGTTTCACGAGGCGGATAAGCGCATCCAGAATGACCTCATCTGTCTGATCTACAAATATTCCTCGCCCTGTAGCATGATGATTAGTGCTATGTTGTTTATACTCTTTTGAGAACTCTGCAATTTGCATTAAGTTAACATTCAATCGAAGACATAAATAAGGTTCCATCTCACTCGCTTTTAAAATTTCCCCGATAACAGGCAGATCGACTGCCACGAATAAGTATTCCCCTTTTCCGTAAAAGAAGTCTTCTCCAATCATAGAGATCACTTTTCTCCCTTGCAGAACAAAACACAAAGCAGGTTCATGCATAGTATGTACAGGCACCAGGGGCTTGGCAGATCGAATAAATTCCAACCCATAGATTGACGTTACGTTCGTACCCTCCTTGGTAGCAAAGGATGACACAAGCTTTGTAAGCTGCTCTTCTTTCGGTTGCAACTGCTCTTCTAGAAACATGAACTCCCTCCTTTTATTATTCTTATCGATTTGGAGGATAGGGCAAGAATGAAAGAGATATCGGCTAGCACTCCATGTTATCTTTCCCTGATACTAATAGTAGAACAGAAAAGGAGCTGATGATATGGATAAAGACAATCATTCTTATGATGGGCTTTGGGTTACCAAAGATCGGTATATCATGCATGAACTGCTGTCCGATGGACGCTATGTTGAAGCTCGCGGCAATGTCGAATGTGCATATACAGGCAATTACCAAATAACAGGTGACCACATTGAATATCAAGATGATACAGGATTCAAAGCTGATGGAGATTTTATCAATGGAATTTTATATCACGCAGGGATGGTACTGCATCGTGAAAGAAGGTAAAGATTCCTTAAAGAAAAATGACTTAAAAGAGGATGATACAAAGATGAGTATAAAGAATAAAGTTGTTCTTGTCACCGGCGGAAGCAGCGGTATTGGAGCAGCAACTGCTGATTTATTAGCTGAGAATGGAGCTACGGTAATAGCAGCAGCGCGACGAACAAATAAGTTAGAAACACTCGTATCCACTCTTCTCCAAAAAGGATATCATGCAGATTACAAACAACTGGATGTCACAGACTTTGAACAAATGCAGCATACCGTCCAAGAAATTATAGAAGCATACGGAAAAATCGATGTCATCGTAAATAATGCGGGTGTAATGCCATTATCTAAATTGGAATCTCTGAAAATCGCTGAATGGAATCGTATGATTGATGTAAATATCCGTGGAGTCCTGCATGGTATTGGTGCAGTTTTGCCTGTAATGAAAGAACAGAATAGCGGACATATCGTCAATATAGCTTCCATAGGCGCATATGAGGTTACCCCCACTGCAGCAGTTTATTGCGCAACCAAGTATGCTGTCCGTGCCATCACAGAAGGCTTACGACAGGAAGCAACGAATAATATTCGAGCAACTGTAATTGCACCGGGCGTAACGGTATCAGAACTAGCCGACCATATTACCGATAAACAGGCGAGTGAAGCTATGATCGAATACCGAAGACAAGCGCTTCCTGCTTCTGCAATTGCACATGCAATTCTTTATGCAATCTCGCAGCCACTAGAGATCGATGTAAGTGAATTAATTGTAAGACCTACTCTATCACTATAAAAAAAGTCTATGTTGTATCACATGTAGAATCATAAGAAGGAAAAAGTATTCCATACAAAATAGATGCCGTATATGGATCTTCAGGGTGTACAGAAAACCTCTTATACCTGACTCTCTCAGGTATGAGAGGGTCTTTACAGATTAAGTCTGTAATCTGATACCAGCCCTTTCTTCCATCCAACACAAACCATGCTGGTATACCGTGAGGGGTGACCTTATAGAGAGCGCTCAATCATATCCTGCAGGAAGAAGATTTATTACCCGTAAAATTGAAGGAATTTGGCATACTTGAAGCCATTATTGGTTGTGTTACCGCCAGTTTAGGTATTTCATTGCTGCCTCGTTCAATTATTGCTGTGCATGAAAAACAAGGCCGCATCCGCAGCCATACTAACCATGACCAATTCTTTAGCTACAACCTTGTTTATAAGGCGAAAAGACATTTTAATTACACTCGATTTATCTGTAGTTCTAACGACTATGAGGGATCATTTTCAGAAGAACATTAGTTAAAAAAAGGAAAACTGTATATCTAAGCGAATACGAGTCTTTGAATAAAATAGTTAATGACACTTTTTTCAACAGTCATGTCTTAACAAGGGGGATTCGGTATGAATGAATTTATGAAGATGTTTTCCTTAACAAAACCGATTATTCAAGCTCCAATGGCTGGCGGTATTACAAAGCCGCGACTGGCTTCTGCTGTTTCGAGTGAGGGTGCTCTCGGTAGCTTAGCATCGGGGTATCTTACACCAGAACGACTAGAACAACAAATTAAAGAGATGTTTGAGCTGACAGATGCTCCTTTTCAAATTAATGTGTTTGTTCCGCTAGGTCTAGAAATGCCGCCAGAAGATCTAGTTAAAAAGTGGAAAGAAAACATACCGTTAGCTAACCAAGTAAATCAATTTACATCTGTGCAAGAAGAGTGGGATGACTTCTATCAAAAAATTGATATGATTTTAAGATACAAGGTAAAGGCTTGCTCCTTCACTTTTGATCTGCCGCCGGAAGACGCTGTAAAGGAGCTAAAAACTTCTGGTTGCTGTTTAATTGGAACCGCTTCAACAGTAGAAGAAGCTTTGTTAATGGAAGAACGGGGAATGGATTTAGTAGTCCTTCAAGGAAGTGAAGCCGGTGGACATCGCGGAGCTTTTTTGCCTTCCAAAGGTGAGTCTGCCGTGGGTTTAATGGCTTTGATTCCACAAGCAGCAGATGCACTGAGCGTACCAGTCATAGCAGCTGGGGGAATAATAGACCATAGAGGAGTAAAAGCAGCTTTAACCCTTGGAGCCCAAGGAGTACAAATCGGATCTGCCTTTTTAATTTGTCACGAAAGCAACGCCCATCCAGTGCATAAACAGAAAATACTAGAAGCAAACGAAGCAGATACAAAGCTTACGACATTATTTTCAGGTAAAGAGGCCAGAGGAATCGCAAATAAATGGATGGAAGAAAAAGCACCGCTTGAGACACAAGCCCTTCCGTATCCTTATCAAAATACACTAACGAAGGCAATGAGACAGCAGGCTTCAGTCCAAAACAACCATGATCAGATGTCTTTGTGGGCAGGGCAAGGAATACGATCATTGACTGAGGAAATTTCAGTTAAGCAGCTTTTACAAAAGCTTTGCCATGAGGATATAAAAATATAGGGCATCTCATTATTGATATCAATTAATAAAGTATAGCAAAAAAGCAAACTTCGATATGTAGTTTGCTTTTTTCCTCGTTATTTCTCACTATCATCTCCCCTTTGATTTGTGTTTGAGTTTCAACCATTTTCTGATGATATACATTGGATGTTTCAAATTCTTTTGAGTTTGCAAAAGCAGCTGCGGTCTCACAGGCAATGTCTTCAACATAAGGATAGTTCTTATTCTTCTCTAAGTATTCTATAGTTTGATTAACTCCATGTTGATCCACCGCATCGTCCTAAAGAGCTTTTAAATAACCCTGTAATTTTAAGACATAAATACTTCCGCCTGCTCGTAATCACGACTATAGCACCCTTCCGCTCGACTTGTTTCCCGATATATTATTACCTCTGTTGCCTGTATAATCTTTTTGTACAATGTCCCTCCTAAATAATATCCTAGAGACTTCTAATTTTATTACTCAGGCGTTTTTCTTCATTACCGTATACAAGCTCAGCATAATGGAATCGACTACACCTAAGAAGGCGAGAGTCGGAGTTTTTGCTACATCGCCGCTTATACCTTGAAGTTACATCATACCCAAGACACCTTAAAAGTAAAGTCTGGTTAGGTTCTTCAAAGGTTTAGGAAAGATACTTAAGCTTTGCTTTTTCCTTCCTTTTAAAATACCAAATAACTACTGGAATAAGTAACAATGATAAAACGGCTCCAGAAATTGATAGTATTGTATAACTAAATTGTGCAACAACCATTCCTGACAAGGCTCCACCCGCTGCTCCTGATAGTGCTACCAAGACATCAAATGTTCCTTGTGTTTTTGCACGAACAGATGGGTGTGTTGAATCTATAATGAGGGCAGTTCCCGTTAGTAAACCAAAGTTCCAACCTACTCCTAGTAATACTAGTGCTACGATAAGCAATGATAATGAGTCTGCCGATGCAATAGCTGCCACCAATCCAGCGGCAAGAAGTGTAGCACCTGAAGCAATGGCCATAGTAGTTCGACCAAACTTATCTACTAGTAAACCAGTCAGTGGTGAAGGAAGATACATAGCTGCAATATGGAGCCCTATAACTAATCCCACTTCGCTCAAACCATGACCGTGATGACCCATGTGAACTGGTGTCATTGTCATAATAGCTGTCATGATTAATTGAGCTAAAATCATAATGACAGCTCCTACCATTATTCCATTTTTGTTTATGGCAGGATTTTTTAGACTTCCTCCTATCTGTACTTTATCGTTTTTTTTCACAGCATTCGCAATAGCTGTAGATACAAATAGTGGATCTGGACGAAGAAATATGAAGAGAATAAATCCAGCAATTATAAAAGCTGCTCCTGACATGATAAACGGACCAGCTAAATTGGGAACACCAATTGAATCTGCAAATTCTCCCATTGTATGAACTAAGTTAGGACCTACTACAGCTCCTAAAGTAGTAGAAACTAAAGCCATACTTGCAGCAGTTCCCCGTTGTTTCTCATTTGCAAGGTCTGTCCCAGCATACCGAACTTGAAGATTAGAAGCCATACCTGCTCCATAAATAAGAAGGGAAATAAATAATAGGGCAACGCTGTTGATTAAAGCCGCAATTATTACACCTATAGCACCTAATCCACCTATAAGGAAACCACCTGCAAGTCCGGCTCTACGACCAAAACGTTGTGAGGATGCTCCTATAAGTAAGGCAGCTACGGCAGATCCTAAAGTAAAGAGGGCAGTTGGAATTCCTGCTACATTTTCCGATCCTATCATATCTTGGGCAAGAAGCGCCCCAACTGTTATCCCAGCACCAAGTCCAGCTCCCCCAAAGATTTGTGAAAAAATCAAGATTTTTAATGTTTTTTTATAAAGTTGGTTTTGTTTTTCTGGTGAATCAATATAACTTTGTAACCAAACAGGCTGCTGTTTTAACTGACTTGTTTTGGTTATCATAAGCTGCACTTCCTAACAAAATAATTTTTTAGCTTTTCCATCTTTCTCTTGCTCCTCCTCTTTTAGGAGGTTTCAGTCAACTTTTGACCAATCATTAAATAATTAAGACGGGTCTCAGGAATATAAACGGCATAATCCTGAGACCCTTGTATTTCTACAGAGTAAAAACTGCGCAAAATAAGATTGAAATTTACAATTAACCTGAAGTCTCTATTCACAATCATAAAAATTAAAACTACAATTGTTTGCCATTTTCAGCTTAAAATTTATATGATTCGCCGTCATCTGGCACTAGAACGTGAGAAGAGATTCCTTTTTCCTCTATAAAGCTTTTTAATTCTTCTCTAGATAATGTCCAATGGTTAACAGCTTCCATATGGACAGAAATGATTTTGGCATTGGGGGCAGCCTTGTGCACTTCATAGATGTCATCTTTCCCCATTATCAAAGAACCGAGTTCTAGTATTTGATTATCCCCGCCATTTACCACAATGATGTCTGGATTGTGTGTATCAATCACTTCCTGAATTGCTTCATACCATACTGTATCTCCGGCTACATACAATGTTTTTTCATTTTGGTGTTTGAAAACAATACCGCAAACGAGACCGGCAAGTTTTAACAATTCTTCTCCTCTACCATGTTCACCTTTAGTTTTCACCAATTTGATATCTTCAAAGACTGTATCTTCTTGCAGTACTTCTACATGTTGAAAACCAGCGTTTCTTACTTCTTTAGCATCTTCTTCATTTTGTACAAACATCTTGATATCCTTTGACAATAATTTTTGGGCCGCCTCATCAAAGTGGTCTAAATGTAGATGAGTGACAATGACAGCATCCACATTATTAATAATATTGTCAATTGATGTTGGTAAGCTAGCTAAAGGATTATATTGATCTTGTCTTATAGTATTAGGAAAAGGAGGGTAAGTCCCTTTCTCCGCTAACATTGGATCTATTAAGAACCTTTTCCCTGCGTATTCGACAATGATAGTTGCATTACGAATTTGTTGAATTTCCATGTGTAAAACTCCCTTTCTTTAGGTGTATGTTTAGTTTACCTACAGGACACATAGAAATACATGGATCAAATCAAGTCTTTTCACCGTTTGACTTGATTTTTGAAACTATGTGCCTCTTATGTGCAAAAGAGTGTAGTATCAATTTGAATGAGAATTCATTAATTTTTATAGGATCAGTAAAATGAATGTAAAAACATATCTTTTATTTGCGTGTATCGGTGTATTTTTTGGTGCTTCACTTCCATTATCATAAAAAGGGTTATTGGAATTATTTAATTATGTTTCGTTTCTAAAACGGGAATCTCTTTTACATACTTTTTTCGCTTTCATTTCCCCTGTATTCGTAAAGCACGGGGTTTTTTAGATCCTGATAACAGGGCGTTTTGTGGCATAATTATTTTGCCCTTTAAAACTGAAAGGCATATAAAAAATATACTTGTATAACAATTAGTAGAATTTTCACGTCCATAAACTGATTATCGAAGCAATTGAAGACCGTAATGAAAAGGAAGCTGTGGAACGTATATCAGCCCACATGCAGAACTTATATGACCGATATTGGAAAAGCTGAGCCCTATTTTGAAAACGTCCCTATGAAGAAGCTTCTTTTATTAAGATAGGGTTGAAAAAAATAGGCGTATAGCAACAGGCTGACTCCCGTTGTTATACGCCTTTGCTATCTATTTTCTATGGTTTTTTGATACCAAGCACCTTTGACAAATTCCGTATAACACTTTAACACCTTCTGAACGATGAACTGTATCGATTACTTCTTCACATACCTGGCATACAATCTTATCTTGTTGCACTTTTAACTCTTTTTCAATGATTTTTTGCCTCCAGGGTTTTATTTTATGAATACCTGCATCAAGACAATTTTTATCTCAGCTCATGGTCCCTAGTTAATTTACACCTTCAACATGCATTACCTTTGATGTTATAGCTGTTTGTCTAAAAGAGGTGATTTTCAATAAGTATGAAAACAAATTAAAAAACCATCGATAATTTGAAACCATCGATGTTCATGTATTGTGCCCCCTTGGACTCAATAGAGTGAAAGCCTATCATCATTTACAATACCCCGGCATTTCAAGCATATGAAGTCATTCATTACTATTTTTTTTAAGAATAACTAACTTTCTATTAAAGATGCATAACACACAGGAGATAGCTTGTTTTTTCCTGTGTGTCATTTTTAAAATCAAGCTTTTTATTTGCATCATGTTATTTTATTTAAACTCTCTGTGCTTTGGCTTCCTTGTTGGAACGCTTATTCCCCTTATAGATAAAATAAAGGGACATGATCATAAATAGCAATGCGAAGACACGTTTAATATCTAATTCTATGACCAAACTATTGAACCATCCAAAATGATCAATCATTACCCCAATGACAAGCTGGCCAGCTATACCAGCAATATTAGTTGCAATAACCCCTATTCTTGGAACGGCTATGACAGTTAGCAGCAAATATGCCGTACCCAAAAATGCTGCACTTAATTGCCATTTAGGCGCTTCTAGAAGTCCAAGCACATTTCCTCTGCCAAAAAATAAAATGAAAATAGTAAGAAACATTGTTCCAGTGAGAAAGGTGAAAAATGTTGTTTCAATTGTTCCAGCTTTTCGACTTAATGTACCATTAATTGATGATTGTGCGCTTAATGTGATACCGCCAATCAATGTGAATAAAATCATAAATAGCCCCATTATGAATGACCTCCTAGTTTATTAAGATAAGTGCAATAATCATTGAAATTACGGCGAAAATCTTTTCTCGATTAACCCTTGTTTGCTTACTTCCAAGCCATCCAAAATGTTCAATCACCATACTCATTACCAATTGCCCGATAATGACCGCAACCATGGTGATACCCACACCAACGAATGGAACACTTATAACAATAGAGGTTAAATAAATAACACCCATGACACCCCCAAGTAATGACCATTTAGGTGCTTTCAATGTATAGGAAAGCTCTCCTTTTCCAAAAAAGAGCCACAATAGTCCCATAATAATTTAGCCCATAAAAAAGTTATAAAAACTTGTTTCTATTTGTCCAATTGTTTTTCCTAGCTCGGCATAGATAGCTCCTTCAAAGCTCAGTGCTGCTCCAGCCAATAGGGCAAGTAAATAAGATATAAAGCGCATGATAAGATCTCCTTTTTCATATATTTGTATATCTAGAAAAACAGATATATATACTGGTAAAAAAACAGAAATCAACACAAATTAGATTTCTGTTTTAAAATATCTAGCTAACTGTTGAATAAATTCTTCATTACGCCTGTAGTAAGTCCATTGTCCATGACGAATCGACTCAAGCAGACCAGCTTTTTGCATCATGTTTAGGTAGCTGGAAACGGTAGATTGAGAAACGTTGGCTTTTTCTTGAATATCCCCAACACATACTCCGCCTTTGTAACTTACCTCCTTCGGCAAATGAGCGCCTTGTTTTGGAAAATTCTTCTCGGGTTCCTTCAGCCACTTCAGAATATTGAGTCTTGTTTCGTTAGATAACGCTTTGAATACGTCAATAGGTTCCATGCGTGTAATTCTATATCTAGATTTCCCGATATGTCAAGTTAGAACAAAAAAAGATATATCATGGCGAAAAGAATCCGGAAAAGCAGCGTTGTTTTAGGTTTTGCTCAAGACACAAATCGTAAAGAATAAGCTTTTCACTTTGCACTATGCCCTAAACATTTCAAAGCCATTTGTATTTGATGCTAGGTCAAGGGTGCAGCAAGTCCTCAAAAAGGCTTCCCCACTCCTTGGCTAATCTAAGAGAATCTTTGAACCCTTATATGTATTCTCCGACTTCCAATACTCATAATGTGATTAATGTTGAATCAGTACTTCCCAATATATATTTTGTTATTCTACTTAGGCATGAGCTCGAAAAGCATATCATATACTATCCTCCTTTAAGGGAGGTGATGTTATGCTGTCGCTTACTTGGTTTTAGTTAACAGGTAGCTTTGTTTTATCATATCGTATATGTCTTCCTCTGGAACAGTTCCGTCAAGAATGATAGAATTCCAATGGTCTTTATTGAGATGAAATGCTGGAACTACTGAAGTGTATTTGTGTCTCCAGAAATCAAGAAAACCGGATTCGCCCTTCACATTGATCCAAATACGATCATTTTTTTCAAATATCCACGCAAACACTTTCCTGTTTTTAACGTGTCGCATTAATGTCCAATTCTTATCTCGAAACGGATAATCTTCATATGCATCTTTAAAACTCAAACAATAATCAATTGCTTCCTCTCTAGTTTTCATTGGTTGCCTCCTTCAACATATAGCTACCTGAGCATTTCTTTAACTACTGATTTCCTCTACTTTATTTAACCAAAATTGATAAGTGTGCACTATCCAAATCATACCTCTATACGATTTCCCGCGACTGTTAGTTGCTTTCATTGTTTTGTTATGCTCCTACTCAAATAGAGCATTGAACAAATAGAAGCTCTCATGGATACTCCTTCCTCTGTTTTTCCAGTGATCCATTAGCCTGTTCACCGGTCTCCTCAATCATAACGAGCACCGATAAATAAATAGCTGGTGCCAACTTAGCACCAGCTTGAAAACATATTCTCTATGGAGTAAACTTCCTCCAATATGACCATTACTCCTATTTTAAACTAGAAAAACTAAGGATCCAACCTAATTTGCCTTGACTTTTAATTGGATACTGTTGGACTTATAGACGATCTTTACTTTGTACTTGCTTGGCAATCCTACGGTCTCAATTGAAGAAAATGATCCATGACGCTTATGATAGGTAATGATCGTGGATCCGTCTTCCGGTACATAATTGTCTGAAAAATGGAGGCGTAAAGTTCCTTTCATTTTTGCCTTGCCCTTAATGTGAAGCAGATCGTTTTTCCCGCTGAGATTCAGCTCAAGTATCCCCTTTGCAGATTGTTTATAGTCTCCTCCGATGATCAGTTTTCCTGACACATCTTCTTTCAGGGTGCCTCCGTTGTTTGACACATCACCTCTCCCAAAGGCTGTCTTCGAGTCGCCCTCAAGTGTTCCTTGATCAATCCGTGTACCGCCGGAATATGTATTGTTCCCCTCCAGCTTTAACGTGCCTGTCCCCTTTTTAGTCAGCTTTCCGGTGCCGGAGATATCGTTGCGCCAGCGATCCATTGCATGGAAGCCGCCTTTTGAAGAATCCATATTCACGGTAACGTTTTTGGTAAAAGCGCCATATCCATCGGTGGCCGAAAAGAGATTAAGCCGTCCCCATCCTTCAGCGTCATCAAGAACAGGATAGCCGGAAGGAAGACCGGTAGTAGCTAAAATCCAGCGGCGCTGCGTTTTATCAAGATAAGGAAAACGGGTTTCCAGCAGAACTTCAGCTCCTTTAGGAACCACCATTGGTTTAGCAGTTGGATTGATTTGTCCAAATCCGTATGTCAATCGTTGAATATATTGTTTTTTATTCATGTCATAATCGCTGAATCGATCTTCCGCTGTACCAGTTTGTGTTAACAACTTACTGTGAGCTTCATCATAAGCAGCCTTTTTCAAACGATTATTGGCTGGATCAGATAAAATAGCAGCGGCCAAGCCAGTTGCCATGACACGTCCTCCCATTACATCAAGCGGGGAATGCATACCGGCAACAATGCGGTTATTGCCGAGCTCCGAAGCCCGGGTAAGGAGTTCCTGATAACGCTCCGGTACGGCATAAGCCATAGCAAAAGCGCTGAGATATGCGGCATTCGTATGTCCGCTGGGAAAACCTCCGTCTTTGCTCGGATCAGGATTGATAGCAGGAACAAGGGTCGGAACAAGAATCGAATTGCTTTCCCAGCGAAACGGGCGGGGATATTGAAAGTATCCCTTAGCCGGATTCGTTGAAGAATAGGGGCCGCGTAACGTATTGACCAAACCCACGATGCTGCCGAGACTGGAACTCGTGCTGCCAGAATGGGTTCCTTCATCATGATATTTTTTTGTTGTGGCATCTGCCGGGATACTGTTGATCGTTGTCGTCGCACCCGCATTCATTCGATATACGTCGGTAAGCGGACCGAGACCCTCAATCACACTGTAGCTCTGATTCCTCCGATCATCAAAATATGCAGCATTTTCCTCGCTGAAAGTACGCCGTTCAGCAACGTCAACAACTTTTTGAATGTTGGCATCCAACACGCTGCTGTTCAATTTTACGCCACTATCCCAAGTACTTCCGGGAGTCCAAAGCTTATTAAATTCGGAAAGTACCCCGATCGATGGATTGGAATTCACTGTAGTATTAGCAGAGCTGTTATTTTTGTAATGATCTACGAAGTAACCGGAAGCAGGGGGTCGCGGCGGCGTTATTGTTTTTGCTTTCGCTGTTGTGCTCGCATAACATACACCCATAGAACTTTGAAATAATATCAGAGAAAATAAAGCCACTACTAAATGCTTCTTCATCCTTAGTAATTTCATCTTTTCACCATACTCTCCCTTACTCTTAATCGATCTCGCCAAAACACTTATTCTCACCCGTCAAGCTATTATTGATCGTATCTTAACTTTGTTAATGAAATAGCGCTGTTTTATTAATGTTTTGTTTATTTTATCTAGGCGTTCATGAAATAGAAGTTGCCCTCGGGCGGAGAGAAAGGAAAGAAAAATAAAGAGGGTAAAAAAGCTGCTGACTCTTTGTCAGCAGCTAACACAGGGTATCTCAGTATTCAATCTCCTTAAAGGACTAGGGGTGTTTCCCAAAATGACCGTTTGTATAAAAGAATTACCATACTTCATGGCCATGTCACTTCTCAATTAATGCGCCATCATCTCATGGGCAATATCATGTCCGTCCATTTCTGACGGGTAGTAAGTTGGCCAATTATTGACTTCATCAAATAAAGCTTTGCGGTCGTCACCCCAATACAGATGGTAATGACTAGATTTAGTCGGATAGATACTATGATCACTAAACTGAATATACTGAGGAAGTCCTTCAGCTTTTTTAGCTAATTTGAATATGTATCTTACTCCTCTATTGCCCGCATCATAAGTTAAAATTTCGTACCCATCATACGTATACTTACCAGAATATTCTTTTCCATTTTTGAGAAAGGTTACAGTATCTTGTTTGATGAAGATACGGTCAACATCTGTTTTATACCCTTTTTTATAATACTCTTTATATTCTTCAGCTGTCTTGTCACCTTCATGTTCTGATTTATATGAAAATACTTCGTCAAGAGTACCATCTTGCAGGTATGGATATACAGATTGCCAGTCTCCTTCCCAATCAGAAAGTGACCGATCCTTTACTTGACTGTCTTTAAAATAGCCTTCAGAAATTTTTTCTGTTTTTTCATCATGTACATGACTATGATCGTGATCATGATTATGAGATTCTGATGTTTGCTCCTGCGCTTTAGAAGAGTCTTCTTCAACTGCTGAGGATGCTGTTTGATTAGACTCGCCTTTAGGTGAATCTGAAGTCTGACATCCTGCCATTACTAGTAATGAACCAATCGCTAGTATCCCTAACCTCTTTGCAAATAAAAATCCCATTACGACACTCCTTCTCCTCAAACCGAAATGATTACGATTTGTATTATACATTTATCTTATGCAAAGATCAAAGGGAAAATGAGATGTTTTCATGATTTCATGATCTTACTTTCTGCCCTCTTGACTGTTCATACATATACAAACACAGTTTCCTCGGTCTTTCATTTATGTACTTAAAGTTATTATTAATAAATGGGCTATCCTATCGATTGAGTTATTTATAAAACGGAAAAACTACACCAACAAAGTTGGTATGGTTCATTCAGATAGGCCCTAAAGAAGAAACTCTATTGTACGGAGGATACAGCTAGTTGCATCGGTAACCGACCGGGCCGTCTGAGCCTGTATAGACATATGTGTCAGAAACATATCCAATATTTACGACGCCCCGAGAATCTTTCCACTGGATTTGATCCCAAATATTACTCGTTCCATATTTTCCTGTAACAGTTGTTCCGTAAGCATAACAATAGTAAGGAACACGCGAGCCGCTTGGAATGGAAAGCATAATAGGATAATTTGTACCTGGACCGCTGCGCATATTTACAGGCGCACCGCTGCTTGTTGAAACAGTAAAGTACAGAACGGCAAGCGCTTGACTGGAAAAAATGAATATTGATGCAATCATAACGGTTAACATACTCAGCATTTTCAGTTTAGCCAATGTCATCCCTCTTTCTTCAATTCCTTCATTTTAAGAACGATAAAACATATGCTACCAGCTGCATTTAGGAACAACCGGGCCGTCTGAACCCGTGTAGACATATGTATCAGAGACAAACCCATAAACGACCTCTCCGCTGGCAAGCGTCCGCTCTGTGTAATTCCAAATATTACTCGTTCCATACTTTCCAGTTACAGTTGTACCGGTTTTGTAGCAAAAGATCGGGATACGGCTGCCGCTCGGAATAGTCGTTATAATCGCCCAACTTGTACCTGGGCCGCCGCGCATATTTACAGGTGCACCGCTGCTTGTTGATACCGTATAATACTGAGCGGCAAGTGCATGGCTAGAAAAAATGAGCAATGATGCAATCATCACCGTTAGCGTACTTAGCATTTTTAGCTTATTCACCTTATACCCTCCCCTTATAAATGCCGTACGTTTGACTTTCTTACATCCAGTTAAGGATTTACTTTCAGATACCATGCCCCTCCCCTCCCATATATTTATCAATGTACCATAAACTAGATCTTTCAAAAGTGGAATTGTTCCTATGTTAAGGATATAAAATAAATGGTAGTCAGGCTTATATTGATGGTATGTTACATTTGGCTCTTAATCATTTGTTTAGTTCAAAAACGGACACCATACAAATCAGCGTAAATGCTGCAAGTTCAGTGTCCGAAACCTATTATGACTTTGCTTTCTTTTATCAGGGCGTATAAAAAAATGATAAGGTACGTTATTAAACGTTATTCTATGATTTTGCGAGTCGAAAAATCATAACATTTTATATATTTCAATCAGGTTATGATCTGGATCTCTGAAGTGAGCAACTCGGGCACTCCATTCCTTGCGATCATGCGGTTTATTCACACATTTAACTCCTTTTTTGTATAAATCGTCATACGTTTTATCAACATCTTCTACCTTAAACTGAAGCAAAAATTTTGATTGAGCTTCTCCTTCCAACGATTTTTTTCCCTCTCCAACGATTTCTGCCATCGTTTCTCGAGATAAAAGCTCTATTTTCGTTTCCCCATTATCAAAGAGTGCATATTCCATTTCATTCTCTAACCAACTTATTGGAAGTCCTAATGAATCTTTGTAAAACTCGACGCTTTTCTTAAAATCATTCACCAACAGTCTAATTTGTAACAGTTTCATATTAAGCTTCATATTGAGTGCCTCCTATAAAACCATACTTTTACTGGTCATCCAATTTAATGATACCAAAGAAACCTGACAGCACTGTGTCAAGTTTCCATAAATAAATTTCCATACTTTACCCTTATTTTAGATTTAAGTGCAGTTTAGTCCAAGTCATAAGAACGAGCAAAAACAGCGATTCTTAAAACAAATAATAAATCCGAGTGTATTTTCTGTATGCATCAACTTCATTTCGGGAAATGTAACGTTGATAAAAGGAGGTTACATTAATATGGATCATCAAACATTAGCAGCTCACGAGGCTGTTGATTTACATGAAATCGTGAACTTTAAAACACTTTGTATAGCGAAATCAAAGTTAATGCAAGGACTTGTGTTTGACCAAGAACTGAAGGACTTGATGCAAAAAGATGTACAGCAATCCATTCAAGACCTTACTGATTTACAAGCGGTTTATGAGCGGGCGCCGTTTCAGGCCCCTGTCCCTCAAAGCCGCCCAACGCCAATCATCAATTGAAAGGAAGGTAAGCACCTTTGAACCATGATCACTTAGACCCTATTAATTCGCTACATGTGCCTGAACTTGCAGATACTACATTTGCAATGGATTTTCTTATTCGAGCGAAAGAAGGCGTGAGAAATACTGCCGTAGCCTTGACTGAAACCGCTTCACCAGATGTAAGAGCCCTGTTGCGGAAACAGCTGATGCAAGGAATCGCGATGCACCAAGAGATTACGGAACTGATGATAAGCAAAAAATGGTTCCATCCGTATGAGCTGAGCGAACAGTATAAGCTGGATCAGCTCTCTGCAAATAACACGATCATGGTCGGCAACATGAACCTTTTTCCTGATGAAACAAATCGAAAAGGGATGTTTGACCGGACACCTGATGAACACTAACACTGGAGGTTTACAGCATGAAAGCAGTAACGTATCAAGGCATTAAAAATGTTGTTGTCAAAGATGTGCCAGATCCAAAGATTGAAAAGTCCGATGACATGATTATAAAGGTCACCAGTACAGCCATTTGCGGATCAGATTTACATTTAATCCATGGATTGATTCCTAATCTTCATGAAGACTATGTCATCGGCCATGAACCAATGGGGATCGTTGAAGAAGTTGGGCCGGGAGTTACAAAGGTGAAAAAAGGTGACCGCGTCATTATTCCTTTTACGATCGCCTGCGGTGAATGCTTCTTTTGTAAAAACCAACTGGAAAGCCAATGTGATCAATCAAATGACAATGGAGAGATGGGTGCCTATTTCGGCTATTCAGGTCATACCGGCGGTTATCCAGGCGGGCAGGCTGAATATTTAAGAGTGCCATTTGCGAATTTTACCCATTTTAAAATACCTGAAACTTGTGAGGAACCAGATGAAAAATTAAGCGTGATTGCTGATGCCATGACCACCGGCTTTTGGAGTGTTGACAATGCCGGGGTAAAAGACGGTGATACAGTTATCGTTCTCGGCTGCGGACCAGTCGGCCTGTTTGCTCAAAAGTTTTGTTGGCTAAAAGGCGCAAAACGCGTCATAGCAGTTGACTATGTAAACTATCGCTTACAGCACGCCAAACGAACCAACAAAGTCGAAATCGTTAATTTTGAAGACCATGAGAATACAGGGAGTTACTTGAAGGAAATCACCAAAGGCGGAGCGGATGTTGTCATTGACGCTGTTGGGATGGATGGGAAAATGAGCGACCTCGAGTTCCTTGCCAGCGGATTAAAGCTTCATGGCGGATCGATGAGTGCATTGGTCATTGCCTCACAGGCCGTTCGCAAAGGAGGAACCATACAAATTACAGGAGTGTATGGAGGGCGATATAACGGTTTTCCGTTAGGTGATATCATGCAGCGAAACATCAATATACGCTCTGGACAGGCCCCGGTGATCCACTACATGCCATACATGTTTGAATTAGTGTCGACGGGTAAAATTGATCCGGGAGATGTTGTAAGCCATGTCCTGCCGCTTAGTGAAGCCAAGCATGGCTATGACATTTTTGATACCAAAATGGATGATTGTATTAAAGTTGTGTTAAAACCTTAAAAAACGGAGGTGACTGGAATGGAATATGCCTTACATGAAGTGCTTGAGGTTCAAGAAATGACTGCATTTAAGACACTTTGTTTAACAAAATCCAAAACAATGAAGGCGCTGGTATCTGATCCGAAGCTAAAAGAAATCATGCAGCAAGACGTTGACACCACCACACGGCAGCTACACGAATTTGCCTCGATTTTATCTAAAGCAAAGCATGAATGAGGAGATGAATGAATAATGAATCCTATCATTGAATATCTGACCGGCATGAATGTACTGACAGACCAAATCATCGCCATGGATTTATTGATTGCCGCAAAAAACGGAGTCAGAAATTATGCGATGGCCGCAACGGAAGCCGGAACGCCTGAAGTAAAAGAGGTCCTTGTCCGCCATTTAGAGGAAGCCCTCGATATGCATGAACAAATTTCAAGCTACATGATGGAAAAGGGCTGGTACCATCCTTGGAATACAGACGAACAAGTCAAGCTGAATTTACAAAATATCGAAACCGCAATTCAGTTGCCAACCCTTTAACCTTTTTTGATTTGCTGAGGAACAGTTTTGATTGATTATAGCTGTTCCTCAGCTTCTGTATGTTAAAAGTAGAAGCTGAATTGAAATGAGAGCGACAATAAATTTGGCTTTCATCCGCTTCTCCTTCTCTCCCGATGAGCTCTTCATGAATCCGCTTTTTCCCATATGGTCTTCAATCGCTTGCAAAGCCTGTTCCTCGTCAATCCCTTCAGCTCTGATTTGAATGTGAGTACCAGTAATGCTTAATGACATCACAACAATAAGAGACTTGGTCGGATTTTTCAGGCTAAAAGAAAGATGTGAGCGCGAAACTTCATCCACCTGGTCCGCGCGGATTACCTCGATTTTGAGTGCGATGTCATGCTCAACAGCAAAATCAAGTCTCGTTATTATGATTTATATTTCCACATTGCAAGTCTAAAAAATAGGTTAGTCCTTAAATGAGGTGACCGCTTTTATTTACTGGAAATGCATGAAAAACGATCTCCTTAAGCAAATGGTTTGAAGGCCGGTCAATCTTCCTGTTATTCTATGAGCATAAAGAGGTTATAGGAGGTTTTTGATATGAGCAAAAAAATTGCTGTTCTCGTTACAGACCAATTCGAAGATATCGAATATACAAGCCCGGTAGAAGCATACGAAGAAGCTGGCTACAGTGTCGTAGCTATCGATTTGGAAGCCGGCAAAGAAGTTACCGGTAAGCATGGCGAGAAAGTAAAGATCGAAAAAGCAATCTCAGATGTGGATGCTAGTGAATTTGATGCACTTTTAATCCCTGGGGGATTCTCTCCAGATCTACTTCGTGCAGATGACCGTCCGGGAGAATTCGCGAAAGCGTTTGTCGAAAATGAAAAGCCTGTATTTGCTATTTGCCACGGCCCGCAAGTATTGATTGATACGGATCTATTGAAAGGCAAAGATATCACAGGTTACCGCAGCATCCGCAAAGATTTAATCAATGCCGGCGCAAACTACAAAGATGCAGAAGTAGTCGTCAGCCACAATATTGTTACAAGCAGAACACCGGATGATTTGGAAGCATTTAACCGCGAATCATTAAATTTGTTGAAATAACGAGAAGGCACAGACTGTTTAGGTCTGTGCCTTTTTTAAAGTTAAAACCCCTTGTTTACATTCTGAAAGACAGCAGTCGCTTCCCACACATTTAAGCCAAATTGACCTTCTAAGAATGCGGAATCATTTGCATCGATCACAAGACGGTCATCTAAATAGATTTTAAAGTGATCACCTTGAGCTTCAGTTTTCAGATGATACTTTTTATTTACGTCTATCGGCGTTTTGTATTCGGCAATGACAGAAGCGACACCGTTCTCAAATTTAAAGAATTTCACTAGATCATGCTTCGCATCCACGTTGGCAAGATAACCGTTTTTGGCATCTTTGTCAGAGCGGAATAGAAGCGCTCCTGCCCCTCTTCCGTTTCCATCCTTAATGGTGATATCAGATTCATAGGTGAAGTCAGATCCGGATGCTGAAGACATGATAAAGGAATCGCCGTCCGATCTCCCTTGTTTCCCCTCAATTGTGTCGGCCCACGTGCCATTTACAGTCGTCCAGCCAGTCAAATTCGAGATAAAAGGTGACGTTCCCCACACCTTTTTTAAAGGATATATCGTCAAAGATTTTAGCTTTACACTGCCATTTGCAGCATATAATTCAAGACCTTTACTTGATCTATCCGGGAGAATGATATCGGTTATGACCTGCTGTCCGTCATTCCCAAATACTTCAACTGAAGAGCGGTCGACAAAAATGCGCATCTTTACCTTTCCATTTACCGGTTTCAGCGGAGCGGTTTGTTTTCCGGTGTTAAAGGTCGGATTAAAAGTGATGTTCCCCGACTCGCTCCGGTCAACGAACAGTTTTTTGTTCTTTCGATCATAGCCGACTTTTGTAAATTGATTTCTGCCTGTTCGAACTTTAAAACCAAATTCTGCTGCTGAACTTGGGGTCACTTGAAATTCTGCATGTAATTCATACGTATCTCCAGATAGGCCTGCTAACACATTTTGGCTTGTGGGCGATATGGTCTGATTCTTCCAGCTCTTTGAGGTTCCTCGAATGGTTTGCAGCTCTTTTACCGGTGTTTGGACGACCCTCACTCCTTCAGTAAGCGTTTTTAACTTTAACTCTCTTGGAATGGAGGCTGCACTTCTCCATGGGGATGTAGGAACATCATTCGCATATTGCCAATTGCTCATCCAGCCTAACCAAAGCCGCCGGCCGTCTGAGGATGGAATATCAGACCAGGATACAGCCGCATAAAAGTCTTTGCCGTAATCTGTCCAGAGAACTTTATTTGACGGATTTTCATTTTTAAAATGAGTTCCATCAAAGTCTCCTACGAAATATTGCATACCTGATCCCCCCGAAACCGCCCCGTTTCCAACACTGACCTGCATCACCCATTTTTTTTGATTTGGATTGCCGTCTACCGGGAGCTCAAACAAATCCGGGCATTCCCATACTCCTCCATGACTTCCTTCTCCCTGTCCAAATTCACTTGCATACGTCCACTGCTTTAGATTTTTAGACGTATAAATGAGGATTCGGTCTCCTGCCGCCAGCACCATTACCCACTTGTTTTCCTTTTCATACCAAAAGACTTTTGGATCGCGAAAATCTTTTTTTCCCGGGTTTGGAATGACAGGGTTGCCAGCGTATTTCGTCCACGTTCTTCCTTTGTCATTGCTATAGGCGATGCTCTGCACTTGATGGCCTTCCCGATCCTGTGTATATATGGCCACAAGAGGCTTCTCTTTGCCTGTTTGAAAACCGCTTGTGTTATTCCTATCTACAACTGCGCTTCCGGAAAAGATCGTGCCTTTGTCATCCGGAGCCAGCGCAACAGGAAGGTGCTCCCATGTCACCAAATCTTTACTCACAGCGTGCCCCCAATGCATGGGCCCCCACTGAAGCCCGTATGGATGGTATTGATAGAACAAATGGTATTCTCCAGCATAATATACCATCCCGTTTGGATCATTCATCCAGTTTGCCTCCGGGGTGAAATGATATTGTGGACGATAATCCTCATCATAGTAGCTTGAATCGGCTGCCTCAATCGAAAATGGGATAGTCACCAGCAAGGTAAACATGATGATGACTTGGATAAGTCTCTTTTTCATTTTTTTCGCTCCTCTCTTCATGTTTGACACTTTCAAGAGAGACTGCTGCGTGAGTTGATTCGTTTCTGGCAATTCTCCTCAGTTTGACTGATATCCAAAAGATTGATATATGATAGACTGCTGCAGTTTCCCTCTTCTTTCTTACATCACAGAGCTTATGCTAAAAATCCAGCCCAATATCCAAGAATTCCGATAATCAAGATTGCGCAAATAACGAGTTAGGCTCTTACAGCTGCTTGTGAGCTTTTTGGAAACATCGCTGTTGTACATAACATTAATAGCGCAAGTGTGGAAATGCTGATCAACATTACTTTCTTAAACGAATACATATTGGTTCCTCCTTTTTTGGTTAAGAATATTTTACATTTTTTTCAATATAAACAATACAGATAATCTTCCTGTTTTTTCTACTATTTGATAGAACCGGAAAGTCATAAAGGAAAGGAAAAGACATTCACCAGCTTTACAAACAAGGGAAAACTTTATTTTAAAAATTTAAAAATTAAACATTATATTCTCTTAGATGATATAATATCCGATAAAACTTTATTCACTTTATTATTGGAGGAAAATAAAATTGATAGGCAATTCTAACAAAGGCAATTTGGGACAACAACAAAAATTGTCTAGAGGCCTTAAAAACAGGCATATACAATTAATGGCGATTGGGGGTGCAATCGGGACTGGTTTATTCTTAGGATCTGGAAAGTCCATTCACTTTGCGGGACCATCTATTTTATTTGCTTACTTGATCACCGGAGTCTTTTGCTTTTTCATTATGCGTTCGCTCGGAGAACTGCTCCTATCAAATACGGGGTATCACTCTTTCGTTGATTTGATAAGGGACTATTTAGGCAACATGGCAGCGTTTATCACTGGCTGGACCTACTGGTTCTGCTGGATTTCTCTCGCGATGGCTGATTTAACAGCGGTCGGGATTTATACGCAATATTGGCTTCCCGATGTACCTCAATGGCTGCCGGGTCTTCTAGCGCTTATTATCCTGCTTATGATGAATCTTGCCACCGTTAAACTTTTCGGAGAATTAGAATTCTGGTTTGCATTGATCAAAGTCATTGCCATACTGGCTCTTATCGTAACTGGTATTTTTTTGATTGCGAAAGGTTTTTCCGCAGCTTCCGGGTCAGCCAGCCTCACAAATCTTTGGAAGCACGGCGGCTTGTTTCCAAATGGATGGCATGGATTTATCCTTTCATTCCAAATGGTTGTCTTCGCTTTTGTGGGAATTGAACTTGTTGGACTGACAGCAGGTGAAACAGAAAATCCACGAAAAGTGATACCTAAAGCCATCAATCAAATCCCTGTCCGGATTTTACTGTTTTATGTCGGCGCACTTTTTGTCATTATGTGTATCTATCCTTGGAATGTTTTGGACCCAAATGAAAGCCCATTTGTTCAAGTCTTTTCTGTTGTAGGCATTGTTGCCGCTGCCAGTATGATCAATTTTGTTGTATTAACATCAGCTGCATCAGCGGCCAATAGCGCTTTATTCAGCACAAGCCGAATGGTCTATTCTCTTGCCAAGGATCATCACGCACCTGGATTATTGAAGAAACTGACTTCTTCTAAAGTTCCAAGTAATGCGCTGTTCTTTTCAACCATCGCCATTCTCATTGGCGTTAGCCTGAATTATATAATGCCCGAGCAAGTCTTTACACTGATTACAAGTGTTTCTACAATATGTTTCATTTTTATTTGGGGCATCACGGTGATTTGCCATTTAAAATATCGAAAAACAAGGCAGGATGAAGCGAAAGCAAACAAATTTAAAATGCCTTTTTACCCATTATCCAACTACTTAACACTCGCATTTCTCGCGTTCATTCTTGTCATATTGGCATTGGCGAATGATACACGTGTTGCTTTGTTTGTCACTCCGGTCTGGTTTATTTTATTGATTATTATGTATAAGGTACAGACCACCAAAGGAAGTAAAATAAAATAACAAAAAAAAGACAAGGGTACACACTCCCTTGTCTTTTTTGTATGCTCGGACACTCAAAAACAATTAATCTGCCGAAACTTCACTGAGGCTGCTATTAGATTCTGCATTTATGCAATTGTATTCTCATTTAGGCGACCAGCCAACGGAGCCGAACCTTAATTCAAACCAGTTTTGATGCCAAAACCCACTAATAACATGCCGGTTACTTTTTGGAACGCTTTTTGGAACTTCGAGTTTTTCATCCATTTTTTTGCGAAATCAATAACATAAACGAGAAACAGGAACCATAACACCGCTAATAGGGTTAGGATTGAAGCTAAGATGATGAGCTGCTGGTTTATATTCCCCTTCAGATTGATAAATTGGGGCATGATTGTAACATAAACCAAAACAGTTTTAGGATTGAGAATGTTACTAAGTGATCCTTGCATAAAGGAAGTTTTATAATAACGTTTCGGAGAATTTTCTGTAGTTGTTGCTTGGGTTTGCATGTCATCTATAGAAAACATGCTTTTGGCAAAAAAACTTTTGATTCCTAAATAAATTAAGTACGCTGCTCCCAAATATTTGATCGTTGTAAAAAGAAACACCGACTTTGCAATAACTACTGATAAACCTAAAATGGCGATAACCGTCCAAAAGGAAAGTCCTGTAGCCAATCCAAGAATATTATAACGGCCAGCCTTTGCGCCGTATCTAAGGGTATTTTTCATCACAAGCATTGTATCTGCCCCCGGTAAAATAACCATCATGGCAGCGATCGGTATGTAAGTGAGTAAGCTGTGCATTTCTTCTCCCCCTTAAAAAATCCACATGACATATAGTGACTACAAAAGTAACCACTTATAAAAGTGTATCAATGGGTTTGGAATAAATCAATATGGTTTGTTAAAATAGCGATTACAAAGGCAACGACTGCTTTTTATATGGAGGATGTATGAAGGAAAATATGTTAGACATTTTAAAAAACCTCAATTTTACCGAATATGAATCAAAAGCTTATCTGGCTTTATTGCAAGAATCACCTTTAACTGGATATGCCGTCGCAAAAAAATCCGGAGTGCCCCGTTCTAAAATTTATGAAGTTTTAGAAAGCCTTGTCATCAGGGGAGATGTTTTTGTAAGTCATGGAAATACGCCTCAATATGTCCCTGTACCCGCTAAAGAACTGATTAAAAACCGCCGGCTCAAGGCGGAAGAGCATTTTGATCAGGCTGAGAAATACTTTGAGAAATTCGAGCAGACTGCAAATGATCGGGAAAATATCTGGAATATCACCGGACGCAATGAAATTCTTGAAAAGGTGAAAGCTTGTATCTTATCCGCCAAAACAAGAATCCTCTTAGAAATATGGAAAGAGGATTTTGAAGAGATAGAATCAGAGTTAAAACAGGCGGCAAATCAAGGTGTCATTGTTACCATTATTGCGTACGGAGACATCGTATCTGATTTTGCTACTGTTTACCTTCATGATATGAGCAGTGAAATTACAGAAGAGTATGACGGACGGTGGCTTGTCTATAGCGGGGATGATTCAGAAGTAGTAGCAGGTATCGTCTCTCTCGGAAACGACAGCCGTGCTGCATGGACAATGCATGTAGGTTTAGTCATGCCTATAACTGAAGTGATCATTCATGATCTGTACCTCATGGAAATTCTAAAAAAGCATAGAGGGCTTTTAGAAGAAAGTTTTGGAGAAAATCTCATTCGGTTACGACGCAAATTTTCTATCCACTCGGATTTCAAAAAACATTATTTGGAATAGCAAAACATGGCTTGTACAAACAAGCCATGTTTTTTTATGCATGACTCCCCCGCTCTGATTTACTTCTTTAAAAAAATGCGATTCTGCGCAAACTATTTTTTAGCCTTCCGCGTCTATCCTAGGTAACAGCCTATGATATACGTATATTCAAAAAGGAGCCCTTTATTGCAATGAAGAAAAACAAACAACAAAAGCGTCGCTTGTCACATGCATAACTGATCATAAGCAAGATTTCTACAGGTTGGCTTTCAGTTATGTGAAAAATCAAGATGACGCTTTAGATATTATTCAGGAATCTATAAAAAAAGCACTGAACTCAGTTGAAACGGTTAGAAACCCTGAGATGATAAAAAGCTGGTTTTATAAAATTTTAGTACGGACAGCTATTGATTTTTTGCGCAAACAAAAAAAGGTAAAAGTGATGGATGACGAAACGCTAGAGTTTTTAAGCAAAGGAAAGGAAGACCATTACAAGGATACCGATCTTCATGAAGCGCTTGACGAATTGCCGTACCGCTATAAAACCATTATTATTTTGCGTTTTTTTGAAGACCTCAAATTGGAAGATATTGCGGAAATTACAGGAGAAAACACGAATACCGTCAAAACGCGCCTCTACAGAGCATTGAAGCTGATGCGCATTCAGTTGACGAAGGAGGATCTTTCTTAATGGATAAGAGATTGCAGCAATTAAGAGAAGAATATAAAAATGTCCAGATTCCTAAAGAACTTGATATCATTGTTGAAAAAGCCCTTCAGCAAGAACCAAAAAAGAAAAGAATCGTCATGTGGCCGACATCGGCAGCTGTCGCGGCGGCTATTTTATTCACTGCACTTGTCAACATCAACCCTGACGCAGCTCAAGCGATGTCGAGAATTCCTGTCATCGGGAAGATTGTCAAAGCCATTACTTTTATAGAGATCAAAGAAGAGAAAGATCAATCGAGCATCGATGTCAAAACACCTGCCCTGTCCGGACTTTCTAATAAAGAGCTTGAAAACAGCATCAACCAGAAATACTTGAAAGAAAGCAAGCAGCTGTACAAGGAATTTATACAGTCCACATCTAAAAACAAAAAAGAGCATCTCAGTATCTATAGTGATTACGAGACAGTGACAGACACACCAGATTTACTCTCTATCCGGCGAAATATTGAAAAAACACAAGCATCATCTTACAACCAAAGCCGTTATATCACAATTGACAAAAAGAATGATATCTTACTGACATTAAAAAGCTTATTCAAAGATGAACGCCATATCAACGTCATCAGCCAAAACATCAAAGAACAAATGAAACAGCAAATGAAGGAAGATCCGAATAAAATATATTGGCTCACTGACGAAGATGCAGAACCGTTCAAAAAAATTCTTCCTGATCAATCGTTTTATATTAATGAAGACCATAAACTTGTGATCTCATTTGATGAATACGAGCCTTTTCTTTACAGAGGCGGAATGCTTTTGATTAGCATAATCGCCGCAATCCTTATTGCATGTATTTGCCATCCGTGCAGCTTTTTAGGCAATCTGCTTTCATGGAGGCCGCTCCGTTGGCTTGGAACAAGGTCTTACGGTATTTATCTTTGGCACTACCCTGTTATTGTGTTAAGCACGCCAGTTCAAGAAATCGGAAACCCTGTTTTTTGGCATATCACGCTAAAGGTTACTGTTACCTTTATACTTGCCGAGCTTTCTTATCATTTAATAGAGAAGCCGGTACGGACACAAGGATTTAGACCCTTTTTCCGCCGTGTTTTTATACATAGAATCAGAGAATGGAAAACGACAACTCTCCTGAGTAAAATGTCAATTGGTTTCGTCATTCTCTCTTTACTTATTTTTGCGGGAGGGCTGTCTGGACTGGCCGGTGATCAAAAGCACCCCACCAAATGGACGTATAACTCACAAGAAACAAACGCTGATATCAACAACCAGGCTCCTGAGGACAGAAAAAGTGCTATAGTCGAAGACAAGGAAAACGATGTCGAACAAAAAACAAGAGACTCCAATCAAGAGCAAAAGGAAAACAAAAAGAATGGACAAGAGATTAGCAAAAATAAAGACACGCAATCTCGGCAGGGGAGAGAACCTATAGACTCTGATAAAGAAGTGTTAGCTATAGGAGATTCCGTCATGCTTGATATTGCCTCGCATCTTCATCAATCACTTTCACATGTTACGATTGATGGAAAGGTAGGGAGACAAATGTCTCAAGCTTTGGAGCTCACAAGAGAATACAAGTCTTTTAATCAGCCGGACAAAGCTGTCATCATTGAGCTGGGAACCAATGGTTACTTTACAAACAGCCAAATTGAACAATTGCTTCAATCATTCTCAAAAGCTCATATCTACCTTGTTAATACAAGGGTCCCCCGCCAATGGGAAAGCAAGGTAAATGAATCTTTGAAGCACCAGGCAAGCGCTCACAAAAATGTTACGTTAGTTGACTGGCATACAGAAGCTCTTCAGCATCCAGAATACTTTACACCTGATGGCGTACACTTGGTTCCACAAGGGGCTAAAGCTTTGACAGGTCTCATTGTTGAGGCAATGGAATCGTTTTTGTAAGAAAAGAAGTCCTATTTAAAAACGTTGCTGATCATTATCTGACCACTCTATTTTCCGAGGCCATTCTTATGTTTACATGTCGTTTACGTGAGGGTAAGCCAAAATAGAATGGAGGGATGATAGTGGCAGCTAATGAAGAGCATAACATCAACAAAGAACTGAACCGCTATGAACTTTTCTTCAAAAAACGATATAAGATTCTTTATACAGTAAACGATTTTATCATTGGTGCTTTGTTTCTCGTCGGGAGCTTTTTCTTTTTTTATGATCAACTAATGTCGGCAGGGATATGGCTGTTTGTGATTGGGAGCTTGCTGCTGTTAATCAGGCCCACGATTCGGCTGATTCATGACTTTCATTACCGAAAACATGTGGAGCGCCAATTTAAACATCGATCTTCAACAGATGCCTCTTCTTGAGAAATAGGCGAGAACAAAAGCCAAAAAACCAGCCCTTAAATCTCAAACGAGACTTTTAGACTATTCGTTTTAAAAAAAGGAAAAAACCTAAACTTTTGTCCCCGTAAGACGATATTAACAATAAGGCCGGCGCGATACTCCCTATAACATCCTTTTCAGTAGATTTCATTATCGTGCCGGTTTTTCTCACATGCAAAGCAATCCCGCCAACCTGATTGATGGCGGGATTTTATTTTTATTACATTCCTGTCCAAACGTCTTTTACATAACGTTTTTGATCTTGCAGCTTTTGCAGCCAATCGGCTGATTCTTCCTGACTTGCTCCTTTTTCAGCTTCATATGCCTGACGCAAAGTATTCTCTACATCAGGAGCCATTTGCGATCCATCACCGCATACATAAATGTGAGCCCCTTTTTCAATGAATGACATCAATTTCTGCGTATCTTGTTTGAGCAAGTGCTGGACATATTCTTTTGGTTCGTTTTCAACGCGTGAGTAGCATCGGCCGATTGTCACCAAACCATCCTGTTCCGCTTGATCCAGCTCTTCTCTGTAAAGATCATCATGATCGGGGCGTCGGCAGCCGAAGTATAAAAGAGCTTCACCAAGCGCGCTTCCTTCCTTCTTCAAAACAGATCTTGCCTGAATAAAGCCCCTGAATGGCGCAATTCCTGTACCCGGTCCGACCATAATCATAGGGGTTTCAGGGTCATCTGGCATCTGGAATCCGGATTGCGGCGTTCGGATGAAGCAGGCTGCTGCATCACCTGTATTCAGCTCTGCTAAATAATTAGAGGCGACGCCCCGGTATTCGCCTCGCCCGCTCCAGGCTGAGTCTTTAACAACGCCTACTGTCATGCTCACGATATTGGCATTGACTTTCGGTGAGCTTGAAATGGAATAATATCTCGGTTTTAGTGATGGCAAAAGTGCTAAAAACCGCTCAAACGGCATTTCGCAGGCAGGGTAATCCTCTAAAAGATCAAGCATGGTGAGACGTTTTGCCAGTACCTGCTCTTTATAAATGCCATCGTCTGAAACGAGCTGTTCCAGCTCTTTTTTATGCGGCGGACAGACTGTATAAGAAGCCAGCTCCCGCAGCTGAAGCCTTGAAGCCGGGTCCTGCAGCTCCACATAGGACGCCAATAAATCCGTCACTTTGATTGGCCGATCCATCGGAAGGTGAGCCATATGAGGGCCGCCGCTCATTTTTATCACATGATTGGACTGCAAATCGAATCGGCTGAGGACCCGCTGAACAAGCTTCTGGCTGTTTTTTGGCAGTATGCCGATATGATCGCCTTCTTTATATGTTTTGGCGTCAGGAATCTGCAATTCAATATGCCGGGTGGAACGCGGGCTATCAGCCATCTGGAGCTCCCGGTTCTCCAAAACCTTCCCTTCAAACGCGCCATATGCTTTGGCAAGCGGCGTTTCCGTCGCTTCACTGAGAAAAGTAATGGATAATGAAGGTCTGTCTTCTTTCTGAGATATTTCGTTTATATCAAATGCTTCCATCGTTTCCTTCCAGAAGCGGTTTTCCCACGACTCGCGATGGCTTTCAAAATCATCGGCGGCATCGCCTTCCCCAATCGCTGTTAAACGTGATGCCCCTTTTGCTTTCAACATGTCATCTATCAGGCGGGGAATCCGCTGATACGTGCTGGCCCAGCTCCGGTTTCCACAGCCGAATACCGCATAGGAAACACCATTCAATCTGCCTTCCTCAAGCCCTTCCAGCCACTTTACAAAGCCGGCAGCATTATCAGGCGGTGCCCCATTATAAGAAGCCGTAACGATGACGACTGCGCCTTGCTCAGGAAGCTTGCCGATATAATCATCAAGCGGAGCCGTTTCGGCTGTAAAGCCCATCTGGCGGCCGTAAGCAGACAGTTCACCGGCTATCCCTTCCGCTGTCCCAAGATTTGAACCGTAAAGAACGAGTAAAGGTGTTCCGTGTTTAGGTTTTGTTTCTCTTGGCTTCGTTTCTGTTTTGGTGTCAGCCTGTTCTTTTCTCTGTACATTGATTGCTGCTGTTTTCCGAGGTTTCACAGTAATTTTAAAATCATCCGGCTTGATCGTTAATGCTTCTTTGATTTGTAGTTTGTAGCCAGTATGGTTTATCAAATCAAAATGCTTTAATACAAGACCGAGAACCATTGTCGCTTCTTGGAGAGCAAACTGCATGCCAATACAAGCTCTCTGCCCATTTCCAAACGGCTTATACGCATGGTGAGGAATACGCGAAGGGTCTTCAAACCGTTCCGGACGAAAATCTTCTGCATCCTCTCCCCAAGCGTTTTGATCCCGGTGCAGTTTCGGAATTAAAACGGTGACAGGCTGCCCTTTGCTGATCGGGTATTCCCCGCCTAGAACAGTGTCTTCCTTGGCATAGAGAGAAAAGGCAGGAGCTGTTGGATACAGCCTCAGTGTTTCATTTAAAACCATCCGAATGTATTTCAGCTGCTGGATTTGTGTATATTCCGGCGTGTCATCCGTCAACACGCGATCTGCTTCCTCCTGAGCTTTCTTCAGTTTTTCCGGATGTGTAAGCAGACAGTAAATCGCAAAGGAAAGCAAACCGCTTGTTGTTTCATGCCCTGCAATTAAAAATGTTATAATTTGGTGTCTGATGTTTTCATCATCGAGCGTTTCACCAGTTACAGGATCTTTGGCATAAAGCATGAGTGATAAAAGGTCCTTAATGTCTTCATCTGGATTCGCTTTTCGCTCCGCTATCATTCTATCGACCAGGGAGTTCATGACTTCTATATCCTTTTGGAACTGCAGCTTCGTTTTCACCATCATCTTATCTTGCAGGCCCAGTCTTTTCGATTGATTCATCGCCTCTTTTAAGGCACGGAGCATACTGGTGATAAACGGATGCTGAGAATCACGGTAAAAGCTGTTGAAGCGATAGTTAAACCCGCATAGCCCGATTGTATCAAGCGTCAAACGGGTCATGTCGTCCGCTACTTCAATTTCTTCATCAGGATTAAGCCGGCTCCATTTTTGAATCAGCTGGGTTGCGATATCCAGCATCATAGAATGATAGCCTTTCATCGCTTTTTGACTGAAACTCGGAAGCAAAATGCGGTGGGCTTTTTGCCAAATCGGTTCGTGCGTCCAGCTTGTAAATAAGCCGTCTCCGCCGAATTCGCGCACCTTTAGCAAGCCTTTGCCAAGGTTTTTGTCAAAGCGGCTTTCATCACACACTTCTGCCACGAGGTTGTGGCCGGATACAAAAACACTGGACATCCCTGGAAAATCGAAACGGAAAATCGGACCCAATTCATCGGCAATCCGCCATAAGGATTGAGAAAGCTGCTCTTTTTCCAGATGCGGAAGATTTTTTAAAGGTCCGTATGTTTTGGGCTGAGGTATTGCACTTGCCTGTTTCATAATACATCTTCCTCTCCTATTATTGTGATGAATGAAGCTTGATGGCGTCCCAGCAGCATTGTTCCAATTCAGTAATTAAATTTATGTCCATCTCTATATCACCCGTTTGGACGAGTTGATATATCTTGAGAAATGCCCCTAGCACAATCGCAATTAACACATTAGAGGGCAAGCTGCGAATTACACCTTCTGCTTTTCCCTTGTTAAAATAGTCATCAAGCATATGAGTCAGATGTTCTATCATTTTTCTGCTAGTGTCATTTAAGTAATGAGCGTCTTTTTTCGTATCAAGAAAAAATAGCGCATAGTCACTCTCTTTCGTAAATTGAACGAGACAGCAAAATACGTGGTGGAAGCCTTCTCTGACAGGCAATTCCGAAAAATCTCGCTTCAACTTTTCCGTAAAGCGCTGGATGCTTTCCTGAAACAATACGTTGACGAGTGTTTCTTTGCTGTCAAAATAACGATAGATCGTCCCTGTTCCCACATGAGCTCGTTCAGCTATCATCGGGATAGTGGTAGCATTAAATCCCCTTTCCGTAAAAAGTGAGACCGACGCTTTCATAATCATGTCGTATTTACTGCTGGATGCGGATAACATATGTTGTTACAACCTCCAATTCATTACGGAATGAATATTCATTCCGCTAGTTCATAATGAATCTCCAATCTGTCTGATATCACCTCTTTACCCTTTCTTATGTAATCAGTTTATATGAAAAAAACTTATTTTAATATAAAATATATGCAAAAAATTATAAATTAAGAAAATATACCCAAGAGGCGTCACTGAATATATTTCCCGAGAAATGATTTTATTTAACAGCCACAATGCAAAGACAAGAATCACGCCTAATGGCAGAAAGATCCCTGAAATGCTGGTCTTTCAGCAGTTGAATATACATTTTCTCTTTCACATCAGTATTTCCATCAATACTGATGTAGAACCGGCCGTCAATTTGAAGCACCCGGTAAATTTCTCTTAGTGCAAGCCTCATATCAGTGCAGCTCTGAACCGTATGTAAGGAAAACACTTTATTAAAGGTACGGTCATCAAAAGGAATGTTCTCAGGATAGCCATGAAAAATCTCCCCTTTTCCCATGTTTCGATTCGCGCGTGATATTTGCCTCACCTTTCGCTTTGAAGGGTCAATGCTTTTTAAGCTTCCCTTTTCCAGTTTCTCTGTTATGCACTTAAAGGCAGTGCCCTTTCCGACTCCAATTTCTAAAATTCTGTCATTTTTTTGTATGTCTAAAGAGTCCATCATCATATGCTCAATTGTTTGGGTTTGCTTATATTTCCGAGAAAATAATTTCAAAAGATTCGATCGTTTATAGAGTCTACTTTCTAGCATTTTAAACACCTGCTTTTGGTTTCCTATGTTTATTTATTATATTCGAAAAATAAACATCACCTTCATTTCTAAATAGATATGAAGATATCAACTAGACGGCAATGTGTTTAAAAATGTTTCAATGAAACTGAACTTTTTCATTTTTTCGCCAAAAAAGCAGAAAACAAAATGTTTTCTGCCCTCTTTCTAATGCCAATGATAAGGGAATACATACAGCCTCTGCTGCTGTACGGCCATCAGCCTCTGCTGGCGGAATGGATTTCCATAACCATGTTTGAAGGAATGCGGCATGGACGCATAACCATGGCCTATCGACGGCAGCCTTTTTTGATAATCGTTCATCATGCCATCACCTGCCTTGCTGTAACATTGATTTATGATATGCAGGCCGGCATTTTCTTGACAGCTGTTTCGCTAAACTTGGTCCTTCTCCATTGTATAATGCATCAATAATTCCATTCTAAGCATATGTCATCTCCCCCTTCAGCTTTTTCATTGCTTTTAGCGCCAGTTTGTTAAATAAAGATGCTTTAACTGAGACTCTTTCATTTCATCATAAATCTGCTCAATCTGCTGTTCTCGTTCGAATTCTTCCGGGCTTTTAAACCGTTTGTTAATCGTTAACGTTAAAAAGAAAAGGTTAATCGTCATATCGCTCACCCCCTTTCAAAGTCCGCTTCAAGCGAAATAACCCGCGGCATCAGTCCTTCTGCCGCGGGTAAATAAAAACCGCAGACAAAAGAAGACACCAATGCCTCTACTGCCTGCGGGGAGTTGCGTATGTCCGACTAATTCCGAATTTAATGCGTGCGATAAGCATCGGTTAAGGAAGGACACGAACTCTTCCACAGGCTGAATGAACCATGAACTTTTACTTGTGTATCACGTACTGGTTGACGTCGTTGTCTCATTGTCATTTTGTTCAGCCTCCTTTGCTTTTTCTTACTTTGTAAGTATATCCACTAAATTCCATTTTGTAAACATCTTTTTCTAAAAATGGAGGAAAATTGTGCAAATCATGGAATAGATTTGTCCTTTGATCATGATACCTGCTTCATTTCTTTTCTGGAGCGGTCTTTCTTATGATATGCGATAAAGTAAATGAGACCGACAAATACCGCTCCGCCGATGACATTGCCGATAAAAGCCGGAATGATGTTTCCGATAAACTGCCCCCACGTGAACGAGCCAGCAAATATGGCAGCGGGTATCACAAACATGTTGGCGACAACGTGCTGAAATCCGATTGCCACAAAAGCCATAATTGGGAACCAGATGCCAAGAATTTTTCCTGCTCCGTCTTGAGCGCTGAAAGAAAGCCAAACGGCAAGACATACAAGCCAGTTACAGCCGATGCCGGAAATGAGAACCTTGCCGAAGCTCATATCGAGCTTTCCTTGTGCAACGGCGATTGTTTTGTCTAAATAAGGGCCTGTTTCAGTTAATCCAACCATATGCCCGAAAAAATAAGCAACAAATAATGCGCCGATTAAGTTCATAATCGTGACAATTCCCCAGTTAACCGCCAATTCTTTTACTGATATTTTTCTCGAAAATAAAGCCATCGCAACGGACATCATATTTCCTGTGATCAGTTCAGCGCCAGCAAGAACCACAAGGATCAGACCGACGGGAAATACTGCAGCCCCGATCAAGCTGGACAGGCTTCCCCATTCTTTCGGAAGGTCCCCGATTACCCTGATATCAAGCAAGTACCCAAGCGCGATAAATGCGCCTCCTAAAAACCCCAGCACAAGCAGAGACGGCAGCGGCAGCTTTACTTTTTTCACCCCTGCTTCAATTGCTGCATCCGCTATTTCATCCGGTTTCCGAAAAGCCATACTAAAACGCCTCCATTATTTCTTCTTTTCTCACAGTTATGGCAGAAAGGCACTAAAAAAGGCAGCACTCAAATAACCTGTGTAAAACAGGCGTTTGAATGCTGCCTAACTTGTGTGCATACCCATACAACAATATCAAGCAGAATTAAGATATTGAAAGAGAATATATACAATTCGTGCATACAATCCCATCGCTTTTTGCCTTCTATAACTGTAGCAACATCATATCAAATGTGACAAATTTGTGTCAATGGCAAATATGCTAGATTTGCAGAGTTTCTTTTTGATCATCTATTTTTTTGTCAAAGACAAACACAGATACAGCGATATTTTCCTCAATTTTAATATCAGAAAACAAATGGACAAGCTTAGCCCCCATCAGTTCCTCCATTCCTTCCGGCGTTTGTTTGGAATAAAGATCTTGAATCAGGCTTGTCCGGGCCGCATGTACCATTTCCCTGCCTTCAGGTGTGCGGGCGATAAACTGCTCGCTTGCACTCAGATTTCCGTACAGTGTTGAGACTGCCATATTTTCTACAAATACAGTATGAATCCGTTCAGGCCCTTTGCCGAACAATTCTTTGCGAAGTTTTCGAATAATATCATTGAACTCATGAATTTTTTTAGACATGCTGATTACCCCTTCCGATACTGCCTCATAAGGCTTTTCCCGGTTCCCCTCAGGACATTTCACTAGGTTAAAATTTTCCTGATATATTGTATTATAATAAATATCACTTTATAATAAAAGCAGTGTTGATGGATTTGTAATAGGATCTTGTTATGAGTCTATCGGTTTATAAAAATCAAGGATTGGTCTGTTAGTAAGACTTGCTAGTGAACTATTCCGCCATGTGTGTTTACACCTTCTTAGCATTAAGGACAGGTGTATCTATACATGGCTTTTTTTGACTTCTTGAAAGAAAGATGGAGGGGAATATGAATATGATGGACGTTAAGTCGATCAAAGTCCGTGTTGACGGAACAGAAATTCAAGCACGAGCAGGGGCCACAATATTAGACATTTTAAATGAAAACGGGATTGAGTATCCGCAGATTTGCCACGTTCCAGAGGTTGACCCGATTCAAACTTGTGATACTTGCATTGTAGAGGCAAACGGCAAGCTGGTTCGTTCATGCTCTACGGCCGCAGAAAATGGAATGTCAATTGATCTTTCGGGAAGTCGTGTGAAAGAAGCACAAACCGAAGCGATGGACCGCCTTCTTGAAAATCACTTGCTGTATTGTACAGTTTGCGATAATAACAATGGGAACTGTACACTGCATAATACAGCGGAAATGATGGGGATCGAGCATCAAAAATACCCATACACGCCAAAAGAAGACCCGTCTTGCGCGGTTGATATGTCTCACCCGTTTTACCGCTATGATCCAAACCAATGTATTGCTTGCGGCCAGTGTGTTGAGGTGTGTCAAAACCTTCAGGTAAATGAAACACTTTCAATCGACTGGGAACGCGAACGTCCTCGCGTGATATGGGATGAGGGAGTTCCGATCAATGAATCTTCTTGTGTCAGCTGCGGCCAATGTGTCACAGTATGCCCATGTAATGCGCTGATGGAAAAATCAATGCTCGGGCAGGCTGGCTTTATGACAGGCATCAAGGAGGATGTCATGGAGCCGATGATTGACCTCGTGAAAAACGTTGAACCTGGGTATGGCAGCATTTTTGCCATTTCTGAAGTCGAAGCGGCAATGCGTGAAACGAGAACGAAAAAAACCAAAACTGTATGTACATTCTGCGGTGTCGGATGTTCTTTTGAAGTATGGACAAAAGGACGGGATATTTTAAAGATTCAGCCTGTTTCTGACGCTCCGGTTAACGCGATTTCTACATGTGTCAAAGGGAAATTCGGCTGGGATTTCGTCAATTCTGAAGAGCGGATCACAAAGCCTTTAATCCGTAAAAACGGGGCTTTTGTGGAATCTTCTTGGGAAGAAGCCCTCGATCTTGTCGCTAGCAGATTAGGATCAATTAAAGAGCAGTACGGCAATGGATCTGTCGGGTTTATTTCTTCTTCTAAAATTACGAATGAAGAAAACTATGTCATTCAAAAATTAGCGCGTCAGGTATTTGAAACAAACAATGTCGATAACTGCTCACGCTACTGCCAGTCTCCTGCTACAGACGGATTGTTCCGCACTGTCGGCATGGGCGGTGACGCCGGCACGATTAAAGATATTGCCAAAGCCGGTCTCGTCATCATTGTCGGCGCCAATCCGGCAGAAGGACACCCTGTGCTTGCTACACGTGTCAAACGGGCGCACAAGCTCCACGGTCAAAAACTGATTGTTGCCGACTTGCGCAAGAATGAAATGGCTGAGAGGTCTGATCTATTCATCAGCCCTAAACAAGGTACAGACCAAGTTTGGCTGATGGCTGTTACGAAATATATGATCGATCAAGGCTGGCACGACCAGGCGTTTATTGATGAGAACGTGAATTACTTTGAAGATTATAAAGAAACGCTAAAAACCTATACGCTTGATTATGCGGAACGCATCACAGGCCTTTCTAAAGAAAACATCATTCGAATTGCAGAAATGATTCGTGACGCTGACGGCACTTGTGTCCTTTGGGGAATGGGTGTCACACAAAATACAGGCGGTTCTGATACGTCAGCAGCGATTTCAAACCTGCTTCTCGCTACAGGTAACTATCGCCGTCCGGGTGCCGGCGCTTATCCTCTGCGCGGACACAATAATGTACAAGGCGCTTGCGATATGGGGACACTGCCTGGCTGGCTGCCGGGATATCAGCATATTACAGATGACAAAGCCCGCGCTAAATTTGAAGAGGCTTATGGTGTCACGATTGATGGAAAGCCTGGTTTAGATAATATTCAAATGCTTCATTCCATTGAAGAAGGAAAAATGAAAGCTATGTACCTTGTCGGTGAGGATATGGCACTTGTTGATTCAAATGCCAACCATGTGCATGATATTTTATCAAGCCTCGATTTCTTTGTGGTTCAGGATATTTTCTTGTCAAGAACAGCTCAATATGCGGATGTCGTTTTACCGGCTACTCCTTCACTTGAGAAAGACGGAACATTTACCAATACAGAACGCCGCGTGCAGCGATTATATCAGGCGCTGCCGACACTTGGTGACGCGAAACCGGATTGGTGGATCATTCAAGAGGTGGCAAACCGCTTAGGAGCAAACTGGAATTACAGCCATCCAAGTGACATTTTCTCAGAAATGGCGAGCCTTTCTCCTCTGTTTGCCAAAGCAAGTTATGAGGTGCTTGAAGGCTGGAACAGCTTCCTATGGGGCAGCTACTCAGGTGAAAGCACACCGCTTCTGTATGAAGACGGATTTAATTTCCCTGACAAAAAAGCCCGCTTTGCCCTTTCTGATTGGACTGAGCCAGCGGCATTTCCGGAAGAATATGATCTTCATATCAATAACGGCCGGATGCTGGAGCATTTCCACGAAGGAAACATGACAAATAAATCGAAAGGCATTCAATCAAAAGTGCCGAATATATTTGTTGAAATCTCGCCTGAACTAGCACAGGAGCGGGGGGTTTGTGACGGTTCGCTTGTACGGCTCGTTTCACCGTTCGGAGCAGTCAAATTAAACGCGCTGGTCACAGACCGTGTGCGGAAAAATGAACTTTATCTGCCAATGAACTCAACAGACAAAGAGTCAGCGATTAATTTCCTGACGGGGCCTGCAGCTGATAAACGGACGAACACGCCTGCATATAAACAGACGATGGTCCGCATGGAGGTGCTTGGGGGCTGCGAAACAGCGCCGCTTCCGAAAACAAATCCGCGCAACAAAAAACGGCATCCGCAAAACGGGGTCGAAGCAGAAAGAAAATGGAACCGTCCGGGCTATGTCCATCTGACTGATTAAACGAAAGGAGGAAAACGAATGGCCACTCCAATTACGACAATTAAAAAAGAAACAAAAACAGCAGAACAAATTAAGCTTGAAAAAATAGAAGAGCTGAAAGAGCTGCTGGCGGAAAATGAGGATGCCGTCTCTAAAACGATGACGTTAATGAATGAACTCAATGAACTTGGCATTTTTGATGCGGCAACAAGCATGTTGAGAGCGAAGGAAGACATCGCCAAGATTGCGCTTGGCCAAGTTTCGCGTGAGCCTGTCACCAATCTCATTAACACGATGATGGCCGCAGGAGGCGCATTAACAAAAGCAGATCCTGTGTTCACAGGAAGGCTTTTAGAAAGCGTGATGGCTGGAACTGAACAGGCGCAAAGCTTTTTAAAAGAAGATAAAAAAGTAGGAATTCTTGACCTTTTAAAAGCAATGAACGATCCTGATATCAACAGAGCCGTCGGCTTCGGCCTTCAGTTTTTAAAAGGCATGGGAAAAGAACTGCAGGAAAAATAATAAAAAACAGCCATCCCTGAGTTGATGGCTGTTTTTTTATTCGTCGACTTCTTCCAAACGCTTCTTGTAAATCAATGAACGATCAACGCAAAAGAAGGCTCCTGCTAAAAACACGCAATCCGCTAAAAACATCATCGATTTCTGGCCTAGCGTTAAGCCTTGATCGGGAAGAACTGCGCCTATATATAAAAAAGTGCTGACTGCAAGCAATGTAAAAGCAAAATGCTTGTAGTCTTCTTTTAAAGATTTCATTCTATTTTTATTCAAAAGAATCACCTGCCAGATTCAGAGTATACGACTATTATAATATAATCTGGCAGCTTACAGGGAAAGTAATTCTATCCATTTGTTATATATTTTCAAGCGCTTCCTTGATATCTTCCAGCAAATCTTCCGCATCTTCTATTCCTACAGAAATTCTGATTAATCCGTCCGTAATGCCTAGTTCAAGCCGGCGCTCTCTCGGAATAGAGGCATGTGTCATTCTTGCCGGAACAGAAATTAAGCTTTCCACCGCTCCCAGGCTTTCAGCAATGGTAAACAGTTTCAGATTCCCTAAAAATGCATCAACCCGCTCTTCACTGCCGATATCAAACGAGATCATGCCACCGAAGCCAGACCCTTGTGTTTTTGCAAGCTCATGTCCGGGATGATTTGAAGAACCAGGATAATATAACGTTTGGACACCAGGATGATTCTCCAGAAAACTTGCAATACTTCGCGCATTTTGGTCGATCGCTTCCATTCTGAGTCCCAACGTTTTGATTCCTCTCATTAACAGCCAGGAATCTTGAGGGCCAAGGACGCCGCCTGTGGAGTTTTGAACAAAATGCAGCTCTTCTCCAAGCTCTTTCGAAGCTGTCACAACTAAACCGCCGACGACGTCACTGTGTCCGCCAAGATATTTTGTCGCACTGTGAAGCACAATATCAGCTCCTAAAGTGAGCGGCTGCTGAAAATAAGGAGTGTTAAAGGTATTGTCGACAATAAGAAGAACACCCGCTTTTTTTGCGGTATCAGCCATTAACGCCAAGTCAGTGATTTTGAGCAGCGGGTTTGTCGGTGTCTCAATATAAATGGCTTTTGTGTTTGGACGAATCGCTTTTTCGACTTCTTCTCTGTTGCTTGTATCGACAAATGTTGATTCAATACCAAGACGATTAAGCACCTTTGTCATTACGCGGTATGTTCCGCCGTACACATCATCAGTCAACACGACATGATCTCCGCTGTTAAACAGCATCATAACCGCTGTAATAGCAGCCATTCCAGAACTGAACGCATAGCCTGCTTCCCCGCCTTCCAGCTCTGTCACAAGTGCTTCGAGAGCGGACCTTGTCGGATTGGCCGTTCTTGAATACTCATAGCCGGTATGCTGCCCTGCTTTCGGTTGCTTGTACGTGCTTACTTGATAAATGGGCACGGAAACCGCGCCTGTTTTTTCATCGCCTGTAATCCCGCCATGTATCATCAATGTTTTTTTCTTCATATCAGATGCCTCCTTCGTATATTTGTTTGCTGATATAACGATCACTGCTGTCAGGAAATACAGTGACAATGTTTGTACCTGCGGATGCTTTTTTTGCTTCCTTCAATGCTGCATAAAGTGCTGCACCTGAAGAGCTTCCGATCAGCAGACCTTCTTTTTCCGCCGCTTCTTTCACAAGTCTAAACGCATTCTCATCTGTTACGGTGTAGATCTCATCAAAATGGCTCTCATTCATATAATCGGGGATGAATTCCATGCCGATGCCTTCTGTTTTATGAGCATGCGGCTCTCCTCCATTTAAGATGGAGCCCTCTGGTTCAACAATCACTGTTTTGACTGCTGGATTTTTTTCTTTTAAGAAGGATGCAGTTCCTGCGAATGTGCCCCCTGATCCTGCCCCTGCGACGAACGTATGAATATTGCCGTCAAGCGCTTCCCATATTTCAGGCCCAAGTGTCTTATAGTAAGTCGATGGATTTACTTGGTTTTTAAATTGCAAAACACAATAAGAATTTTCAATTTCTGTCTCCAGCTGAATGGCTTTTTGAATGGCTCCCTGCATTCCGTCTTGACGCGGTGTATGAATGATCGATGCGCCAAGCGCTTGCATAATTTGCTGTTTCTCTGTGCTGAAATGTTCGGGAACACAGAAAATCGCTTGTAATCCATATTTTCTGGCACTCAGCGCAAGGCCGATCCCTGTATTGCCTGCCGTGGCTTCTATAATCACTCCGCCAGGCTTCACCTTTCCCGACTCCAGCGCGTCACGGATCAGCATATCTCCCAGTCTGTCTTTGATGCTTCCGCCGGGATTCATCATTTCAAGCTTGGCATACACTGCGACTCCCTCAGGAACATCAAAGTTCTTCAGGCGGAGAAGCGGTGTGTTCCCAATCAGCTCGGTAATGTCCGTAATAACAGTCATATATGTCCTCCTCCTTGATAGAGGTTGTTTTTAGGGAAAACGGAGGAGAATTCTCCCCCGTTTTTAATGAATTCGTTTGATCACTTTTAACACAAGCTCTGTTGAATTGACAGCCGCCTGCTCTAAAAATTGGTCAAATGATACATGTGATTCTTTTCCTGCGATATCAGATAACGCTCTGATGACGACAAACGGCGTTTTAAATTGATGGCATACTTGAGCCACTGCCGCAGCCTCCATTTCAACCGCGTACAGATCAGAAAATCTCGCACGCACCTCTTCAACCCGCTTTGGATCGTTCATGAAAGAATCGCCTGTTGCGATTGTTCCTTTTGCAACCTGAATGCCGTCTAATTCAGAAATCGCTTCTTCAGTGATGTTGATTAGTTTTTCATCTGCCGCATAAGCAGCCGGAAGACCCGGAACCTGACCGTACTCATAATCAAAGGCTGTTACATCAACATCATGGTGGCGAACGTCGGTAGAAATCACGACATCTCCTACATTCAGTGTATGATGAAATCCGCCCGCTGAGCCTGTGTTAATGACATAATCAGGCTTGTAACGGTCAAGCAGAAGCGTTGTGCTGATGGCAGCATTTACTTTTCCAATTCCTGATTTTAAAAGAATCACTTCAGTTCCTTCAAATTCGCCTGTTGTAAATTCACAGTGTGCGATTGTTTCTGTTTTTGCATTTTCAAGTTTGCTTCTTAGGATGGTAACTTCCTCTTCCATTGCTCCGATGACTGCTAGTTTCATCTATTCACATTCCCTTCACTTTACCGTTTGATCGCCTCCATTATCCACACGAAGTCGTTTTGCTGAGTGAATTGGACTGCAAAACCTTCAGCCGTAAACATCGCTTTCAACGCATCCAATGTAGGATAATGCTCCGTCTCTAAATCATGTGCCAGCTGATTGAAGCTTTGAGAACGGGCTTTATCAATAGCCTGTTGATATGCTTGCATATCTTCAAAGACGGTATCGGCAAACACTATTCTATCATGCCAGTGAAGGTATTTGCCATAATGCTTTATGGCAGCCCGCTTTTCTTCGTCGGTCAAATGATGAAAAGCATATGAACTGACAATTGTGTCAGCATGAAATGGAGGTTCAGGAAATGTCAGGAAGTCTCCGTCAACGATTTCCGCCCTGCCTGAAAGCTTGTCAGAAGCTAATTTACGCATTGCGGGAGACGGTTCAATTCCAAATACAGATTTGCCCGCTTCCAGCAGCTTGGCTGTCAAATTCCCCGTCCCCGGGCCAAATTCTAACACATGCGTTCCAGATCTGCTGACGATGGACTCAAGGATATCATCGTAGCCTCTGAACGCTTCTTTATACTGAATATCAAAACCTTGTACTGTTTGGTCATAAGTTGCTGCCCAATCTTCAAAGAGAGGAATAAATTCACGTCCCATATTTGTCACACTCCATATTTTATAATTCCTATAAGCATACTATGAATTAATGATGGAACAGTTCCTATCTTACCACATCTTCTGGAAAGCAGGTACTAAAACACTCCGTGTATTTTATGCCATCTATATTGCGCGCTTACCGCAAAAAAGCTTATACTTCATATGACTTGTGAAAGCTGGAGGGTCTAGACATGAATTTTCAATTAGATTTGATAAAAGACAAAGTGGAATTTTTTGAAGCGGCTTCATTGCAAGAGCTTGAAAAGAAAATCAATACCCAAATTGAAAACAATAAAGCCATCATGCTCCGGGTGAAATCTGTTTCACACCAAACTGCTGTGGCAGACGGCAGAATATTGTACAGCGCGGTTGTTCACTTCGCAGCTGAGGCCTAAAACAAAAGCAGCCGGCTCTAAACCGGCTGCTTTTGTTTATTTTAGTTTCTCTACTTTTGTCGGCTTCCAGCCTTTTTTATCAACCCATGTAATCGTGACTTGATATTTATCCCCAGTCGTCTTGTCTAAAATCTTGCCTTTGGCATCCTGAGGGCTGCCGTTGTTACCGAGCCATAGCACCGTCATGTTATCTGTTGAAACACCGGTTGCATATGAAATGGCATTTAGCATTTCAGCCCAGTCTTGTGAACTTGAGTCATAAGTTGCGGCGTGCTCGCCCGTCTGCTCAGTTCCGACTGCTTTCCAGTCAGGATTTTCATACGTTTTTTCCACGTCGCTTGATGAGCCGCCTTCAGTAACTTTTGCGTCTTTAAGCGGGTCATCTGAATCTGAGCTTGAGCCTGAATCAGAATCATCACTTTTAGAAGAAGAATCATCCTCTTTGGAATCAGAAGATTTCTCAGAATCCTTTTCGCTGTCAGAAGTATCTTTCTTGCTGTCTTTTATATCTTCGTCCGATTTCTTTTCCGTCTTTCCTGAAGCCGGAGATTGCGCTGTTTCAGAATCCTTGCTGACATCTTTGCTAGAAGGACTGTTAATGAAGAGATTAGCTGCTACTACGACAATTAATATGGATACGATTGCGATTAAAATGTTAAGCACTAAATTAGCTTTCCTGCGCTTATCACGGTTTTCATAACGAGATTGATTATTGCTCAATAATTCTGCACTCCTTTATCCCTCTTGGCTCAGCATATATTTTACCATGTGCTGAGAAGTTGTTCTATTTCTTATTGATTTCAATTTTGTGTACGTTTTTAACAATATCATAAAACACCGAATTTGTCAGAGCCTTATCCCCCGGCGTATCCATGTGTAAAACGACAAGAGCGTATTTCGGCTTATCCGCAGGAAAATATCCTGCAAACCATTTTTCATAGAGCGTTTCTTTCTCTTTTGAAAGCTTGCCTGTCTGGGCTGTTCCTGACTTCCCTGCTACAGTATACGGAAGATCCTGAAACCTTCTGCCCGTTCCGGAAGGAGATTCCACCACCCGCCGCAGCATTTTTTGAAGCTGCTGTGCCGTATATTTATCTATCGTTTCTCCTTTAAGCTTCTGATCTTTAAACGTAACGAGTGTTGTGCCGTTTTTATATTCAATTTGCTCAGCGATTTTCACCTGCCGCTTATCTCCGCCACGGGCGATTGTCGCCATCATATTGGCTACCTCGAGCGGCGTTACCTTTACATTTTTCTGCCCGATCGCTGTTTGTGCAATGGCTTTTTTGACTGTTTTGTCTTTATCATCCCCCCAAATCACACCGCTTTTTTCGTTATAGAACTGGCGGAAATCTGTTTCGTGATATAGTTTTCCTTCCCAGCCTGCCCGATCAGTGAGAGCCAGCTTTTCGGACATGTCTTCAATAACCGAGCTGTCTTTTTTCATTAATTGTTCTGCAAGGCTCGTAAATGTGTAGTTGCAGCTTTGGGCAAAACTTTCATCAAAAGACAAGGTTCCTTTGTCGTCACCCGGTTCCCCGTACAGGTTTAAATTACAATTAAAGGTTTGGCTCGGCTTCACCGTATCATTTTCGATCGCAGCTGCGGCAATGACTGTTTTAAAAACAGAACCGGGATAGATTGGCGTCAGCATATAATTTTGAAGCGTGTTTTGCCGTGAAACATCGGCATCCGGTTTGCTTACAATTCCCAGAACGCTGCTATTTTCGATGTCCAGCAGCACAGCTCCTCCTTTTTTCAGCCCCTGTTCATCCAATATCTCCTCCATCGCTTTTTGTATGCTTTGATCGATCGTTGTTTTGATCTGGAGCGGATAAAATGTATTGGCTTCAGCTGTATATTTGACGTCCATGCCGAACAAAGGGTTTCCTTTTCCATCCACATGATATAAAAGCTTTGTGTCTTGTTCCGGAAGCAAAAACTCATCAAATGTCCGTTCTAAACCTGTTGTACCGATTTCTGTTGTAATTGGAAGGTTCTCCTTATCAGGATATTTCTTGCGGAGAAGCGCCGGATCTTGATTTGTGCTCCCTATCGTATGTGAAGCAAGGCTGGGCTTGTCTTCATTCTCCATATATACGCCGTAAATGCCGGGATATTTCAAAGAATTGATTTTTGTGATGGATTGTTTCGAAAGTGTTTTGATTTTCTTTTGTTGCAAAATGACCGGTTTTTTCGCCTTTGCGAGTGTCTGGTGCAGTTCATCTTCAGACATGCCGATTATGTCCGCAACCTTTTTGATCGGCCAATCCTGCGTCAGCAAAAAAGGGAACAAAACAACCGCAGGCTCGCTTTTACCGGTCAGCGCCTGCCCGTTTCGATCCAAAAAGGAGCCTCTTCCGTCAGAAATGAGCACTTCCTCCGTCCGCTGTTTCACGCTTTCCTGGATCAGATTGATTTTCTTTTTTGAAAATGATTCTGTGAAAAACAGCTGGATCTCCGCCAGCCTCAGCAGAAGCAGAAAAAACACGATCAAAAATGCAATCACTGCCAGCTTCATTCGTTTCGATATCTTCATAAAAAAAACACCTCACCCACATTGTGGACGAGGTATTTCTTTGCTAAACGGATATTATGAAATTTTCACAATTTTCACGAGCATTTCTCCGCCCGGTGTTTGAACTGTGACTTCTTCATCTACTTTTTTGCCCAGCAGGCTTTTTGCGATCGGTGAATCGTTTGAGATTTTTCCTTCAAACGGATCAGCTTCAGCGCTTCCAACGATTGTATATGATTCTTCGTCACCGTCAGGCAGTTCGACGAAAGTGACGGTTTTTCCCAAACCGACAACGTTAGAGCCGCCGTCATCTTCAATGATTTTGGCGTTGCGGATCATATTTTCAAGAGTCGTTACACGACCCTCTACGAATGCCTGCTCTTCTTTCGCTGAATCGTATTCAGAGTTCTCGGAAAGGTCTCCGAAACTTCTCGCAATTTTGATGCGTTCTACTACTTCTTTTCGTTTAACCGTTTTCAAATATTCTAATTCTTGTTCAAGTTTTTGTTTTCCTTCTACAGTCATAGGAAAAACTTTCTCTTGTGCCATGTCCCTTCACTCCTTCTGGTTGTCCCTCAACATCTTCGATTATGTATGAGAGCATAAACTAAAAAATACAAGAATGAGAACACAGGGCAGTCCTCGTTCTTCTCTCCCATATAGGTACTGTTTATCTTAAACTGAATCTTGTCGTTCTGCAAATATTTCGCGTTTATAAACAGGGAAAGAAGGGAATTTGCACATCCCCTTCCTGCCTATACATAATATGGTCAGAGTTATTTATGTCTATGCTATGGTATTACAAAATCGCGTTTTGTTCAAGAATGGTTTGGATTTTTGTGACCATTAGATCAATTGCGACGTGATTCTGTCCGCCTTCCGGGATAATAATATCAGCGTATCGTTTCGTTGGCTCGACAAATTGGTTATGCATCGGACGGACAACTGACACATATTGTTCAATGACAGAGTCAATAGAGCGGCCGCGCTCATTAATATCTCTCATAATCCGTCTGATGATACGCAAGTCAGCGTCTGTATCAACGTAAAGCTTGATATCCATCAGATCACGGAGCCTTTTGTCTTCAAGAACTAGAATGCCTTCAAGGATAATAACGTCCTTGGGCTCTACGTGAACCGTTTCCTCTGAACGTGTGTGAAGCTTATAGTCGTAAATCGGCTTTTCAATCGGGCGGTAATTCAATAGATCCTGAATATGCTCGATTAAATAGTCATTATCAAACGCAAGCGGATGATCATAGTTTGTGTTCAGCCTTTCTTCAAACGGAAGATGGCTTTGGTCTTTATAATAAAGGTCTTGCTGGATCATTAAAATCGAGTGTCCTTTAAATTGTTCATAAATCGACCGTGTGACACTCGTTTTTCCTGAACCGGAACCTCCTGCGATTCCAATGACTACTGGATTCTTACCCATGGGTGTTACTTCCCCTTTCTCATCATGTTGCTCGGATATATCTTTTTGTCTAGTTTGAATTTGACAATTTGCAGGGGATGGCGGGCAGCATCTAGCTCATTACCGTCTTCGTCCCAAATGGTTTCAATCGTATGTGTAAAGTTTTCAATTTCCGGACCGAAAAATTCCACTTCGTCGCCTTTTTTGAAGAAATTACGCTGCTGAAGTGTGACCATTTGTGTGTCTTCATCATAATTCAGCACTAAGCCGACAAAATCAAACGTCGTTTTTTTGGCGTGCTCACCGAACATTTGCTCTTCATAGCCTGGCGTTCCTTCAAAGAAAGCTGTCGCAGTGTCCCGGTTGGCGCACTTATCAAGCTCTTCAAGCCATTCTTTTTGAATCACAAAGTTATCCGGATCAGCGCAATAAGCATCAATGACTTTGCGGTATACGCTGACAACTGTTGCTACATAGTGAATTGATTTCATGCGGCCTTCAATTTTTAAGCTGTCGATGCCCATTTCGATCATTTTCGGAATAGATTCTATCAGCTTCAAATCTTTCGGGCTCATGGCAAATGGCGCATCTTCTTCACCATACAAAGCAACGGCGTTAGCACCGTCTGTTTGATACAGGTCATAATCCCAGCGGCATGACTGGCAGCAGCCTCCGCGGTTGGAATCCCGCGCTGTCATGTGATTGCTCAGGACACAGCGGCCGGAATACGCGATACACATCGCTCCGTGAATAAACGATTCAATTTCGATATCTACTTTTTCTTTCATTTCTCGGATTTCGAGAGCGCTTGTTTCACGTGCCAGCACAACGCGGTCAAGGCCTTCTTCCTTCCAGAACTGGACAGCCTTCCAGTTTGAAAGAGACTGCTGTGTGCTCAAGTGAACCTCAACATTCGGCGCCACTCTTCGGCATGTTTCGATAATAAGCGGATCTGCCACAATGATGCCGGCAACGTTGGCGTCTCCAAGTGCTTTCAAGTATTCTTCAAGCCCGTCCATGTTTTCATTATGGGCGAAAATATTTGTCGTTACGTAGATCTTCGCGCCATATTGTTTCGCGAATTCAACGCCTTCTGCAATTTCTTCGATCGTAAAGTTGTCAGCATTTGAGCGCAACCCGTATTCCTGTCCTCCGATAAAGACCGCGTCCGCTCCGTAATGAACAGCAATTTTCAGCTTTTCAAGATTACCCGCAGGTGCGAGAAGCTCCGGCTTTTTTGTAATCACATGCTTCCCATTGACAATTGTGGATATTTTATCATTTACGGCAGTCATAGCTTAACCTCCTTCTGATTAATAAACCGTTTCTTTGAAGAAGAACCCGGTATCAATCTTTCTGTTAACTGGCTGTATGCTTTCTATGCGTTCGATCCAGTTTTCTTTTTTCGCTTCGTATTCATCACGGTTTTCAACACACAGATCAATCGCTTCTCTGTACATTTTGGTGACTTCTATTAGGTATTCAGGCGTTTTCAGGACACCATCAATTTTGAAAGAATCAATGCCTGCATCTATCAATTCCTCAAGCTCATCAATGATGCACACATCGTTCGGGCTCATGATGTGCGTGCCGTTTTCATCTTCGAAAATCGGATATTTATTATCACGTTCTTTATCATGCAAGAACATGCCTGATTCTTTTTTCTTTCCTTCAATGTCCATGACTTTGCCTTGGTATTCAAAATAGTTTCCAATCAAAGAACGCTTGGATTGGAACATGCACGTCATTCCATGCACGTGGATTTCAATTTCGACTTCAGCGTTTTCTTTAATCTCCACAATGCTGTCCATGTTTAACTCTCTGGCAAGCACAGAACGCGCCGCGCCTTTTCGCCCCCAGTAGTTGCATGTATAGTAGTTGGTGCCTGTCGTCTCTGTGTTCCAATGAAGCTTCAGGTCAGGCGCAGATTCACGAGCAGCCATAAGCACGGCAGGATCGCCGAATACCGCTGCATCGACACCGGTTTCCGCTAAGAAAGCCAGATATTCTCCAAGCTCCCCTACTTTATCGTTATGGAAAATTGCATTTACAGCAACGTATACGTTTGCCCCTTCTTTGTGAGCAATTTCTACGGCTTTTGTTATATCTTCACGAGAAAATTCTCCGGCTAATCTCAAGCCGTATCTCTGTTCCCCTACTAAAAACGCAGTTGCTCCCGCCTGTATCAGTGGCAAAATATCCGCCGTACTCGTCGGCGTCACTAAGAGCTCTGGTTTTTTCATGACGTTCACCTCTTCTTTTTACTAATCGCAAGTCCGTCCCCGACAGGAATGATCGCAGTTTGATAATCTGGATGATTCATCAGCCAATGATTATATTCATCAATTTTTGTTATCAGCCTGCGCCTTCTTTTCGGTTCTATTTTGCTGTAATCCTCCGCCACCAGACCTTTAAACAGCACGTTGTCTGTTAAAATCACCCCGTCCGGTGAAAGCATCGGTTCATATAAATGAAAAAAGTTTTGATACTGACCTTTTGCAGCGTCAATAAAAATGACATCGTAAGGCGCGGTTACATGAACAGCGTCGGCTAATTCAAGCGCGTCTCCGTAAAAAACATGAATTCGGTCATCAAGCTGAAATTCCTTGATATTGTTTACCGCTTCTTCATGCCGTTTCTCATTGCGTTCAATTGTATATATTTCAGCAGACGGCAGCTCCAGCGCCATTCGAATGGCTGAATAACCAATGGCCGTTCCGATTTCTAGTATTTTTTTCGGCTGTTTCACAGACAAGATTTGAAGCAGCACCTCCATGCCCGCTTTTTCCATGATCGGGACATGATGTTCTTCTGCATATGCTTCAAGCTTCTTCACGTTTTCCGGCCGAGGCTTCAATAATGCTTCTATATAGTCATTTATTTGTTCATACCGGTCAGTCACAACAAACAGCCTCCCGTTCTAAAAAGGAGTGCCCCAGTCTTTTTACACAGGACACTCTCTGAATACCTCATGATACATCGGTAAACAACCCGATATATTTTATCATAAAACCTTGAGGAAAGCGAATAAAAGGAGAGCTTTTTGCTCTCCTTTTATTTCTCATTTTTTGAGGTGATGTATTTTTCTTTTGCTTTATTATGCTCTTTTAGTGTTTTTGTAAATACGACCTCACCATTTGATTTGGCCAAGAAGTACAGATAGTCCGTTTGATCTGGATGCAGCGCCGCTTCCCATGACGACTTGCCGGCATTGGCTATCGGCCCTGGCGTCAGTCCTGTGTTTTTGTACGTATTGTACGGAGAATCGATCTCCAGATCCTTATATAGTACCCGATCTTTATGCTTGCCTGCCGCGTACAGCACGGTCGGATCTGTTTGGAGCGGCATTTTCTCTTTTAAGCGGTTATAAAAGACGCTCGCAATTTTATGGCGGTCGGCTTTTTCACTCGCTTCTTCTTCAATCAAAGAAGCCATCGTCAGCAGCTTATGCACAGATAGTTTATTTTTCTTCATTTCAGATTTGTACGTTTCCACGTAAGAATTTGTCTGTTTGACCATTGCCGTGATAATGTCTTCAAGTGACGTGTCCGGATCGTGAAAAGGGTAAGTAGCCGGGAACAGATACCCTTCCAGCGGATGCTTAATGTTTTTATTGAAAACATCGTTTGTCACAGTGTCCGGGAATTCTTTCTTCAGCTGATGAATAAATGTATCATCGTCCAGCTTCGCTATAATTTGTTTTTTGGAGTATTTCGTTTCATCAGCAACAGCGGCTGCGATTTGTGTCAGCTGTGCTCCCTCAGTTACTGTAATTTGAAAGGCATAGCTTGTAGCCCCGCTTGTCAGCTTATGAATAATGGCATCCAAATCCATTCCTTTATTCAGATGGTAAAATCCCGCCTGAAACCCGGAAGCACCCTTATATTTCACATAATACTGAAATGCTTTCTCGCTATTTATGACATCGTTTTTCTTTAATATCGATGCGATGGCCGAAACAGATGAGCCGCTCGGAATGTTAATGTTAACTGTCGTTTTACTGTCTTTTTCTACAGGTTCAAGCAATGATTTCCCATATAAAAATGCCCCGCCAATGATGAGAAGCAGCACAATAATGGAAGACAGTATGATTCTTTTTTTATTGAAGTATTTTTTTTGCTGATTGATATACATTAGGTCTCCTCCCATCAGCTCTTATACTACATGATTCATTGTATTTCGGCAATTTATTACAAAAAAAGCTGAAAGGGCCTTGATACAGCAGAAAAAAAGCCGGAGCAGTATGGCTCCGGCTTTGTTGCGGTGTTTTATTCTTCGTCTTCGTCCGCTAAGAACGTGTTTAGTGTTTCTTCGATCATATCCCATTCCTCGTCAGTTTCGATCGGGAATAGCTCACCGTTTTCACCGTCTTCGTTTGGCGTGAAGCTGGAAGCGAGAATTTCTACTTCTTCGTCTTCTTTTGCTTCCATTGGATAGTACAGCACATAAGACTTGCCAAACTCTTCGTTTTCAAATGTAAATAGCACTTCACAAAGCTGTTCATTTCCTTGATCGTCAACAATTGTAATATTTTTTTCGCCGTGTTCCATTTTCTTCACCTCTGGCTTTAATTTAAGCTGTCGAGATATCCTTGCAAAATCATGACAGCCGCCATTTTATCAATGACTTTTTTTCGTTTTTGCCTGCTGACATCAGCTGCAATCAGCATTTTTTCTGCCGCCATTGTGGTAAGACGCTCGTCCCACAGCACAACAGGTACATTGTACGTTGTTTCAAGCACTTTCGCAAATGTTTGGCTAGCTTCGCCTCTCGGGCCGACTGTTCCGTTCATGTTCTTAGGAAAGCCCAGCACGATTTTATCTATAGTATACTCTTTTATCAGTTCAGATAAACGGGATAAACCATAATCGCCTTCCGCTTCATTAATCTTTATGGTCTCAATGCCTTGAGCAGTCCAGCCCATTTCATCGCTCAGAGCAACACCGAGTGTTTTGGTTCCTAAATCGAGTCCTAATATTCTCATTTTTAATTTACGCCTCTTTATGCTGTTCTAAATAAGACTTCACCAATTCCTCGATTAATTCGTCTCTTTCAAGTTTGCGAATTAAATTGCGAGCGTCACGATGCCTAGGAATATAAGCGGGATCACCTGACAGCAAGTATCCGACAATCTGATTGATTGGATTGTAGCCCTTTTCCTGAAGCGCGTCATACACTGTAATCAGCACCTCATTTACGTTAGTCTCAGCAGAATCATCGGAGAAATTAAATTTCATCGTTTTATCAAACGAGCTCACCGTTTTGCACCTCTTTCCCAAATTCGCAGGCAAAGTTCAGCCTGGGGTCCTAATCTTACCATCATTCTACACTACATAAGCAAATTATAAAACGGATTTCACCCAATCTTCTACAGAAGCCAAAGCTTCTTCTAATTTTTCCGGCTGTTTGCCGCCTGCCTGCGCCATATCCGGACGGCCTCCGCCGCCTCCGCCGCAAACTTCCGCAGCTTGTTTGACCAGCTTGCCGGCATGCAGGCCTTTCTCAATGAGATCCTTTGTGACTCCGGCAGAGATATTGACTTTATCGTTTTGTACCGCACCAAGCACGATCACCGCAGAGCCAAGCTTTGCTTTTAGTTCATCAACCATTGTGCGGAGATGGTTCATGTCTTTTGCATTTACTTTTTCCGCAAGGACACTCACGCCGTCAACTTCTTTTACTTTTGACAGGATCGCTCCTGCTTCCACGTTGCCGAGTTTCGCAAGAAGAGATTCATTTTCTCTTTGTGCTTCCTTCAGTTCAGCCTGCAGAGCCGCTACTCGTTTCGGCACTTCTTTGATATTTGTTTTCAGCTCGTCAGCAGCTTGCTTTAATACTGAAATCTGGCTGTTCATTTCGATGTAAGCGCCTTGTCCCGTTACAGCTTCAATCCGTCTTGTGCCTGCTCCGATTCCAGATTCAGAAACGATTTTAAACAGGCCGATTTCTGCTGTATTTCTGACATGGCAGCCGCCGCACAGCTCTAAACTGTAATCTCCGACTTGAACGACCCGGACAATGTCCCCGTATTTTTCGCCGAATAGAGCCATCGCTCCCATTTCTTTTGCTTCAGCGATCGGCTTCAAGTCGATATTGACCGGGATGCTCGCCCAGATCTTTTCGTTGACGATTCTTTCAATTTGCTCAAGCTCTTCTTTTGTCACTTGGCCAAAGTGCGAGAAGTCAAAACGAAGACGGTTTTCAGTCACAAGAGATCCCGCCTGATTAACATGAGTTCCAAGAACGTCTTTTAGTGCCTGATGCAATAAATGCGTTGCCGTATGGTTTTTAATGACGCTGCTTCTCATATGGTCTTCAACTTCAGCAGTAACATGCAGACCTTTTTGAACAGTACCGCTCTCAACAACACCTTCATGCACATGCTGGCCGTTCGGCGCTTTTTGCACGTCTTTAATTCTCACTATTGCCTGTTCGCTGCGGAGATAGCCTTTATCCCCGATTTGGCCGCCGCTTTCTGCATAGAACGGTGTTTCATCAAGAATAATTTGTACGCTTTCTCCTTCATGGGCCTCATCAATAAATTGGCCGCCCTGAAGAAGCACAATGACATTAGCATCAGTTTTTATTTGAGAGTAGCCGACAAATGTGCTTTCATCGGTCACGTCGCGTAATGCGCCGCCTTGAACCTGCATGCTGCCGACATCCTGGCGAGCATTTCTTGCCCGTTCACGCTGCTGATTCATTTCTTCTTCAAAGCCTTTATGGTCAACCGTCATGTTCTCGTCTTCCGCGTATTCTTCAGTCAGCTCAACCGGGAATCCGTACGTATCGTACAGTTTAAACACATCAGCACCTGAAATAACGCTGCTGCCCTTGTCTTTTTCTTTTTTGATCATTTCTGACAGGATGGCAAGCCCTTCATTAAGTGTTTCGTGGAAGCGCTCTTCCTCATTTTTGATGACTTTTGCGATGAAATCCGATTTCTCATTCACTTCAGGATAGAAATCAGCCATGATTTCAGCGACAACTGGCACTAAATCGTACATGAACGGACGGTGGATGTTGATCGTTTTGGCATAACGCACAGCCCGGCGCAATAAACGTCTTAATACATAGCCGCGTCCTTCATTTGACGGAAGCGCTCCGTCACTGACAGCAAACGCAACCGTTCTGATGTGGTCGGCAATCACTTTAAACGCAGTGTCTTTCACATTGTCTGTGCCATATGTTTCACCAGATATGGTTTCTGTTGCTTTGATGATTGGAACAAATAAATCGGTATCAAAGTTTGTCGGGACATTCTGGATGACAGATACCATTCTTTCAAGCCCCATGCCCGTATCAATGTTTTTCTTCGGAAGCGGCGTGTACGTGCCGTCAGGGTTATGGTTGAACTCAGAAAACACAAGATTCCATACTTCCAGGTAACGGTCGTTTTCTCCGCCTGGGTAAAGCTCCGGATCTTCTGGATCATTTCCATATGCCTCACCGCGGTCGTAGAAGATCTCCGTGTTCGGTCCGCTCGGTCCTTCACCGATGTCCCAGAAGTTCCCTTCCAGGCGAATAATTCTTTCCTCAGGAATACCGATTTTTTTCGCCCAAAACTCATAAGCCTCTTCATCTTCAGGATGAACCGTAACAGAGAGAAGCTCTTTGTCGAAACCGATCCACTTGTCACTCGTTAAAAACTCCCACGCCCATGTAATGGCTTCTTCTTTGAAATAATCGCCGATGGAAAAGTTTCCAAGCATTTCAAAGAATGTGTGATGACGCGCAGTTTTCCCTACATTTTCTATATCGTTAGTTCTGATCGCTTTTTGAGCGTTTACGATTCTTGGATTTTCCGGAACGACACGGCCGTCAAAATATTTTTTCAGCGTCGCAACACCGCTGTTGATCCAAAGCAGTGAAGGATCCTCATGAGGCACTAATGACGCGCTTGGCTCTACCGCATGTCCTTTTTCTTTAAAGAAATCCAAAAACATTTGACGCACTTCCGCAGAAGTTAAGTGTTTCATTGTATTTCCTCCTCTATAAAAATCGAAATTCTCTTCAGTGACAGCAAAAAAGCCCTCCCCCTATGCAAACCACGCGTTTACACAGGGACGAGAGCTGTCTCGCGGTACCACCCTGATTACGGGCCTTACATTCGCCCGTCACCTTTTACCCTGTAACGCAGGATATGCGGCAGTGATTAACTGCACTCAGGATTAGCTTCCTCCGATCTTCTGATAAAGCTCCTTTCAGCTTACGGAGCTTCTCTCTTTAACAGGGCTTCGGCGTACTCAGATCCGTCACTCGAGATTCGTATGTATTCTACGAGAAATTATAGACAAGCTGCACGCCAATGTCAATGCTCCGTCCTCATCCGTAAAAAATGGATCATCATCACTTTTAAAACAGCCGTCGCAGGAACAGCCAGAATCATTCCGACGATTCCCGCAAGCTCTCCTCCGGCAAGCAGCGCGAGCATGATAACGACAGGATGCATTTTAAGGCTTCGGCCGACAATGAACGGACTGAGGATATTCCCTTCCATAAACTGCAGAATAAACACTGTAATCACCACAACAAGAATCGCTTTGACTGAGATCGTCATCGCAATTAAAAGCGCAGGAATCGCTCCAATAAACGGACCAAAATACGGTATGACATTTGTTATCCCAGAAATAAGACCCAAGATCAACGGATACGGAAGTCCGAATATCCAGAACGAAAGGCCCGCCATCACGCCGAGAATCAAGCAGACCAGAAGCTGGCCGCGGATGTAATCGCCAAGGGAGTCATCCACATCCCGTAAAAAGGCGCTTCCCCGCTTTCTCCACGACTTCGGAGTCAAGTACCATACTGTCTTTTTCATCAACTCAATATCCTTTACCATATAGAACACGAGAAAAGGAATTGTTGCCGCAATTAAGAAATAATCAAGCACGTTTCGGATCCCGCTGATTGCACCTTCTATCGTTCCCGCAAAAAACGCCTCCGTCTGGCGGATCAATTTATCTATACGATGGTGCATGCCGTCAGGCCAGTCATCAGTATGGTTATGCACGTGAAGAAGGAGCCCATTATATGTTTCGGCAAACATAGGTATATTTTCTGATAAATCCGTCAGCTGCACAATTAAAACAGGCACCCCTTTATACAGCGCCCAGCCAATTCCGCCAAAAAAAAGAACATAAATCACAAGGATGCTCAAAGTCCTCGGCAATCCTTTGCCGTGCAGCCACTCCGTGACCGGGATCAATAAATAAGAAATAAAAATGGAAATGATTAAAGGAATAAAGATCGTTTTTATGACGAGCCAAAAGGGCGACCATAACATATCAAGCATAAAAAAGACGTACACTGTTAACAGGACCAGCAAACAAATTGCCACCCACAATAAAAGCTGCACCGGTTTTTGAAGCATCTGCTTTCACCTCTTCTATATCATTTGAGGAACGGTGGGAATTATTCTCTCTCCTCATAACAAAAAGGATACTCTTCGAAGAGTATCCTCAGCTTGTAGAGAAAACG